>CALWYT010000059.1 GCA_944385835.1 uncultured Oscillospiraceae bacterium | reverse complement strand
ATCGAGCGCGAGATCGCCATCCCCGACATGTACGAGATAACCGTCACGCAGCCGGCGGGCGGCAGCGTCAGCGCCAGCCTTTCGAACTCCAGCGCGGGCGCGACGATAACCGTCACCGCGACGCCGGACGCGGGCTACGAGTTGGTTTACATAACTGTGGACGGCGAGCCGATAGAGGGTGATACCTTCACCATGCCCGGCCACGACGTCACCGTGAGCGCGGTGTTCTCCGACGGCTTCCCCTTCGTCGACGTCCCGGCGGGGAGCTGGTACCGCGAGTACGTCGAGTACGTCTACGCCAACGGCCTCATGGACGGGACCTCGGCCACCACCTTCGAGCCGGACGCTAACATGACCCGCGCGATGGTCTGGGCGATCCTCGCCCGCATGGACGGCGAGACGGTGACGGGTGCGTCTTGGCAGGCCGAGGCCCGCTCCTGGGCGATGGAGAGCGGCGTCTCTGACGGCACGGACCCGAACGGGCTTGTGACGCGCGAGCAGTTTGCGACTATGCTCTGGCGCTACGCGGGAGAGCCTGCGAGCGCGCAGAGCCTGAGCGCCTTCACGGACGCGGCGAGCGTCAGCGACTGGGCGGAGGCTGCGATGGCCTGGGCCGTTGAGAAGGGCATAGTCACCGGCGTCACCGCCACGACGCTTGTCCCGCAGGGGACGGCGACCCGCGCGCAGGCGGCGGCGATGCTCATGCGCTTCGCGCAGCTGTAAAGGATAACGTAAAGACGGCGAGCGCCGCCCGGGACAAAACCCGGGCGGCGTTTTTGCGTTATATATGGCGGCTCAGTCCACGATGACCACGCCGGGGCCGTTCGGAACTACGGCGACCCTGGCGTCGGGGCCTTTTATGGCGAAGGCCTTGGCCAGCGCCTCGTCGGCGGTGGCGGCCAGGTCCATGTGCAGCGCGGAGATGAGCCGGGGATCGACCAGGTCGCTTACGTATATCACCGGGTGGCGCACAAGGGTGCGCGCCAGGATCTGGCTGGTCCACTGCTCGTCGGCGGTGTCGCGCCAGGAGGTGCGCACTGCCCGCTCCAGGAACTCGGCGGGGCTTTCCGCCTTCGCGACGTTGTCGAAGAAGTCCTGCCCGCCGTGGCCGTCGCGGCAGCCGGCGACCAGTATGACGACGCCGCCCTCAGGCAGCAGGGCATCCGCCGTGGACAGGCCCTTAGTGGTCTGGTAGAGGTTCTGGTCGAGGGGGAAGCCGCCGTTTGTCACCACGGCGATGTCGCAGGGTACGCGCTTTACGCCGCTCAGGCTGCGCAGGAACTCGCAGCCGGCCTCGTGCGCCCGCTCCAGGTCGCCGGCGTAGCAGCCGATCAGCTTCTTCTCGCCGTTGAGGACGACGTTCAGGATGAAGGCCAGCTTGGCCGTGCGCGCGGCGTAGACCATGTCGCGGTGGACCAGGTTGCCCTCCAGGTTGCCGGTGCGGGTGCGCTCGTCGGCGAGTGAGGGGCCGGAGTGGTTGGCGCGTATCGTCTCATAGGCGGAGATGCCCGGCAGCACGCTCTTGCGCCCGCCGGAGAAGCCGGCGAAGAAGTGCGCCTCGACATAGCCCTCGGAGATAAGCAGGTCGGCCTCCGCGGCGATTTTGTTTATGATGCACGGCCCGCCGCTCGGCAGGGTGCCAATGCGCACAAGCCCGGCCGGGTCGCGCGAATCGTGGACGACTATCTCCTCGCGCGCCACGATTTCATCGCCGAACTTGGCAATAAGCTCCTCCCGCGTCGTGCGCCGGTGGGAGCCGACGGCGATAAGCAGCCGTATGCGGGCCTCCGGGCTGACGGAGCGTATCCGGCGCAGGAGTATGGGCGTTATGATGCGCGAGGGGATGGGCCGCGTGTGGTCGGAGCAGATGATGACGATGTCGCGCTTGCCGGCGGCAAGCTCCTCCAGCCTCGGCGAGGCTATGGGGTTGTCCAGCGCGGCCTCCACCAGCGCCGCGGGGTCCTCCGCCGCGGGATAGCCGCTCTGGCGTCCGACAAGCTCGCCGGCAAAGTTGCGCTCCTCGAGGTGGAGCGTCATTGTACGTTTGTCGTAGGGAAGTTCAAATTCCAGCATGAAAGCACCCCCGTGGTATTGTTAATCCTATTCTATCAAGCGCGAGTGGCCAAGTCAAGCTCGCCGCGCTATCCTTGACTTCGCGCCGGGGGCTTGGTAAAATAAGCGTATACAGTTGCAAAGGAGGCGTCGGATTGAGCCAGCAGGGAGCGAGCGCGCAGTACGCCCAGGCCCTCAAGGCGGGGCAGAAAACCTACAAGGAATGTCTCATGGAGGGGCGCTACCCCTATTTGCAGATACTGGACGAGATACTCAACGATTCCATGGTCGCGGGCCGCGTGGACCTCGGCGTCATAGACATACCCGCCGAACAGATCGTAGGCACAAAGACCCTCGGCCGCCGCACCGCCTTCGCCGCGGACTATATGCCCCTGCTGCCGGCGGACAGCGAGTTCGCCGCAAAGTGGATAGAGCTTTGCGCGGCGCACCTGAGCGAGGAGGGCATACGCGACCCGGTGCGCTGCTATGAGTACATGGGCCGCTTCTATGTCCTGGAGGGGAACAAGCGCGTCAGCGTGCTCAAGAGCTTTGGCGCGCCCAGCATCCCCGGCTACGTCATACGCCTCATACCCCGCTACAGCGACGACGAGGCCGTGGCGGTGTACTATGAGTTCATGGACTTCTACCGCCTCAGCGGGCAGTATCAGGTCTATTTCAGCCACAGGGGCGGCTTCGCCAAGCTGCAGGCCGCGCTGGGCTATGAGCCGGACCACGTCTGGACGGAGGCCGAGCGCCGCCGCTTCCAGTCGGGCTACCACTACTTCAAAACCGCCTTCCTCGCGCTGGACGGCCCGAGCCTCGGCATAACCGTATCCGACGCGCTGCTGGTCTGGCTGGAGCTTTACCCCATCGGCACGCTCAAGGAGCTGAGCCAGAGGGAGATAAGCCGCTCGCTGGAGGCCATCTGGGGCGACGTCAAGGCCAGGGCGCAGAGCGAGCCTATAGAGGTCAGCGTGGACGACGCCGAGGCGGAGGGCGCCAGGGCCAAGGGCCTGCTCGGCAGGCTGCTGGGCGGGAGGCTGCTGCCCAGCAGGCTGGACGTGGCCTTTGTGAACCAGGCCGACCCCCTGCACAGCTCCTGGATAGCGGCGCACGACCTGGGCCGCCGGACGCTGGAGAAGGCGATGGCCGGGAGCGTGAGCACCAGGGTCTATAATCTGGAGCCGGGCGAGGACGCCTACGAGCTGCTCGAGCGCGCGGCCGACGAGGGCGCGGACGTCATCTTCGCCACCACGGCGACGCTCATCTCCGCCTGCCGCAAGCTGGCGGCCAAGCGCCCGGATCTGAAGGTGCTCAACTGCTCGGTCGCCATGCCCTATCCCGGCGTGCGGACGTACTACTCGCGCATATACGAGGGCAAATTTGTCACAGGGGCCATCGCCGGGGCGATGAGCAGGGGCGACGAGATAGGCTACGTGGCCTCCAGCCCCATTTTCGGCGTGCCTGCCAGCATAAACGCCTTCGCCCTGGGCGCGCAGCTAACAAACCCGCGCGCCAGGCTGCGGCTGGTCTGGTCCTGCGTGGACCCCGACCCCGTGGGCCGGCTGCTGGGCGAGGGCCTGGATATGGTCTCGAACCGCGACGTACCCATGCCGGACACGCCGTTGGGCCGCTGGGGGCTGAGCCAGAGGCAGCACGACGGAAAGCTGCAGGCGCTGGCCTCGCCCTACTGGGACTGGGGCAATTTCTACATCCGTATCTGCACCTCCATCCTCCACGGCGGCTGGGACGAGTTGGACTACAAGGGCAGCGGCAAGGCCGTCAACTACTGGTGGGGCATGGCCAGCGGCGCCGTAGGGCTGACGCTGGACGATTCCCTGCCGGACGGCGTGCGCAGCCTGGCCAATATACTCACGCGCGGGCTTATCGACGGCTCCTTCGCCGTGTTCCACCGCCGCTACCGCTCGCAGGACGGAGCGGTGGAGAGCGACGGCAACCGCTGGCTCAGCCCGGAGGAGGTGCTGCACATGGACTACCTGCTCGACAATGTGGACGGGAGCATACCCGCCTTTGACGAGCTGCTGCCCATGGCGCGCAGCATCGTGCGCCTCCAGGGCGTCTACCGCGACAGCATCCCGCCGGAGAAGGGGGCGGCCTCGCCGTGAAGCTGCTGCTGCTTTCCGACCAGGAAAGCCCCTACCTGTGGGACTACTACCAGCCCGGGCGGCTGAACAGCTACGACCTGATGATATCCTGCGGCGACCTCAAGAGCAGCTACCTGAGCTTCCTTGTCACGATGGGGCGCAGCCGGCTGCTGTACGTCCACGGCAACCACGACGCGGAGTATGAGCGCCGCCCGCCGGAGGGCTGCGAGTGCATAGAGGACACGCTTGTCAAGGTGAACGGCCTGCGCATACTGGGCTTCGGCGGCAGCCTGTGGTACAACGGCGGGCCGCACCAGTACACCGAGCGGCAGATGCGCGCGCGGCTCTGGCGCGCGGGCTGGGCCGTGAGACGGGCGGGGGGCGTGGACGTCGTTGTCACCCACGCGCCGCCGCGCGGCTTCGGCGACGCGGAGGACCTCGCGCACCGCGGCTTTGAGTGTTTCGTCAGGTTTGTGGACAGGTACCGCCCGCGCCTGCTGGTCCACGGCCACGTGCATATGAACTACGGCTACGAGATACCGCGCTGCGTGGAGCGGGGCGAGACGAAGATTATAAACGCCTGGGAGCGCTATGTCCTGGACATATAGCGCAGACAATCCAGGCTTTGGAGGGGGGCGCCCCGCGGCACGTTGCCGCGGGGCGCTTTTGCCGCGCGCAGGCGCAAAATTTCTTGAATACGTATTTTCAGCGTGATATAATACACCGTCTGTGGAGCTTTACGGGAGGAGGTGCCTGCGGATATGCGCGTACTGCTTGCAAGGCACGGCGAGACGGACTGGAACGCCGCCGCGAGGATACAGGGCGCGAGCGACATACCCCTCAACGCGAGGGGGGAGCGGCAGGCCTACGAGCTGGGCGCCAAGCTGATCGATATGGGCGGCGCCGCGCCGGACTACATCTACGCCAGCCCCCTGGGCCGCGCCGCGCGCACGGCGGAGATAATCGGCGGCATGATGGGCATACGGCCCATAATCGCCCCCGCTCTGCGGGAGTTGTCCTTCGGCGAGTGGGAGGGCTGCACCTGGGAGGAGATAGGCGAACGCTGGCCGCGCGAGTTCGCGGCGTACACGGCCGACCGCGAGAGCTACGCCCCGCCGGGCGGAGAGAGCTATGCCGATATGCTCAGCCGCGCGGGGCCGTTTGTCGATTCCCTCCGCCGCGCGGAGGGGACGGCGGCGCTCTGCGTGTGCCACAGCGCGGTTATGCGCGGGCTGCTGGCGCGCGAGCAGGGCCTGGGCGTTGCGGAGAGCTACAGGAGACTGCGCCTGCCGAACGGCGCGCTTGTGGAACTTGGAAGTTTGGACTGAGAGAGAGGGAAGAGGAAAATGCGTAAGTACATATTCGTGACCGGGGGCGTCGTCTCCGGCCTGGGAAAGGGGATAACCGCGGCCTCGCTGGGCCGCCTGCTCAAGGCCCGCGGCCTGAAGGTCGCGGCGCAGAAGCTGGACCCCTATATCAACGTGGACCCCGGGACGATGAGTCCCTACCAGCACGGCGAGGTGTACGTCACCGAGGACGGCGCGGAGACGGATTTGGACCTAGGCCATTACGAGCGCTTCATCGACGAGGACCTCAACCGCTTTTCCAACCTGACCACGGGCCGGGTCTACTGGGAGGTGCTCAATAAGGAGCGGCGGGGCGAGTACCTCGGCAGCACCGTACAGATAATCCCCCACGTCACCAACGAGATAAAGGGCTTTGTCTACTCCCTGGGCGAAAAGACCGGCGCCGACGTGGTCATAACCGAGATAGGCGGCACCGTCGGCGACATAGAGAGCCAGCCCTTCCTGGAGGCGATACGCCAGATAGGCCGCGAGGCCGGGCCGGGAAACGCGCTGTACGTCCACGTCACCCTGGTGCCGTATCTCAGGGCCAGCGGCGAGCACAAGAGCAAGCCGACGCAGCACTCCGTCAAGGAGCTGCAGGGCCTGGGCATCTCGCCGGACATCATCGTGCTGCGCTGCGACGAGCGCATCGCCGACGCCGGCTTCTTCGAGAAGATAGCCAATTTCTGCAACGTTCGGCCGGACTGCGTGATTGAGAACGTCACGCTGCCCAGCCTATACGAGGCGCCGCTGATGCTCGAGCGCGAGGGCCTGGCGTCCGCCGCGTGCCGCGCCCTGCGCCTGGAGACGCCCGAACCCCGCCTCGACGATTGGGAGGCCATGGTCGGGCGCATAAGGGGCCGCGAGGGCCGCGTGCGCGTGGCGCTGGCGGGCAAGTACGTACAGCTGCACGACGCCTACCTCTCCGTAAGCGAGGCGCTGCAGCACGCCAGCTACGCGCTGGGCCGCAACGTGGAGATAGAGTGGGTGGATACCGAGGCCGTGACGGACGCGAACGCGGCGGAGGCCTTTGCCGGCGTGGACGGCATCCTTGTCCCCGGCGGCTTCGGCCCGCGCGGGGTGGAGGGCATGATCTCCGCCGCCAGGTACGCGCGCGAGCGCGGCGTGCCGTATCTGGGCCTCTGCCTGGGTATGCAGGTCGCCGTGATAGAGTACGCGCGCAACGTCCTCGGCTGGGCGGACGCCGCCTCGGGCGAGTTTGAGCCGGGCAGCGCGCACAAGGTGATAGACTTCATGCCCGGCCAGAGCGAGGACATAGACAAGGGTGGCACGCTGCGCCTGGGGGCCTGGCCCTGCTCCGTGAAGCCGGGGACGCGCCTCGCCGCGCTCTACGGCGCGCCGGAGATAAGCGAGCGCCACCGCCACCGCTATGAGCTGAACAACGCCTTCCGCGCCGGGCTGGAGGCCGCGGGGCTGACGGTTTCGGGCGCGTCGCCCGACGGGCGGCTGGCCGAGGCGGTGGAGATAACGGAGCACCCCTTCTTTGTGGCCGTACAGTACCATCCCGAATTCAAGAGCCGGCCCACAAGGCCGCATCCGCTGTTCTTAGGCTTCCTGAAGGCGGCCGTCTCGCGCGGGGAAAGGAGCTGAAATGTGCGGAATAGTCGGTTTTACGGGTACGGCGCAGGCCGCGCCCATATTGCTGGACGGGCTGCGGCGGCTTGAGTACCGCGGTTACGACAGCGCGGGCGTCGCCGTGGCTGACGCCGGGCGGATAGAGATGGTCAAGGCCAGCGGCTCCGTCGCGAACCTCGCCGGGAAGACCTCGGACGGCGCGGCCCTCTCCGGGACATGCGGCATAGCGCACACGCGCTGGGCCACGCACGGCGCGCCCACGGACACCAACGCACACCCGCATCTGAGCGAGCACGGCCTCTTCGCCGTGGTCCACAACGGGATAATAGAGAATTTCGCCGCCCTGCGCGCCGAGCTGGAGGCGGGAGGAATCGCCTTCCGCAGCGAGACGGACACGGAGGTCGTGGCGCACCTGCTTGAGAAATACTACGACGGCGACTTCAAGCGCGCCGTCATGCGCACGGCCGCGAGGCTGGAGGGCAGCTACGTCCTCGGCGTACTCTGCGCCAGGGAGCCGGGCAGGCTCTTCTGCGTCAAGGAGGCCGGGCCGCTGATCCTGGGCCTGGGCGTCGGGGAGAACTACTTCGCGAGCGACGTGACCGCCCTCGTGGCCCGCACCAAGAACGTGGTCTATATGGACGACGGCGAGCTGGCCGAGCTGACGCCGGAGCGCGTCACGGTCTACGACCGCACGGGCCGCGAGATTGCGAAGGACGTCAGCCACGTGGTGTGGAACGTCGAGGCCGCGGAGAAGGGCGGCTACGAGCACTTCATGCTCAAGGAGATCATGGAGCAGCCCCGCGCCGTCAAGAGCACGATAGAGCCGCGCATACGCGGCGGGGAGATAGACCTCGGCGAGACGGGCCTCACGGCCGGGGAACTTGGGGATATAGACAAGATAATCATAACCGGCTGCGGCAGCGCCTACCACGCCGCCGTCGTGGGCAAGTACGTCATAGAGAGCCTGTGCCGCATACCCGTGGAGGCGGAGCTGGCCAGCGAGCTGCGCTACCGCGACGCGATAATAGACGGCCGCACCCTGCTCATAGCCGTGTCCCAGTCCGGCGAGACGGCGGACACCATCGCTGCGATGCGCGAGTGTATGGCCCGGGGCGCGAAGTGCCTCGCCATAGTCAACGTCGTGGGCAGCACGATAGCCCGCCTGGCCGGCGGTGTGCTGTACACCCGCGCGGGGCCGGAGATAGCCGTGGCCACAACTAAGGGCTACACCACGCAGCTCGCCGCGCTCTACCTCTTCGCCGTCTGGTGCGCGGAAAAGCTCGGCCGCCTGGACGAGGCGCGCTATTCGGAGCTTGTGAGCGGCCTGCGCGCCCTGCCCAGCCTGGCGCAGCGCGCGATAGACCTGAACCTGCACGTCCGCTACCTCGCCGAGCGCTGGCACGGCCAGGAGAACCTCTTCTTCATCGGCCGAAACATGGACTACGCCGCCGCGATGGAAGGCTCGCTCAAGCTCAAAGAGATAAGCTACATCCACTCCGAGGCCTACGCCGCGGGCGAGCTGAAGCACGGGACCATAGCGCTCATCGACGAGAAGCGCCTTGTCGTGGCCCTCTGCTGCCAGGAGCGGCTGTTCGACAAGATGGTCAGCAATATACAGGAGGTCAAGGCCCGCGGCGCAAAGGTGCTCGGCCTGGCCATAGAGGGCGACCGGCGCATCTTCGCCGAGGCCGACGACGTGCTGTACTCGCCGGGGTGCGAGCAGCTCTTCGCCGCGCTGCCGGAGATAATACCCCTCCAGCTCTTCGCCTACTACGTCGCGCGCGAAAACGGCTGCGCGATTGACAAGCCCCGCAACCTCGCCAAATCTGTCACAGTGGAGTGATGCCGCATGAATAAGCCCGTCTATGAAAGCCCGCTCTGCTCGCGCTACGCCAGCGGGCGGATGCAGTACATCTTCTCGCCGGACTTCAAGTTCCTCACCTGGCACAGGCTCTGGCTGGCGCTGGCCGAAAACGAGATGAAGCTCGGCCTCGGCGTCACGGCCGAGCAGGTCGGGGAGCTGCGCGAAAACCTGGAGGTCATAGACTACGAGGCCGCCGAGCGCTACGAGCGCGAGCTGCGCCACGACGTCATGGCCCATATCCGGGCCTGGGGCGACCGCTGCCCTAAGGCGCGCGGGATTATCCACCTCGGCGCGACCAGCTGCTACGTGGACGACAACGGCGACCTCATCGCCTACCGCGAGGCCCTGAAGCAGATACGTATGCTGCTCGTCAACGCCCTCGCCGCGCTGGCGGACTTCATCGAGAAGAACGCCGACACGCCCGTGCTCGCCTACACCCACTACCAGGCGGCGCAGCCCACGACCGTCGGCAAGCGCGCGGCCATGTGGGCGCAGGACCTCGCCTTCGACCTCGAGCGGCTGGACTTCGAGCTGGAGCGCATACCCTTCTACGGCTGCAAGGGCGCGACAGGCACTGGCGCGAGCTTCCTCGCCCTCTTCGGCGGCGACGCGGAAAAGGCAATGCAGCTCGAGCGCAATATCGCCCATGACATGGGCTTTGAGGCCGTGCTGCCCATCTGCGGCCAGACCTACACGCGCAAGCTCGACTACTACTTCCTCTCCGTCCTCTCCGGCATCGCGCAGAGCGCGGGCAAAATGGCCACCGACCTCCGCCTCATGGCCCATGAGAAGGAGTTCGACGAGCCGTTCACCAGCTCCCAGGTCGGCTCGAGCGCCATGGCCTACAAGCGCAACCCCATGCGCAGCGAGAGGATATGCTCCCTCGCGCGCTACGTCCTCGCCGACGCCATCAACCCCGCGATAACGGCCTCGACCCAGTGGCTGGAGCGCACGCTGGACGACAGCGCCAACCGCCGCATCTCCATACCCGAGGCCTTCCTCGCCGTGGACGCCATACTCAACCTCGTCATCAACATCATCTCCGGCTGCACGGTCTATCCGGCCATCATGGAGCGGCATCTCCGCGAGGAGCTGCCCTTCCTCGCCACTGAGAACATCCTCATGCGCGCCGTGGAGCTGGGCGGCGACCGCCAGGAGCTGCACGAGGTCATACGCGAGTACTCGGTCGAGACCGCCCGCCGCATGAAGGAGACGGGCTGCGCCAACGACCTGGAGGACAAGCTGCTCGCCGACGGGCGCTTCAAGCTCGACCGGGAGGCGCTCGCGGAGATACTGGACATACGCAAGTTCGTGGGCATGGCCCCGGAGCAGGCCAGGGCTTACGCCGCGTTTTTGCGCAGGCTGCTCGAGGCCAACGCGGCGGAGCTGTCCGCAGAAGGGAAGGGTGAGATAAAATGCTGACCGCCGTTGTGGGCGTGAACTGGGGCGACGAGGGCAAGGGCCGCATGGTGGACCTCCTGAGCGGGGACTACGACGTCGTTTGCCGCTATCAGGGCGGCAACAACGCCGGCCACACCGTCGTCAACGAGCGGGGGAAGTTCATACTGAACCTCCTGCCCAGCGGCATACTGCGCGAGGGCGTCGCTAACGTCATGGGTCCCGGCATGGTCATAGACATAGAGCACCTGGACGGCGAGCTGGAGCGGCTGGCCGCGCAGGGCGTCGTACCCGGGGAGGACGCGCTTATCATATCCGACCGCGCGTCGATCTGTATGCCCTACGACAAGCTGCAGGACGGCCTCGAGGAGGACCGTCTCGCGGACAGAAAGTTCGGCTCCACCCGCCGGGGCATAGCGCCGGCCTACGCGGATAAGTACATGAAAAAGGCCCTGCGCATGGGCGATCTGCTGCACCCGGAGGGCTTAAAGGAGCGGCTGCGGGACATAGTAGAGTGGAAGAACCTCACGCTTCGCTCCTACGGCGCGGCGGCCGGCGCCGGCGAGATGTACGACTGGCTGATGAGCTACGGCGAGGCTCTGCTGCCGCGCATCAAGGACACAACCGAATACCTGCACGACGCCATTGAAAGGCGCGGCGCGAGCGTCATGTTCGAGGCCCAGCTCGGCGCGCTCAGGGACATAGACTTCGGCATCTACCCCTACACCAGCTCGTCCACCACCCTCGCGGCCTACGCGCCCATAGGCGCGGGCGTCCCGGCGCACAGGCTGGACCGGGTCGTCGGCATCATGAAGGCGTACTCGAGCTGCGTCGGCGAGGGGCCCTTCACCTGCGAGTTCTCCGGCGAGGCGGCGGAGCGGCTGCGCGCCCTCGGCGGCGAGTACGGCGCGGCCACGGGCAGGCCCCGGCGCGTCGGCGGCTTCGACGTTGTCGCCAGCCGCTACGGCGTCCGCGTCCAGGGCGCGACGGAGCTGGCCCTCACCAAGCTCGACGTGCTCTCCGGCTACGGCGACATACCCGTCTGCACGCACTATGAGCTGGACGGGAGGATAATTGACAGCTTCCCCTCGGGGGCCGCGCTCGAGCGGGCGAAGCCGGTGTACGAGTATCTGCCCGGCTTTGCGGGCGACATCTCCGGCTGCCGCAGCTTTGCCGAGCTGCCCGCGGCTGCACAGGATTATGTAAACTTCTGCGAGCAGGCCGTCGGCTGCCGTATACGCTACGTCTCCGTCGGCGCGGGCAGGGACGAGATAATCGAAAGGTGATGGGAGAGGGATATGAGACTTTTCCTCGCAATTTTGCTGTGCAAGCTCTCGCGCTGGGCGCTGCGCCTGCTCGGGCGCGGCGGCACGGCGCTGCCGGGCAAGCTGGCGCTGCGGCTCTGCCCGGACGCGGTGGCCAGGCTCTCGCGCGATATCCGCTGCGTGATAGTGACCGGCACCAACGGCAAGACCACGACCTGCAGGATAATC
The DNA here is from genome assembly GCA_944385835.1 of uncultured Oscillospiraceae bacterium. Classification (GTDB taxonomy): domain Bacteria; phylum Bacillota; class Clostridia; order Oscillospirales; family Oscillospiraceae; genus Scatomorpha. The sequence goes on along the minus strand of CALWYT010000059.1, from coordinate 2,125 downwards.
GAGCAGACGCTGCGCGCCGCCGGCTATGACCCGATGGCCAACCGCTCAGGCTCCAACCTCGAGCGAGGCATAGCGGCCGACCTCTGCGCCAACGCCTCGCTCACGGGCAAGCCCCGGAGGCGCTGCGCCGTCATCGAGTGCGACGAGGCCGCCTTCAAGCACGTCTGCGGCGAGATACAGCCCGAGGCCGTGGTGGTCACCAACGTGTTCCGCGACCAGCTGGACCGCTACGGCGAGGTCACGCACACGCTGGAGAGCATACGCATCGGCCTTGAGCGGGCTAAGCGCGCGACGGTCTGCCTGAACGCCGACGACTCCCTGGTGGCCTCCCTGGCCCCGGACGCGCCGGACCGCGTGCGCTTTTACGGCATAGACGTCAACCTGGGAGAGGGCGCGGACGTCTCCGACGCGCCCAGGTGCATAGTCTGCGGCGCGGAGTATGAGTACGCATACCACACCTACGCGCACCTGGGCGGCTTCCGCTGCCCGAAGTGCGGCTACTCCCGCACGGAGCCGGACGTCGCCGTCGTGGGCGTGGACGCGCTGACCACCGACGGCTCCGTGGTCGAGCTGCGCATAGACGGCGAGATCTACCCCGCGGCGGTAAGCCTCCCGGCGGCCTACAACCTCTATAACGCCGCCGCAGCGGTCGCCGCGGCGACCGCTCTCGGCGTAAGCGCCGAGAGCGCTGTGAAGAGCCTTGCGCAGATAGAGAGCGGCTTCGGGCGCATGGAGCGCTTCGAGCTGGGCGGCGCGAAGGTGACGATGGTCCTGGTCAAGAACCCCGCGGGCTGTGACCGCGCGATAGAGTACCTCGCCTCGATGGGCGAGGGGACGACGGCGGTGTTCTGCCTAAACGACGGCACGGCCGACGGCACGGATGTCAGCTGGATATGGGACGCCGGCTTCGAGCGGCTGTTCGCGCCCGGCGGCGGCGTCAAGTCCATAATCGTCTCCGGCACGAGGGCGGAGGACATGCGCCTGCGGCTCAAGTACGCCGGCGCGGACGAGCACGCGGTGCGCATCGTGCGCGGCGTGGGAGAGCTGGCCGACGCCATCGCGGCGACGGAGGGGCGGGTCTGCGTCATGCCGACCTACACGGCCATGCTCCCGCTGCGCGCCGAGCTTGCCGGCCGCGTGGGCAGAAAGGAGTTCTGGAAGTGATGGAGCTGAAGATTTGCCACATCTACCCCGACGTGCTCAACCTCTACGGCGACCGGGGCAACGTGCTCACGATGAAAAAGCGCCTGGAGTGGCGCGGCATAGGCTGCACGGTGGCCGAGCTGCCCCTGGGCGAGCGGGCCGCGCTCTCCGGCTTCGACATCTGCTTCATAGGCGGCGGGCAGGACTTCGAGCAGGGGCTGCTGCTAGACGACCTGCGCTCCGGCAAGGGCGGCGAGATAAAGGCCGCGGCGGAGGACGGCGTCGCCTTCCTCTGCGTCTGCGGCGGCTACCAGCTGATGGGCCACAGCTACGAGACGCATACGGGCGAGCGCTTCGCCTTCATCGGCGCGCTGGACATGGAGACCGTGGGCGCGAGGGAGCGCATGATAGGCAACTTCGCCTTTGAGACGGAGTTCGGCGCCGTCGTCGGCTTTGAGAACCACTCCGGGCGCACAAGGCTGGGCGGGGGCGTCAAGCCGCTGGGCCGGGTCATACGCGGCTATGGCAACAACGGCGAGGACGGCACCGAGGGCGCGAGGTACAAGAACGTCTTCGGCACCTATAGCCACGGCCCCGTCCTGCCCAAGAACCCGGACTTCTGCGACGCCATACTCGCGGCCGCGCTCGAGCGCCGCTATGGCCGGGCGGAGCTGGCCCCGCTGGATGATTTTTCCGAGCGCGAGGCTCACGAGAGCGTGCTTCGCAGCCTGACAGGCGCATAAAAACCGGCCGGCGCGCTTTCAAGCGCGCCGGCCGCTGCGTACGTCCGGGCGGTTTTTGGGCGTCACTCCCTGGTCTTGCCGACGAAGAACACGGCGACGAGGCCGGGGCCGGTGTGCGCGCCGATGATGGGGCCGATGTGGGTGTAGAAGATGTCCTTGAAATGGCACTCGGCGTTGATGGCCTCGCCGAACTCGCGGGCCTTTTCGGGGCAGTCGGCCTCGGAGATGACCAGCGTCTG
>CALWYT010000058.1 GCA_944385835.1 uncultured Oscillospiraceae bacterium | reverse complement strand
CGGACTCGTTGGGTTCGATGGTGAGCTTGACGTGCGCGAACTGGCCGCGGCCGCCGGTCTGGCGCACGAAGCGCGTGTCGACGGTGGCGGGCTTGGTGATGGTCTCCTTGTAGGAAACCTGGGGCTTGCCGACGTTGGCCTCGACCTTGAACTCACGCAGCAGCCTGTCGACGATGATCTCCAGGTGCAGCTCGCCCATGCCGGCGATGATGGTCTGACCGGTCTCCTCGTCGGTGTAGGTCTTGAAGGTCGGGTCTTCCTCGGCGAGCTTCGCGAGGGCTATGGACATCTTCTCCTGGCCGGCCTTGGTCTTCGGCTCGATGGCGACGCGGATAACAGGCTCCGGGAACTCCATGTTCTCCAGGATGATCTGGTTCTTGTCGTCGCAGAGCGTGTCGCCGGTGGTGGTGTTCTTCAGGCCGACGGCCGCGGCGATGTCGCCGGAGTAGGCGGTCTGGAGATCCTCACGGTGGTTGGCGTGCATCAGCAGGATGCGGCCGAGGCGCTCACGCTGTCCCTTCGTGGCGTTGATGACGGTCTCACCGGCGTTGACGGTGCCCGAATACACGCGGAAGAAGGCGAGCTTGCCGACGTAGGGGTCGGTCATGATCTTGAAAGCCAGAGCCGAGAAGGGAGCGTCGTCGCTGGCCTCACGGGTCTCTGTCTCGCCGGTCTTGGGGTTCACGCCCTCGACGGCGGGGATGTCCAGCGGGCTGGGCAGGTAGTCGACGATGGCGTCGAGCAGCTTCTGCACGCCCTTGTTCTTGTAAGAGGTGCCGCACACCACGGGAACCATCTTGACCGCGACAGTGGCGCGGCGGATGGCGGCGCGGATCTTGTCGGCGGGCACTTCCTCACCCTCGAGGTACATCTCCATGATCTCGTCGTCAAAGTCGCTCACAGCCTCAAGGAGGTTGGTGCGGTACTCATCGGCGAGGTCACGCATGTCCTCGGGGATCTCCTCAACGCGCATGTCCTTGCCCAGGTCGTCATAATAGATGTCGGCCTTCATTTCGACCAGGTCTATTATGCCGCGGAAATCGGCTTCCTTGCCTATCGGCAGCTGGATGGGCACCGCGTTTGCCTTGAGGCGGTCGTGCACCATGTCGATCACGTTGTAGAAGTCCGCGCCCATGATGTCCATCTTGTTGACGTAGATGATACGCGGGACGTTGTAGTGGTCGGCCTGACGCCAAACGGTCTCGCTCTGCGGCTCGACGCCGCCCTTGGCGCAGAGAACCGTAACGCAGCCGTCCAGGACACGCAGGCTGCGCTCGACCTCGACGGTGAAGTCGACGTGACCCGGGGTGTCGATGATGTTCAGGCGGCAGCCGCGCCAGTGACAGGTTGTGGCAGCGGAGGTGATGGTGATACCACGCTCCTGCTCCTGCTCCATCCAGTCCATAGTGGCGGTGCCCTCGTGGGTCTCGCCTATCTTGTAGTTGACGCCAGTATAGAACAGGATGCGCTCAGTCGTCGTGGTTTTGCCCGCGTCGATGTGAGCCATTATTCCGATGTTTCTAGTGTTCTCCAGTGAATACTCTCTGGGCATATAATGCTACGCTCCTAAAATTCTAAGCTTCTTTCTCTTACCACCTGAAGTGCGCGAAGGCCTTGTTGCTCTCGGCCATCTTGTGGGTATCCTCGCGGCGCTTGACAGCGGCGCCGAGGTTGTTGCAGGCGTCCATGATCTCGCCGGCAAGGCGCTCCTTCATAGTCTTCTCGCCGCGCTTGCGGGCGAACATCGTCAGCCAACGCAGGCCGAGAGTCTGACGGCGCTCGGGACGGACCTCGATAGGCACCTGATAGGTGGCGCCGCCGACACGGCGAGCCTTGACCTCCAGGCTGGGCATGATGTTGTTCATGGCCTCGGTGAACGCCTCGAGGGGGTCTTTGCCGGTCTTTTCCTTTATAATGTCAAACGCATCGTACACGACCTTCTGTGCGACGCCCTTCTTGCCGTCCAGCATAATGCTGTTGATGAGCTTGGTCACCAGCACGCTGTTGTATACCGGATCAGGCAGGATCTCTCTCTTGGGAACGTTACCTCTTCTGGGCACTATACTTCCCTCCTTCATTAAAAAATGATTTCATCGGTACTCGAGGGACCATATCCCCCGTTGCGCCCGGCGGTCTGAACGATACGCTGTAATATCTCTCAAACAGCTCAGGCATTGAGCGCTGCGCTTTAGCGGCGCTCACGCCGGATTATTTCTTACCGGCCTTGGGACGCTTGGCGCCGTACTTGCTGCGGGCCTGCATACGGCCGTTGACGCCCTGGGTATCCAGAGTGCCGCGGATGATGTGGTAGCGCACGCCGGGCAGGTCCTTGACACGGCCGCCGCGAATCATGACGACGGAGTGCTCCTGCAGGTTGTGGCCCACGCCGGGGATGTAGGCAGTGACCTCATAGCCGTTGGTGAGACGGACACGGGCGATCTTACGCAGGGCGGAGTTCGGCTTCTTAGGGGTAGAAGTACGCACCGCGGTGCAGACGCCGCGCTTCTGCGGGCTGGAGAGGTTGGTCTCGCAGTTCTTCAGGGTGTTCAGGCCCTTCTGCATGGCGGGGGAAGTGCTCTTGTAGGTGACCTGCTCCCTGCCCTTCCTTACGAGCTGGTTAAAAGTCGGCAAATTACTTTTCCTCCTTTCCCGGGAAATAATATAGTTGGATTTGCGCGGAAACACAGCCCTTTGCGCGCGAAATCCGCCTCGGGCATAATTATACCCGGGCGGAATAAGATTGTAGCATGTTCCACAAAAATAGTCAAGAAAAATTTATAGTGGAAATTTCCCCCTCCCGCTCCCGGGAGGGGGGTATCATCGGTTACTTATACAATGACAGGAATTGCTCCAGGCAGAGGTTGTGCTCCATCATGTACTGCGCGGCGTCCACCCCGACATAGCGGAAGTGATAAGGCTCGCTCCTGCCGGTTATGGCCTCCTTGCCCGCGGGATAGCGGAGGACGAAGCCGTACTCGGCGCAGTTCTCGCGCAGCCATTGCAGGAAAGTCTGGTCCATGCGGGAGGCGTCGAGGCTGTTATAGTACTTGTCGGTGATGTCCACGCCCAGCCCGGTCTGGTGGTCGCTGGTACCCGGCTCGGCCACCGTCAGCGCCGCCTCGGCATAGTCCTCCGCTGTCGGGTAGTCCGGCCAGGCTATCTGGCTGGCCCGGCCGTTGTAGATGTAGTTCTGCGAGGAGTAGCTGCGGTAGGCCGTCTGTATGTAGGGCGAGTAGCCCGCCGAGCGCGCGGCGTTGAGGAACTCGACCAGCGCGCCCACGGCCCGCTCGTCAAAATACTGCGCCGTCCCCTCGATTGGTACGACATAGGGCGCGTAGGTGCCGATGTTGTTGTCGGGACCCGCGAGGATGAACTCCCAGCTCGTGCGGTCTATATCCGGCTTGTCCGCGGTCTTGTCCTCGGTCTCAGGCTTTCCGCCGGGCAGGACGCCCTGCGCGGTGGGCGGGGGCGAGACGGCGCCCAGGCTTACGTCCACGCCGCCCTGCCTGTCGGCCGCCGCCGCCTCGGAGCTGCGGGAGGCCACGACCAGCAGCAGCATTATCGTGAGCATCGTGAAGGCAAACGCCGAGAAGATGCGCTTTGTATGCAAGTTCGCCGCCTCCTTTCCGTCTCCTGTGGGGAGCGATAGTCATTAGCTGTACCATTATATCACCAAAAGTGGGGAATTTCAAGCCGCAACTTACCGTGCGTGGACTCACTGCGAAAAAATGCAGCTTTTGATGCGCGTCAGCGCGTTTTTCTCCAGGCGCGAGACCTGGGCCTGGGAGATGTGTATTTCCCGGGCAACCTCGGTCTGCGTGCGGCCGGAGTAGTAGCGCAGGGCCAGTATGCGCCTCTCCCTCTCGTCCAGCGCCGCGATGGCGTCCCCCAGGGCCATGCGCTCCAGCCAGCTCTCGGGAGTGTCGCGTGTGTCGCGCAGCTGGTCCATGACCAGCGCGCCCTCGCCCCCGGCGTCGGCGTACAGCGGCTCGGAGAGCGAGACGGGGTCCGCTATGGCCTCCAGCGCCGCCTCCACGTCCTCTCGCCGCTCGCCGAGGGCGGCGGCTATCTCCTCGCCGCCGGGAGTGCGGCCCGTCTCCGCGGTCAGGCGTTCGCGGGCCTGCAGCGCGCGGTAGGCCAGGTCGCGCATGGACCGCGAGACGCGCAGCGCGCTGTTGTCTCTAAGATAGCGGCGTATTTCCCCCGCTATCATAGGCACGCCGTAGGTGGAAAAGCGCACGCCCTGGCTGACGTCAAAGTTGTCCACGGCCTTGATGAGGCCGATGCAGCCGACCTGGAAGAGGTCGTCGAGATTCTCGCCGCGGTTTGCGAACTTCTGTATGACGGAGAGGACAAGGCGCAGGTTTCCGCCTATCAGCTTCTCCCGCGCAGCCGCGTCGCCGGAGCGGGCGCGCTCCAGCAGCGCGCGAGTCTCCTCGTTTTTCAGCACCGGGAGGCGCGAGGTGTTAACGCCGCAAATCTCAACCTTTCCGTGCAAAAAGCTCGACCCCTTTTCTGAAAAGTACTGCTAGTCTTTCCAGCTTGGGCGAATTTGATGCAGGACGGGATGTGCGCGGATATTCAAAAAACATCCCCCAGGGGGGCTTGCGGAGACGTCCGCGCTCTGGTAAGCTCAAGGTGAAAGGGGTTGACGGCGTGAGAGTTGACAGGGAAAAGGTCCGCGATTTCTTTGACGGCTGCGCCGCCGGCTGGGACGCCGGGCGCATGGCCGACCCGCAGAAGCTGCGCGCTATCCTCGCCGCCGCCGGCGTGGTCCCGGGAGCGAGGGTGCTCGACGTGGCCTGCGGTACCGGCGTTCTCTTCCCCTACTATCTCGAGCTGGGCGCGGAGAGCGTAACCGGCGTGGACATCTCGCCCGAAATGCTCAAGGCGGCCGCGGCCAAGTTTTCCGACCCGCGTATCCGCCTCGTCTGCGGCGACGCGCAGGAGCTGGCCGGAGGCGAATACGACTGCGTGGTCGTTTTCAACGCGCTGCCGCACTTCCCCGACCCCGCCGCGCTCATCGTCTCGCTCAGCGCGCTGCTCGTCCCCGGCGGACGGCTCACGGTGGCGCACGACCGCTGCCGCGCCTCGATCAACGGCTGGCATGAGCAGACGGCGAGCAGCGTCTCCAGGGGCCTGCCGGACGCGGAGTCGCTCTCGCGCCTGTTTGTCCCGCAGCTCATCCCCGACACCGTCCTGGACGGGGACGACCGCTACATAGTCTCTGGTACAAAAGCAAAGGAGGAACACTGATGCGTATGCGCCGTACCAAAAACCTGATAGTCGCCGCGATGTGTACCGCGCTCTGCGTGGTGCTGCCGATGGCGTTCCACATGATCCCGAACGCGGGCAGCATCTTCCTGCCCATGCACCTGCCGGTGCTGCTGTGCGGCTTCCTCTGCGGCTGGCCCTACGGGCTGTGCTGCGGCTTCCTCGGCCCCGTGCTCTCCAGCCTGCTGACGGGTATGCCGCCCGCGGCCTTCCTGCCGGGTATGGCCTGCGAGCTGGCTGTGTACGGCCTGGTGACAGGGCTGCTCTTCCCCCTCGTACGCACCCGCTCGCGCACCGCGAACGTCTATGTCACGCTCGTCGCCGCGATGCTCTGCGGCCGCGCGGTGAGCGGCGTCCTCAACGCCCTGATTTTCCGCGCCGGGGACTATTCCATGCAGATATGGTTCGCCGCCTCCTTCACCACCGCCCTGCCGGGCATAGCCATACAGCTTGTGCTCATCCCGGCGCTCATCCTGGTGCTTGAAAAGGCCGGCGCGGTCGAGCCGCAGACGAACAGGACCTGAAAATGAACTCAAAATCCCCCGCGCAGCCGCGCGGGGGGATTTTTTGCCTTGTGGCCTTGCGCCGAAGCGCTGTACAGACTCGGCGGGGATGAGCGTATCTCCTCCCTTGCAGCCGCGAGCGGCGCCCCTCTCCCGGACGGCGCGGCGCCGGCTCCATCCCGCCACGCCCCCGGGCCTGGCTCCAGGTCCGCCGCGCGCAAAAAACTGCCCCGCAGTAAACTGCGGGGCAGCGCTCGTTATTGGCTCAGTGCAAATCAGGCGGCTGTGCAGTACATGAAGTACTTGTAGCCGAGCGGGTTGCAGTAGAAGCCGTTGATGCCGGAGTCGAGCATATAGATGTCGGTGTAGAAGTACAGCGGGGTGATGCAGCCGGTGCTCATGAGGATGTCCTCGGCGAGGTGCATCATGCCGTAGCGGGCCTCGTTGTCGGTGCAGCTCTTGATGGTGGAGATCAGCACGTCGTAGGTCTCGGCCCAGGTGCCGTTCTCAACCACGATGTCGTAGCCGTACGGGGTGAGGTCGATGCTGTACATGGCGTCGGCGGCGTGGTCGCCCTTGCCGAACTGGCAGTCGTTGTTGCCGGAGATGGTGGTCCACATATCCAGGAAGGAGATGGGGTCGTTGTAGTCGGCCAGCCAGCCGTTGCGGGCGATGGTGTAGTTGCCCTCCTTACGGGTGTTCAGGAAGGTGTTCCACTCCTGGTTCTCCAGGTTGACGGTGATGCCGACGACGGCGAAAGCGCTCTGGATGTACTCGCCGATGGCCTGGTGGGCCTCGCCGGTGTTGTACAGGTAGGTCATGGTCGGCGCGTTGGTGAACATGCCGGTGGCCTCGTCGTAGTCGTAGTACTTCTTCAGGGTCTCAACGGCCTGCTCGAAGTTGGAGGTGGTGGCCTCAGCGGAGGTGTCGTAGTAGCCGTAGTAATCGTCGCTGTCGCCGGCGTTCTGATAGAACTCGCTGCCGTCGGCGTCGGTCATGCCCATGGCGACGAAGGAGGAAGCGGGGACCTGGCCGGCCTGGGCGATGTCCTCGCAGATGTAGTTACGGTCGAGCAGGAGGCTCAGAGCGTTGCGGATCTCGCTCTCGGCGGCCTCGGCCTCGGCGCCGGTGAGGGTGCTGCCCTCGGGCAGGAGGCTGGCGTTGATGTTCCAGCTGGCGTAGTAGGTGCCGATCTGGCCGGTGACGATGTACTCATCGGGGTACTCGGTCTCGAGGGCCTTGATCTCGTTGGTCGGGACGTCGTCGATGAGCTGCCAGGTGCCGTTCTCGAAGTTGGTCAGCATGTTGTTGGCGTCGTCGGAGAGGTAGCACTTCAGCTCGGGCAGCAGGATGCTGTCGGCGTCGAAGTAGTTCTCGTTCTTGGTCAGGGTGATGACGCTGTCATGCTCCCAGGCGGTCATGGTGTAGGGGCCGTTGCAGACGTAGGTGTCGGCGTCGGTCGCCCAGGCCTCGTCGCCCACGACGTCCTCGCGGACGGGGAAGTAGGTCGGGAAGGCGAGCAGCTCGTTCCAGTACGCGACAGCGTTGGCGAGGGTGACGACGATGGTCTTGTCGTCGGTGGCCTGGACGTTCAGCTGAGCGTCGGGGTTGACGTAGTTGCCGTCGGCGTCGGTCTCCCACATCTCGGCGTAGCCGTCAACGACCTCGAACATATAGCAGTAGTCGGCGGACAGCTCCGGGGAAGCGGCGCGCTGCCAGCTGAACACGAAGTCCTGAGCGGTCAGAGGCTCGCCGTCGGACCACTTGAGGCCGTCCTTCAGGGTGTAGGTGTAGGTGATGGTGCCGTCCTCGTTCACGACGCCTTCGACCAGCTCCTCAGCGCACTCGGGGGCGATGACGAGGTTGCCGTTCTCGTCCTGCGCCCACTTGGCGAGGCCGGAGAACAGGTGGCTGACCATCGTCGCACCGTCAACGGTGGAGTTGAGCGCGGGGTCGAGGGAGTCAGGCTCGGAGGCGAGGCAGACGCTCATGCTGTCCAGCGTGGTGGACGTGGGGGCTTCGCTGCCCTCGGCGCCCGGGGTGTTGGTGCCGCTCGGGGCCGGCTCTTCGCCGCAGGCCGCGAGGCAGAAAACCATGGTCAGAGCGAGGAGCAGAGAGACAATCTTCTTCATTTTCTCTTTCCTTTCAGAAAAATTTTTTCAAAACGCGCGCCTTTGCGGCGCCCGTAATGAACCGTTCAGTTTACCTCGTTCACGCGGTGGCAGGCCACGAAGTGTCCCTTCGAGACCTCCTTGAACTCCGGCATGGACTCCGCGCACTGTTCCTTGGCGTAGGGGCAACGGGTGCGGAAGGGGCAGCCGGAGGGCGCGTTGAGCGGGCTGGGTATGTCGCCGGTGAGCATGATGCGCTTGTTGGCGCGGGCGACCTTCGGGTCGGGTACCGGCACCGCGGACATCAGCGACTGGGAGTACGGGTGCAGGGGATGGTCGTATATCTCCGCCGCGTCGGCCAGCTCGACCATGCGGCCGAGGTACATGACCGCGATGCGGTCGCTTATGTGCCGAACGACAAGGAGGTCGTGGGCAATGAAGAGGTAGGTCAAGCCCAGACGGTCCTGCAGCTCGTCGAACATATTTATGACCTGCGCCTGGATGGAGACGTCCAGCGCGGATACCGGCTCGTCGCAGACGATGAAGTCCGGGTTGACGGCGAGGGCGCGGGCTATGCCGATGCGCTGGCGCTGGCCGCCGGAGAACTCGTGCGCGTAACGGGAGGCGTGCTCGCTGTTGAGGCCGACGTGGTCCATAAGCTCCAGGATGCGCTCGCCGCGCTCCTTCTTGCTGGCGCAGAGCTTGTGGACGTCCAGCGGCTCGCCGATTATGTCGGCGACGGTCATGCGCGGGTTGAGCGAGGAGTAGGGGTCCTGGAACACCATGGCGGCCTTCTTGCGGAATTCCCTGATGGACTCCTTGCTCTCGATGCGCTCGCCGTTATAGTAGATTTCGCCGCCCGTGGGCTTGTAGAGATGGAGCAGCGTGCGGCCGACGGTGGTCTTGCCGCAGCCGGACTCGCCGACCAGGCCCAGCGTCTCGCCCTTCCTGATGGAGAAGCTGACGCCGTCGACGGCCTTGAGCGGCTTGGACTTGAAGAGGCCCGTGTTGATGTTGAAGTACTCCTTGAGGTCCTTTACTTCAATCAGGGGCATGGTTCCGGTCTCGCTCACTTGCTCTCACCGCCTTCCTGGGTTTCTTCAAGTACGATGCTGCCGTCGTCTATCCCCTGCTTGACGTTCATCCAGCAGGAGGAGAAGTGCGTCTCGCTCATCTGCATACGCTCGCAGCGCTCGTTTATGCAGATCTTCATCGCGTTGTCGCAGCGCGGCGCGAAGGGGCAGCCCTTGGGCATGTTCAGCAGGTCTATGGGGGTGCCGGTGATGGGGTGCAGCTTGGTGCCGGCCGTGTCCGCGGTGGGGATGGAGCGCATAAGCCCCTTGGTGTACTCATGCTTGGGCGTGTAGAAGATGTCGTCGGCCGTCCCCTGCTCGCAGATGGAGCCGGCGTACATTACGATGACCTCGTCGCAGAGCTGCGCCACGACGCCCAGGTCGTGGGTTATCATGATGATGGCCATGCCCAGCTCCTCCTGGAGCGACTTCATCAGCTCGAGTATCTGGGCCTGGATGGTGACGTCCAGGGCCGTCGTCGGCTCGTCCGCGATGAGTATGTCCGGCTCGCAGGCGAGGGCCATGGCGATCATGATGCGCTGGCGCATACCGCCGGAGAATTCAAAGGGGTACTGCTTCATGCGCTTTTCCGGCTCGTTTATGTTGACAAGCCTGAGCATCTCCACGGCGCGCTCGCGCGCCTGCTTGCGGTTGCGGCTGGTATGCAGCAGTATGGCCTCCATGAGCTGCTTGCCTATCGTGTAGGTGGGGTTCAGCGAGGTCATGGGGTCCTGGAATATGATAGAAATCTTGTTGCCGCGTATGGTCTTCATGACCTTCTCGCCGGCGTTCACCAGCTCCTGCCCGTCGAATTTGACGGAGCCGGAGACTATCTTGCCGGTGGAGGCCAGTATCTGCATGATGGAGTAGGCCGTGACGCTCTTGCCGGAGCCGGACTCGCCGACGATGCCGAGCACCTTGCCGCGCTCGAGCGAAAAGCTCACGCCGTTGACTGCGCGGACCTCGCCCGCGTCCGTGAAGAAGGAGGTATGCAGATCGTTTACTTCAAGCAATGCCATATCATACGCTCCTCTCTCAGTTATTCAGCTTGGGGTCGAAGGCGTCGCGCAGGCCGTCGCCGAAGAGGTTCAGCGAGAGGACTATCAGCGAGATGACCACGGCCGGGATAATCAGGCGGTAGGGGTAGGAGCTCATGCCGTTGAGCGCGTCGGAGGCCAGGGAGCCGAGCGAGGGCATGGGCGCGTTTACGCCGAGGCCCAGGAAGGAGAGGTAGCTCTCGGTGAAGATGCTGTTGGGTATCTGCAGCGCGGTGGAGATGATGACCACGCTTATGCAGTTCGGCACCAGGTGCTTGCGGATGATCCAGCTGCCCTTCGCGCCGGTGGCGCGCGCGGCGAGGACGTATTCCTGCTCGCGCAGCGAGAGGATCTGGCCGCGGATGAGCCTGGCCATGGAGACCCAGTAGAGCACGGCGAAAACGATGAACAGGCTTATGATATTCGCGCCTATCTTGGCCAGCGCCGTCCCTTCAATCGCCTGCGAGAGGCCGCTGACGGAGAGCACCGAGGCCAGGAGTATGACCATGAGCATATCGGGCAGGGAGTAAATCATGTCCACTATGCGCATGATGATGAGGTCCACCTTGCCGCCGCAGTAGCCGGCGATGGAGCCGACGGTCATGCCTATAATCAGGACGATGATGCTGGCGAAGAAGCCGACGGCCAGCGAAATGCGCGTGCCGTAGACTATGCGTATGAAGTAGTCGCGCCCGGCGGCGTCGGTGCCGAAGATGTGCGGGAACACCTTCTCCCCCGCCGCGATAAGCTCCTGCTCGGTGGAGCCGTACTCAAAGGGCGCGAGGTTGTTGTAGGACGGGTCGACTGGCCTGCCCGGGGTGATGCCCAGCATCTGCTCATAGGAGTACGGCCAGAACATGGGCAGGAATATGCTCGTCAGGGTTATGATAACGATTATGAAGAAGCACACCGTGGCGACCTTGTTCTTCAGCAGGCGCTTGACGCCGTCCTTGAAGAAGGTCGAGCTGGGGCGCATCTGGACCATATAGGCCTTTTCTTCCTCCGTGGCCGGGATGAACTGGTCCAGGTCGACGTGCATGGAGGGAATTGCGTACTTCCCAAGTTTCTTTGTAGTGAACATTCGGCTGCTCCCCCTTATTCAAGATTGATGCGGGGATCAACCACTTTGTACAGCAGGTCGCTGACGAGGTTCATTACAACGATCAGCGTAGCCAGCACGATGGTAGTACCCATTATCATCGGATAATCTCGGTCAGTTATGCTGCTTACGAAGCTGCGGCCTATGCCCGGGACGGCAAAGATTCTTTCCACGACCAGCGAGCCGGTGACGATGTAGGCCAGCATGGGTCCGAAGTAGGTGATGACCGGGATCAGGGAATTCTTCAGCGCGTGGCCGAAGATTATGCGCCAGCCCGAAACGCCCTTGGCGCGCGCGGTGCGGATGTAGTCCTGGCCGAGCACGTCGAGCATGGAGGAGCGGGTGAGCCTGGTTATGTAGGCCATCGGGTAGAGCGAGAGGGTTATGATAGGTAAGATAAGACCCTCCGCCGTCGTGCCGTTTGCCGGCAGCCATCCCAGGATGGACGAGAACACGACAAGCAAAAGCGAACCCATAATAAAGGAGGGCATGGAGACGAAAGCCGTGGTGACGACCATTATTATCTTATCGACCAGCTTGTTCCGGCGCAGCGCCGCAATGCTGCCGAAAATAACGCCCAAAATCAGCGCGCCGACCGCGGCGGTCACGCCCAGCTTCACGCTGACCTTCAGGCCGTCGCTGATGATGTCGACGACGTCGCGCCCGCGCTGCTTGAGCGAGGGGCCGAAGTCAAACTCGGTCACGATGTCCGAGAGATACGTAACGTACTGCTCCATCACCGGCTTGTCCAGACCGTACTTGGCCTCCAGCTGCGCCTGAGCCGCTTCCGTTATGGCCTTCTCGCCCAGGAAGGGGCCGCCGGGGACGGCGCGGGAGATGAAGAACGTCACGGTTATGACCAGCCATATCGTGGCCAAGGCCAGTACGATGCGTTTAAAGATGTACCAAAGCATCTTGGTGTTCATTCCAAACCCTACCTCACAAATTAGTCTGCAACCGTCCTTTGTTCTTTTGCTCCACAAAAGAACAAAGGGCAGAGGCCGGCCTCTGCGCGTCTCCGCACGGCGAATTTTTACGCATTTTTGTCTATACTGCGTACTCCGCTTCACTTTAGTGTAACGATACTAGGCTAGTATAAAGTAAAACGTCGGAAATAGCAATGTTTTTGTTGTGTGGAATTTGCACAAAATTGACGCCGGGCAGCCTTGACATTTCGTTTTTAGGGAAACAGTTCAACGAATTTGGTAAAAACGCGGACCAAATCGCCGTATTTTCTGTCGCTTAGACAAAACAGGCTGTGTAACGTCGCAATATTCAATCCCCGCTTATGCACAAAGGAGGCCCCGGCCGCATGGGGCCGGGGCCTCCCTACATTATAATAATATACGCTGTGTGTGCATTATCACCCAATCAGCTCGCCGCGGAAGAAAACGGCCTTGACATTGAGGCCGGAGTCCAGCACGACGGCGTTGGCGGCCTTGCCCGCGTCGAGCGTGCCGGCGCGGCCGATTATGCCCAGGACCTCAGCGGGGTTGACGGCGGCGGCGCGCACGGCGTCGTGCAGCGGTATGCCGAAGCCGACGGCGTTGCGCATACAGCTCATCAGGTCGGTGACGGAGCCGGCGAGGGTGCCGTCCGCGAGGGTGGCGTACTTGCCCTCGACCTTGACTGCCTGGCCGCCCAGGGTATAGTCGCCGTCGGGCATACCGGCGGCGCGCATGGTGTCGGAGATCAGCACCACGCGCTCAGGCCCGAAGAGCCGGAACACGGCGCGCACGACGCTCGGGTGGATGTGGACGCCGTCGCAGATGAGTTCCACCTTGACCTCCGGGGAGTCGAAGGCGGCGCCCACGACGCCTGGGGCGCGGTGGGTGAAAGGCGGCATGGCGTTGAAGAGGTGCGTCGCCTCCCTCGCGCCGCGCCGGTAGGCCTCCATGGCGGTGTCGTAGTCCGCCGTGGTGTGCGCGACGGAGATGGTCACCTCGCCGGCAAGCTCGGAGATAAACTCCATGGCGCCCGGCTCCTCCGGGGCGATGCTGACGAGCTTTACAAGCCCCTTTCCCGCCTCCGCAAGGCGGCGGTACATCGCGACGTCCGGCCTGTGCAGCCAGTCGCCGTTCTGCGCGCCCTTCTTAGCCATGGAGAGGAAGGGGCCTTCAAGGTTTATGCCCACAAGCTCTGCGCCGGGCCTGCCCGCCGCGCGGTGCTCGGCCGCGGTGCGGCAGACCCTGACAAGCTGCTCCTCGAGCAGGGTCATGCCTGCGGGGCAGATCTGCGTCACGCCCCGGGACAGCTCATACCCGGCCATAATCTCCAGGCCCTCGGCGTCCGCGTCGGAAAAGTCGCGGCCCATGCAGCCGTGGAAGTGCAGGTCGGTGAGGCCGGGTATCACGTAGCAGCCGGAGGCGTCGTACTCCCCGCCGCCGGCGCAAGCGTCGGAGATAAGCGCGCCGTCGAAGCACAGGTCGCGGCTCACAAAGCCGCGCTCCAGGTCGAAAACCTGTCCGCCGCGTATCTTCATTTCAGGCCGCCCTCCCGCTTGAGGACGCTGAGCGCGGCGCTGTCGGCAACAAGGGTGACGTCCGGGTGCAGCTGGAGCACGCTGGCGGGGACGGCGTTGGTCACGGGGCCGGCGACGGCCCTGGCCAGGGACTCCGCCTTGGCCTCGCCGCTGACGACGATGAGTATCTTACTGGCGCCCATGATGCTGCGTATGCCCATGCTCAGCGCGTGCCGGGGGACGTCGTCGCGGCTGGCGAAGAAGCGCTGGTTGGCGTCTATGGTGCGCTCGCTGAGCGTTACGACGTGGGTGCCGAGGCCGAAGTCGTCGCCCGGCTCGTTAAAGGCGATGTGGCCGTTGTGGCCCATGCCAAGCAGCTGGAGGTCTATGCCGCCGAGCGAGGCGATCATCTCGTCATAGGCCGCGCATTCGGCGGCGGGGTCCTCGGCCAGGCCGTTCAGCACATGGGTGTTCTCGGGCTTGACGTCGATATGGTCAAAGAGGTTTTGCTGCATGAAATAGCGGTAGCTCTGGTCGTGCGTGGGCGCAAGGCCGAGATACTCGTCCAGGTTGACGGTCTTGACGCCGGCGAAGCTGAGATCGCCGTTTTTGTACCACTCCACCAGGTTCTGATAGGCCCCGACGGGCGTGGAGCCGGTGGCGAGGCCCAGGACACACTCCGGCTTCAGGATGACCTGCGACGCAATAATGCCCGCCGCGCGGCGGCTCATCGCCCGCTCGTCGGCGCACTCGTAAATTCTCATTGTGAACAGCCTCCGTATCTCGATTTGAAATAACCGGGCTTGCCTCCCAGTTTGTGTTTATTATACATTCACGCGCGCGGCCAATCAAGGGGCGGGCAAAAATAATTTTGCTTTTAACAAAATCCTCTTGACAGTTTCAAGGAAACTGATAAGCTATAAATACCTACAGCGGCAGCTGCAGCCTTTACAGAAAAAAGGAGAGCTGATAAGCATGAATCACCTTGGCATAGAGGTCAGCGTAAAGAATGTCCCGGAGCTTGACAGCGGCTTTATCCCGCTGGGCAAATTCTTTTCCGCCTTCCTCGACGGGGCGGAGCAGCCCCTCGACATCGCCGTCGAGCGCGCCGGAGGCGAGACCGCGGTGTACAGGACCTACATCCACGGCACGCCGGAGTTCGCCGCCGCGGACAGCTATTACGCCGACCGCATCGTAAAATTCCTGCTGTGGATGAAGGGCGGCTTCCGCGTGTATATCAGCGGGAGCGACTCCGTCTACGACGCCATAAGCGGCGCC
>CALWYT010000057.1 GCA_944385835.1 uncultured Oscillospiraceae bacterium | reverse complement strand
CCCGCTGCTCAAATACCTGCGCCGCTTTACACCGCATCCAACCCTCGAAGTAGTCCTTGCATCAACAACCGAATAGCGTTCCGCGCTGTGAGAAAAAGAAAGAGACTTACAGCAATGTTCAAAAGCTGTAAGTCTCTTTGAAGTGGTGCGAGAGATGGGACTTGAACCCACACGCCTGTAAATGAGACACAGGCACCTCAAGCCTGCCTGTCTGCCAGTTCCAGCACTCTCGCATATTCATGCGCGCATCAAGCGCATGAGTTATTATAGCATCCTTTTGCCGTTTGTCAAGAAGAAAATTTCCGCTCATTTTCGCGCCGGGCGCAGCTGCGCGGCCGTATAGGCGGCCGCACCGGCCAGGACCAGGGCCAGCGCGGCCGCGCCGTAGCTCATCGGCAGGAGATAGCGCATCTTCAGATAGGCGTGGTAGCCCAGCAGGGAGGCAAACTCGCACAGCGCGGGCAGCACGAGATACTCCGGCGCGGTGCAGGCGAGCAGCAGCGTCAGTATGTCCGCGCCGAAGAAATACCGCTCGTGCATATGCGGCAGCAGGAAGGGAATGCCGACGGCCAGCAGCACGGCGAAGCCCAGTATCGCGCGGTTGTTCAGCCTGGAGCGGCGCAGCCAGGCCCAGGCGAACGCGGCGCCCATCAGCGCGAAGGCGGCGAGGATGCCCAGCGCGCTCGCCAGGCCCTCGTTCGCGACGCCGCGCGAGAAGGCGAAGATGCTGGGCGAATTGTAGTTGAGGCCGGAGCCGACCGTCCCCATCTGGTCGAAATACAGCGTGACGGTGTCCAGCAGCGGATAGCCCGCGAGGACCGCCGGCAGCATCAGCGCCAGATAGGCGAGGGGAAAGACCAGGAAGTGCCGCAGCTTCACCTTCCTCGCAATCAGCAGCACGACAAAAATGGGCATGAGGAACACGGCCTGGAGCTTGAACGCAAAGCTGGCGGCCATGCAGGCCATGCCGGCCGCGGGCCGGCCGTCCAGGGCGAGGTAGAGCGCGAGGACGGCGAACGCGACGTATATGCTGTCGCACTGGCCCCAGTACGAGCCGTTGAGGATCACCGTCGGCCAGTAGAGCACGAGGAAGAAGGCCGCGAGCCGCCTGGCGGGGGAGGCGGTGTAGAGGCCCGCCAGCTTCATCCCGGCCCAGGCCAGGATAACGTCGAAAAATATGCTGAGGGCCTTTATGAGATAGAGGTCGTAGACGTCTATGTAGGAGAACAGGCAGAGGAAGTAGAGATAGGGGAGGTTGTAGTTGCCTATCTTCCCGCCCAGCGCGGCGAAGCCGCCGTTCTCGCGGTAGTAATCCACCCAGTGGGCGAGGAAGTTCTCGTAGTCGAGCGTGACGTGGCCCATGCACAGCCCGCGTATTACAAAGGCGCCGGCGATCAGCGCGGCTGAGATTATGACCTGCTCCGGCCGGCGCAGCTCGCCGGAGACGTAAAGCAGCACCAGCGCCATCGCGGCGATGGCCAACAGAACAGTTATCGTTACAGCGTCCATGGCAGCCTCCTAAGCAAATGCGCGGTTCATGCGCCGGGCCTTAGACGCACCGGCGCGCGGTTTGGTTCCTTCGGGAGGGGAACGCGCGGCGCAGCAAAAAAGACGGAGCCGCTCCTCCGCCGGAAGAGGCCCGCCCCGCCTGAAAAACCGTGTTTCTTTATAAAAAACCTATTGACATTCTGGACAACTTGATGATACAATAGCTTGCTATGACTTCAAGGACGGATACTTACCCATTCTCAAGCTGGCTTTATTCTATCAGATTTTTCTGAAAAAGCAACAGCGCTCACAGAAGTTTTAACAACGCGGCCGGGTGTACACGCAGCGTACACGAGAAATCCACTACAAGGAGCGTGCATTGATGCCACAGGATGTTTACTACGGCAAAACTCTCAGGAAGAGCTATGCCACGAGCACCGAGATTCAGGACATGCCCAAACTCCTGGAGATCCAGAAGAAGTCCTACCAGTGGTTCCTGGACAAGGGCCTGCGCGAGGTGTTCCGCGACGTCGACTCCGTCACGGACTACTCCGGCAACCTGGAGCTGAGCTTTGTCGACTACTCCATGGACGACAAGCCCAAGTATTCCATCGAGGAGTGCAAGGCGCGCGACGCCACGTACGCCGCCCCGCTGAAGGTCAGCGTGCGGCTGCGCAACCGTGAGACGGAGGAGATCAAGGAGCAGGAGATCTTCATGGGCGACTTCCCGCTCATGACGCCCGGCGGCACCTTTGTCATAAACGGCGCCGAGCGCGTTATCGTCTCGCAGATTGTCCGCTCCCCCGGCGTGTACTACGAAAAAAAGACCGATAAGGCGCAGATCTCCACCTACGGCACAACGGTCATACCCTACCACGGCGCCTGGCTGGAGTACGAGACTGACGCCAACGACGTTTTCTACGTCCGCATAGACAAGAACCGCAAGCTGCCGGTCACGCTTTTCCTCAAGGCCGTGGGCCGCTATGACCCCGACAAGCCCTACACCTGGCTGACCTGCCTCGCCGACCCCGCGTCGGGCTGCGTCTCCAGCGAGGACCTCAAGCAGGTGTTCGCCGAGGATGAGCGCATAGTCACCACCCTGGACCGCGACACCTATGTCACCCGCGACGACGCGCTGCTGGAGATCTACCGCAAGCTGCGCCCCGGCGACCCCCCGACGGTGGAGAGCGCCGAGAGCCTTATAGACAGCCTCTTCTTCGACAAGCGCCGCTACGACCTCTTCGACGTGGGCCGCTACAAGTTCAACAAGAAGCTCGGCCTGGCCGG
>CALWYT010000056.1 GCA_944385835.1 uncultured Oscillospiraceae bacterium | reverse complement strand
CCCCCCAGAGCTGCCGGGAAGCCGGCGCCGTCGAACCATTCTACCATGCCCGGCGGATAAAATCAACAATTTACAATTACGCCTTGAAACGCGGGGCGGTTTGCGTTATAATATCCAGGCTCTTTAGAAAAAAGCGGCGCGCATACGCCGCATTACGGAAGGATTGAACCAAGCATATGAGCGCATCTCAGGACAAGAAGCGCCGCGCGGCCGAGCGCGCCGCGGGCGAAAGCCCCAAGACGCTGGCCGAGCGCGAGGCCGCGGCCAAGGCCCGCAAGGAAAAGACCAAGTGGACGGTGACCGGCGCGATAATCGCCGTGTTCATCGTACTTATCCTCATCCTGAACTCCGGCCTGCTGTACACCGGCACGACCGCCATGACCATCGGGGGCTATAAGTTCACGAACGCCGAGTACCAGTACTACTACACCACGCTGGTGAACAACCTCTACTCCTCTTACGGCAGCTATCTGTCGCTGTTCGGCCTCGACATCGAGCAGGACTTTGACGAGCAGGCCCTGGACAGCAGCGTGCTGTCCATGATGGGCCTCAGCCTGCCCGAGAGCCTCAGCGACCGGGCCGAAAGCGGCGAGCTGACCTGGGACGACTATTTCCGCGAGACCGCGCTGCAGAATATGCGCGAGGTCACCGCGCTTTGGGACGCCGCCGTCGCCGAGGGCTACACCCTCTCCGAGGAGGATTCCGCCTCCATCGACGAGATCATCGACACCTACGCCTCCCTCGCCGAGCAGAGCAACCTGCGCGGCGCTGACGGCTACATCGCGCTCGCCTTCGGCAAGGGCGTGGACAGCGGCGTCGTGCGCGAGCTGCTTGAGCGCGCATACATCGCCGAGGACTACTCCGGCGACGTCTACGACAGCTTTGAGTACACCGAGGACGAGCTGGCTGCCTACTACGACGAGAACGCCGGCTTCTTCGACGCGCTCAGCTTTGAGTACTACTTCGTCGCGGCCGAGACCGAGGAGGTCACCGAGACCGTGACCGACGAGGAGACCGGCGAGGAGAGCGAGGAGACCAGCAACGAGGTCACCGACGCCACCATGGCCGAGGCCAAGGAGAAGGCCGAGCAGCTGCTCTCCGCCGCCCAGAACGGCGAGGAGGCCCAGGCCATGAGCTTCGCCGAGGCCGTCGCCGAGGTCATCGGCGAGGACGCCGAGCCGACCGAGGCTCGCAACAGCCTGGCCGGCAACGTCAGCGGCTCCTACATCGACCCCGTGTCCGACTGGCTGCTTGACAGCGGGCGCGCCGCGGGCGACATGGGCGTCGTCGAGAGCGAGGGCAGCGGCTACTACGTCCTGCACTTCATCAGCCGCAGCGACAACAGCGACTACAACGGCCGCGCCTTCCGCCACATCCTCATCAACGTCGTGGACGAGGACGATGACGGCGAGTTCAGCGAGGAGGAGATCCAGGCCGCCGAGGACAAGCTGCAGGAGATCTACGACGAGTGGAAGGACGGCGACGCCACCGAGGAGAGTTTCGCCGAGCTGGCCAACGCCAACAGCGAGGACAGCGGCTCCAACGGCTCCAGCGCCGGCGGCGGCGAGGGCGGCCTCTATGAGCACGTCGGCAAGAACCAGATGGTCGACCCGGTCAACGACTGGCTGTTCGACGAGAGCCGCGAGGCCGGCGACACCGAAATGGTGTACTCCGAGTCCAGCAGCTACACCGGCTGGCACCTGCTCTACTACGTCGGCGAGGACGGCTACAGCTACCACGACTGCCTCGCGCAGTACGGCATGAGCAGCTCCATCAACGCGGACGCCCCGCAGGGCCTGCGCGCCCAGGACTACGAGGCCTGGCTGGAGGAGCTGCTGGAACCCTACACCGTCAGCGTGAACGCCTTCGTCAACTGGTTCGCCAAGGTGTGAGCCGGGGGACGCTAGCAACAGAAAATTTCGGGGCAGGGCTTCGGCCCTGCCCCTTTGGGTATCGGAGGAGGAAGCTATGCTGGAGCGGACAAAACGCACGGAGATGCTGCTGGGCGGCGAGGCCATGGCGCGGCTGCGCGCCGCGCACGTAGCCGTGGTCGGCCTGGGCGGCGTCGGGTCCTGGTGCGCGGAGGCGCTGTGCCGCGCCGGCGTGGGGCGGCTTACGCTGATAGACAGCGACACGGTGGCTGAGAGCAATCTCAACCGCCAGCTGGAGGCGCTGCGCTCCACAATCGGCATGAGCAAGGCCGAGGCCCTGGCCGGGCGCTGCCGCGACATAGCCCCGGACGCGGAGATACGCGCCGTGACGGCGCTCTACTGCGCGGAGGACCGCTCGCCATTGCCGGAGCGGCCGGACTACATCGCCGACTGCATCGACCTCGTCAGCTGCAAGCTGGACCTCATAGAGACGGCGGCGCGGCGCGGCGTGCCGATAATCTCCGCGCTGGGTACGGGCAACAAGTTGGACGCGCAGCGCCTGCGCCTGGCCGACATTTCGGAGACCTCCGGCTGCCCCTTCGCGCGGGTGCTGCGCCGGGAGCTGCGGCGGCGGGGGATAGGGAGCCTCGCGGTGGTCTATTCGCCGGAGCCGGCGCGAGGCTGCGCCCAGGTTGAGCCGCCCCCGCCGGGGCGGCGCAGCGTACCGGGCAGCGCGGTCTGGGTCCCGGCCGCCGCCGGGCTGCTGATGGCCCAGCGCATAGTCCTGGACTTGGCGGATATAGGCTGAAAAGAGCAGCCCGCAGATGCGGGCTGCTCTTTTCTTGTTTGCGCAATGCGGCGCTCAGGCCTTCTTCACGCGGTCGATGACGTAGCTCTTGACGGCGACGATGATGAGGAAGGCGATGCCCAGGTAGCCGGTGTAGGGGTAGATGGTGCCGACCAGCACGTCGAAGGGCAGCAGCCCGCCGAGCAGGGCGACGACGCCGAGGACGATGACGATTACCTTGTGCTTCACGGTACCCTCGGTGCCGAGCTTGTTGGCCGTGACCCAGAGCATGGGCGCGGCGGTGGAGAAGATCTCGCCGATGATGATGATGGAGAAGATGCCGCCGAAGAGCGGGGAGATGAAGTCGGCGAGGTAGAGGATGGGGATGTCGAGCGTGGCGGTGTGCTCGATGTCGCAGAGCATGGCGAGGCTGACGCAGATGGCGGCCAGCATCAGCAGAACGCCGCCGAAGATGGCGCCCAGCTGCACCTCGCGCTTGCTGCGCGCGCCCTGGCCCATGCCGTTGAAGAAGGGGACGGAGCCGGTGGCGTTGTACGCGACGTAGAGCAGGCCGGCGATCCACCAGGCGGGGGCCGCCTGCTTGTCGGCGAGGCCCTCGACGTTCGCAAGCGCCTCGTTGACGCCGGCGAGGTTCCCGCCCTGGGTGAAGAGGGTGTAGATGGCGATGATCATCGTGAAGATGATGGTGAAGGGCCCGAGGCAGCCGATGATGTCGATGAGCTTCCGCAGGCCGAGCAGCACGCTCAGCGTGGCGAGCACTGCCATGCCGACGGAGCCGACCCAGTTGGGCAGGCCGAAGTACTGGTTGACGGTGGCGCCCGCGCCGGAGATCATGGTGACGACCACGCAGAACAGGAAGAAGGGGATGAACCACTCGAAGAAGATGCCCAGGTACTTGCCGCAGTAGTAGCGGAAGGGGCTGAAGTCCTTGTCGTCCTTGTGGTCAAAGCCGCGGCTCATGAACACCGCGCCGCTCCAGGAGAACAGGAACATGCTGATCAGCGCGCCGCCGACGCCCCAGAGGCCGAAGGAGGTAAAGAACTGCATTATCTCCTGGCCGGAAGCAAAGCCGGAGCCGATCATGAACGCGATGAACGCGCCCGCATACTTGATGACTGTCCAGATGTGTACTTTCTTTTCTTCCATTGAAATACTCCTCCCTTTTGGGGGTATCGTCACTGCCTCACAGCAGCTCTTCCGCCTTGAGCAGAAGCTCTATGAGCCGGTCGACGTTCTGATGGATGTTGAGGCGCACGCCGTTCGCGCCCAGGCCCTCGTAGCCGGCGCAGGTGATGGCGCGGATTCCGACGCGCTCGAGCAGGGCGCAGAGGTCCACGCTCTCGTCGTCGGTGTAGAGCATCGTGATGGGGACGCTCATGCAGGTCTCGGCGTACTTGAGCTTTTTGAGCGCGGCGAGCATACGCGGCTTGTCGGCGGCGACGCGGTCGCGGCACCTGCCGGCCCAGTCGCAGCGGATGAGCGACTCGGCGATGCGCCCGGCCAGCTCGTTCTTGGAGTAGGGGACGTTGACCTTGGCGGCCGCGCCGGCCACCACGCTGTCGGCGAGGATGTAGCCCAGGCGGACGCCGGCCGCGCCCATGCCCTTGGAGAAGGTGCGCATGACGGCGAGGTTGTCGTACTTGCCGATGAGCCGCACCGCGCTCTCGCCGGCGGGCATATAGTCGCCGTAGGCCTCGTCGAGGACGACGAAGCTGCCGGCCTCGCGGGCGGCCGCGACAATGGCCTCCTGCCCGGCGAGGGGAATCACCTGGCCTGTGGGGTTGTTGGGGTTGTCGATGTAGATATACGCGCCGGGGTTGGCCCTGACGGCGGCGAGGAACTCGTCGAGGTCGAAGGCGTAGTTGCGCTCACGCCTGAGATAGACGGGGCTGTAGACGGTCTCGTAGGTGACAAAGTCGTCCACCACGGCGGAGAACTGCGGCGCTATGCCGAGGACGAGCTTGCCCGGCTGGAGCACCATGCGGTTGAGCGTGAGTATCGCGCCGATGGAGCCGCAGGTGAGGACGATGTTCTCGCGCCCGAGCGCGGCCTCGCCCTTGAAATATTCAATGATGGCGTCCTTGATGCCGTCGTCGGAGTGCGGGTACTCCACTATGCCCTCGAGCAGCTCCGGCCCGAACTTGACGTCGGGGCAGAAACCGTAGGGGTTGGAACCCATAGAGCAGTCCAGCTCGAAGGGCGCTTCGGAGAGGTGCTCGGAGTAGTCGTTGCGCTGCTGGGTGAGCAGGACGTTTCTGATACCGTACAATGCCATTACTTCCTTCATTGCTGATTTAGACGGCTGCGTTTCCGCGAACACACAGTAATTATAAACGAATTGTGAACGAAAAACAATTCATAAATCCGTAAAAATATGCGCTGGACGGTCCTGGATTTATGTTGAAGTCCTCCCCCTTGCCGCGGCGAGGGCCGCCGGAAGCGGCGATTGGGGCAAAAAGCCCCGGCGGACGAGCGCCGGGGCAATGGGCGTATATTTCCGCCGCGCGCGGCGGGGGAGGGGGCGCCGGGGCCGTCACGACCTCCGCCACTTCAGCAGGAGGGCGGAGTTTACGATGACCAGCACCGACCCGGCGTTGTGTACCAGGGCGCCCACGACCGGGTTGAGCACTCCGGCTATGGCCAGGGCGATGGCCAGGAAGTTCAGCGCCATGGAAAAGCTCATGTTGAGCTTGATGGTGGTCATCATCCGCCCGGCGAGGGCGAAGAGATGCGGCAGCTCCTTCACCTCGTCGTCCACAAGGGCGATGTCCGCCGCGTCCACCGCTATGTCGCTGCCCACGCCGCCCATGGCTATGCCGACCTCGGCCCGCTTCAGGGCGGGGGCGTCGTTGACGCCGTCGCCTATCATGCACACCGGCTCGCCGGAGGCCTGGAAGGCGTCGATGGCCTCCAGCTTGTCCTCCGGCAGGCAGTTGGCCTGTACCGACGCGATTCCCAGCCGCCCGGCTATGGCCCGGGCGGCGTTCTCGTTGTCGCCGGTGAGCAGGACGGGACGGACGCCGAGGCCGTCCAGGGAGGCTATCATGTCCGCGCTCTCGGCCCGCAGCGTGTCGGAGAGGACGATATAGCCGGCAAAGACGCCGTCTACGGCCAGATAGGTTATGGTGCAGCCGCTTTGCAGCGCCTCCTCCGCCGCGGGTGGCGGCGTCATGGCGACGCCGCGGCCGCGCAGCAGCTCCGGGTTGCCGGCCAGTACCTGCCTGCCCTCAACCCGGGCGCTCACGCCCCGGCCGGGGAGCATTTGAAAGTCCTCGGCCTGCGAGAGCGCCGCGCCCGGCTCCCTTTTGCAGCAGCGCACGATGGCCTTGCCCAGCGGGTGCTCGGACAGCTGCTCGGCGGAGGCGGCCAGACGGTATAGCTCCTCGCGGGTATACGCGCCCGTCAGGCTGACGGCCTGCGTCACCTCCGGCGCGCCGTGGGTCAGCGTGCCGGTCTTGTCAAAGGCGATGACCTTGACCCGCGCCAGCCTCTCCAGGGCGTCCCCCTCCCGCACCAGGAGGCCGTGCTTCGCGGCGTTGCCTATCGCCGCCATGATGGCCGTGGGGGTGGCGAGCACCAGCGCGCAGGGGCAGAACACCACCAGTATGGTCACCGCGCGGATGATCTCCCCGGTGGCCAGCCAGGTTAGGGCCGCCGCGCTCAGGGCGATAGCCACGATCCAGGTGGCCCAGCGGTCGGCGATGCCTACGATCCTGGCCTTGCCCGCGTCGGCGGACTGGACCAGCCGTATCATCCGCTGTATGGAGCTGTCCTCCCCGACCCTGGCCGCGCGCATCTCGAAGGCCCCGAACTGGTTCACCGTCCCGCTGGAGACCTCGTCGCCCGGGGCCTTGTCCACCGGCAGGGACTCCCCGGTCATGACCGCCTGGTTGACGGAGGTACGGCCGGAGACGATGACGCCGTCCACAGGCACGCCCTCGCCGGGCAGGACGCGCAGCAGGTCGCCCACGCGCACCTGCTCGGCCGGGACGACGGACTCCTGCCCGTCGTGAAGCACCCGGGCGGTGCGGGGCGTCAGATGCACCAGCTTCTCGATTCCTGCCCTGGCCCTGGCCACCGTCAGCTCCTCCAGCAGGCCGCCCAGCTGCATTATAAACGCCACCTCGCCGGCGGCGAAGTCCTCGCCTATGGCCACCGAGGCGATGAGCGCCAGGGACACCAGCACGTCCGCCTTGACGTCGAACGCGGTCACAAGGCCTATGAGCGCCTCCAGGACGATGGGGACGCCGCAGAGTATGATGGCCGCCCAGGCCATGTCAAAGGGGAAGGGCCGCACGCCGAACAGGCTCAGCAGTATCGCGGCCCCGGAGACGGCCAGCAGCGCGACGTCCTTCTTGACGCCGCCCAGCTCCAGCAGCCTCTCGAGCTTTTCCATGAGGGACTTCACAGCGCAGCACCCTTTCATACAGTAGGGGGTATGGGTTTATTATACCCAGTGGGGTATCAATTGTCAAGAACGAAGGCGGCCGCGCGGGCCGCCTTCCGCTTGGCGTCAGCTCATGTTGGAGAAGCGCTCCACGGCCTTGGTGAAGCTCTCGATGGTCTTGTCCGCGTCCCCGTGCTGGATGCCGTCCCGGACGCAGTGCCGGATGTGGCCCTCCAGCACCACCTTCCCGCAGCCGTGGAGGGCGGACTTGGCCGCGTTGATTTGGGCCAGGATGTCCTCGCAGGGGATGTCCTCGTCGATCATACGGTCGATAGCCTGCACCTGCCCGATGATTTTTTTCAGCCTGCGGTGCAGGTTTTCCGCGTCCATACATTGTCTCAAAGCCCTTACCTCCATACCGTTAGGGGTATACGCAGATTATATTCTGAGACGCCGGGTTTGTCAATCGGCGCTCCGGCCCGCACGCGCAAAACCCGGCCCCGGCGGGTTGCCCGCCGGGGCCGGGTTGCCTGTTACTCTGCGCTCGCCGCGAAGCGCTGCAGCATCGCCGCAGCCTCGGCGCGGGAAGCTGTGCCGCGCGGGTCGAGGACGCCGCCGCCGCGGCCGGAGATTATGCCCTCGCCGCAGGCCCACTGCAGCGCGGGGATGGCGTACTCGCCAATCTCATCGAAGTCCGTGTAGCTGAGTATGTTCGTGCTCTCGCCTATGCTGACGTCATAGCCCTTGTACTTGGCGTAGCGCCAGAG
Source organism: uncultured Oscillospiraceae bacterium (assembly GCA_944385835.1). GTDB lineage: Bacteria > Bacillota > Clostridia > Oscillospirales > Oscillospiraceae > Scatomorpha. Next base: position 209 of record CALWYT010000056.1, on the reverse strand, counting down.
TATCGCCGCGAACTGCTCGCGGGTGATCGGGTCGTTGGGCGCGAAGGCGGTGTCGCTCACGCCGTTGACTATGCCCTCGCTGGCCGCCCAGCGCACGGCCTCCGTGTACCACTGGCCGTCCGCGACGTCGGCGAAGGGCATGAGATAGTTCACGGCCGGCTCGCCCTCGAGGCGGTGGAGTATCGTGACTATCAGGCCGCGCGTCACCT
>CALWYT010000055.1 GCA_944385835.1 uncultured Oscillospiraceae bacterium | reverse complement strand
GCAGAGGTGATGGCCTTGTCGGTGCTGGTCTGCGGCGGCGCGGGCTACATAGGCAGCCGCGTGAGCGTGGAGCTTGCCCTCGCGGGGCTTGAGCCGGTCATAGCCGACTGCGACGGCGCGGTGGCGGCCGCGTCCAAGCGGCTTTCGGAGGTTTGCGGCCGGGAAATACCCTCGCACACGCTTGACCTCCAGGACGCCGCGGCGCTGTCCACGGTTTTTGACTCGCATCCGAATATAGACGCCGTGATTGACCTGGCCGGGCTGAAATCCGTGGGCGAGAGCCTGCTGTTTCCGCTTGAATACTACTCCAACAGTCTGGGCAGCCTGACGGCGCTGCTGCGCGAAATGCAGCGCAGGGGAATAAAGAAGCTGGTCTTTGCGTCCTCGGCCGCGGCCCTGTCCTCCGAAGCGCGCAGCCCATACGCGGCCGGCAAAGCCTTTTCGTGCAGGATCATCTCCGACGTCTGCGCGTCCGACGCGGGCTTCGGCGCGGTGGCGCTGCACTACCACAACGTTGCCGGCGCGGCTCCCGGCCGCCCGGCCAAGGCGGCAGCAGTCGACGGCCTGATCGCTGGGCTTGGCCGCGTTGCATCCGGAGAGGAGCAGCGCCTTCGCATCTTCGGCGGAGACTATCCCACGCGCGACGGCACCGCCGTGCGCGACTATGTTCACGTCTGCGACGCGGCCTCGGCCGCTCTTGCGGCGCTCAGGCGCCTGGACACGGCTCGCGGGTATATAGGCGTACAGATTGGCTCCGGCGTCGGCAGCAGCGTTCTTGACGTTCTGCGCGCGTATGAGCGGGCCTGCGGAAGGGAAATACCCTACGTGATAGAGCCGCGGCGCTCTGGCGACGCGCCGGTCAGTGTGGCTGACGCCGTGCGCGCCGAGCGCGAAATCGGCTGGAGGGCGGTCCTTGGGCTGGACGAGATATGCGAAAGCGATTGGCTCGCCCGCTGCGCCGCCCTCTGACGCGGGTTCCGGGAGTTATCACATTTTTCGACTCAGGTTGATACTTTTTTGAACAAACCGTATTAGTTTATTACCAACACCCGACGGGGAGGCTGTATGAAGCTCTTAATACTTACCTGCAGTACGGGCGGCGGTCACAATTCCGCCGCAAAGGCGATAGCCCAGGCCGCTGCCGCGGACGGGGCGGAGTGCCGGATAGTTGACGCACTGCAATTTCTGCCCGGCTATGACGGCAAATTGATCAGTCACGGACATAACTTTGTCTACCGTTACCTTCCGTATCTTTTCGGCGTCGGATATAAATATGAACAGCGCAGCGGGGCCGCGGCCTTCCGCATAGAGTGCCAGCGCGGCGCGAAGGCCCTGGGCCAGTACATCGCCTCCGGCAGCTTTGACGCCATTGTAAGCGTACACATCTTCGCGTCTTTCATGCTGGCCAAGCTCCGTCGCGCGGGCGCGTTGGAGCTTCCGACCGCCAATGTCGCGACCGACTATACCTGCAGTCCCGGCTTTGCGGAGTGCGATCTCGACCTGAACTTTGTCCCGCACGACCTTATCGGCGAATTCGTCTCCTGCGGCCTGTCCGCGGAGCGCGTTATAGAGTCCGGCATACCCGTGCGGCGAGAGTTCATAGAGCACATTCCGAAGAGTGAGGCGCGGATGAAGCTTGGCCTGCCGGCTGACGGACCGCTGGCCATACTCATGTGCGGTGCAATGGGCTGCGGGCCGATGGAGCGCCTGGCGGTTGAGCTGAGCGCGGAGCTTCCCGCCGGAGGAACGCTCGCCGTGCTCTGCGGTACAAACCACCGCCTTTTCGAGGCGATAACTTCAAGGGCGCTGCCCAACGTACACGCGGTCGGCTTTACCAAGCAGGTCAACATATGGATGGACGCCGCCGACCTCATGATTTCAAAGCCCGGCGGGTCCACCAGTACGGAGGCCATGGCAAAGCGTCTGCCTATGATAATTATCAACGCCGTACCCGGCTGCGAGACCAAGAATCTTGAGTACCTTACCAGCCGCGGCTGCGCCCTGACCGCCCCTACGCAGAGCATAGTTCCCCTTGCCATGCAGCTGCTCCTGGAGCCGGGCCGGGCCGAGGACATACGCGGAAACATCGAGAGGCATTTCCCGCATGGCGCCGCCGAACGCATAAGCTGCGGAGTTTCCGGCATGATAAACGGTAACCAGGCAAACTGAGGTAGTTTTTGTGAACAAGGACAAGCTGCAAGAGTATTTCTCCATCCCGAATATACTGAGCTATTTCCGGCTCGCGCTCATACCCGTATATCTGGCGGTATACTTCGCCGCGGAGGATGAGCGCGGCCTGCGCTGGGCGGCGGTGGTCATCGTCGTCTCCGGGTTGACGGACATGCTCGACGGCAAAATCGCGCGCCGCTTCAACATGATCACCGAGTGGGGCAAGTTTATCGACCCCGTCGCGGACAAGCTGACCATGGCCGCGGTCGCGCTGTCCCTGGCCTTCCGCTTCCCGCTGATGGGCGCGGTGTTCGGGCTTTACGTCGTGAAGGAGGGCTTCATGGCCGTTATGGGCTTCGTAATGCTGCGCCGCGGTTTCCGCCTCGACGGCGCGATGTGGTACGGCAAGGTCTGCACAGCCGTAACCTATGCCGTCGTATTCCTCCTGCTGATTTTCCCCATGATGCGCGAGGAGGTCCGCGTGTCCCTGATCTGCGTGCAGCTTGGCGTCGCGCTGTTCTCGTTTGTAATGTACGCGCTGCTCTATCACCGCATATGGCTTAAATCAAAGAAAAAGGCGTAAACAAAGCCCGCCGGGCGCTGCCCGGCGGGCTTTTCATTTTGTTTTGTCACATCCACAGCCTTGGCAGGCGCTTGCCAAGGCGGCTGAGGACCTCGTTTGTTATTGTGCCGCAGCGCGCGGCAAACTCCTCGCAGGACACTGTCTCGCCGCCGCCGCGCCCAATGAGCGTTGCGACGTCGCCCGGCTTCACCTCCCCGGCGTCCGTGACGTCCAGGAAGAGCTGGTCCATACATATGCGGCCGACTATGGGGCAGCGCCTGCCGTTGACTATCGCCCAGGCGCCCCCGGGCATGGCGCAGCGGAACACGCCGTCGCCGTAGCCAATGGGCAGGACGGCTATCCGGCTCTCGCGCGAGGTGGTGAACTCGAGGCCGTAGCCAAGGCCCTCTCCGGCGGGAAGCTCCCTTACAAGGCCTATCCGGACGCGCAGGCTCAGCACGGGGCGAAGCTCCGGCCACGCGCTTACGGCGTCAGCGCTGTCGCTCTTGACGCCGTACAGCGCGACGCCGGCGCGGCCATAGGCAAAACGCGCGTCGGGGTAATTCAGTATGCCGTAGCTGGCCTGGGCGTGCAAGGCCCCGGGTTCGACACCACGGGCGCGCAGTTCCTCCGCCAGGGCGAAGAAGCGGCGCAGCTGCTCGCGGCTGAAGTCAACGTCCTTCGCGTCCATGGAGTCAGAGACTGCCAGATGCGTGAACATACCAGTTGCGCGGACGTGCGGCAGGCTGAAGCAGGCCGCGATCTCTTCCGTATGCCTCCAGTCCTCGCCGAGGCGGTGCATCCCGGTGTCCACCTTGACGTGGACGTCCACCGCGGCCTTTGCAGCGACGCTGAGCGCTCGGGCGTAGGCCGCGTCAACGGCGCATTGCGTCAGCGAGTAGCGGCGCAGGACGCGCCACTGGTCCACGGGTGTGTAGCCGAGGATGAGTATAAGGCCCTTGACCCCGGCGCGGCGCAGCTCTACGCCTTCGGCGAGGCAGGCGACGGCGAAGGCGTCGAAGCCGGCGGAGTTCAGCTCCAGCGCGCTGCGCACCGCGCCGTGGCCGTAGGCGTCGCACTTGAGCACCGCCATCATGCGCGAACCATCCGGCATAAAGCCCTGAAGACGGCGCGCGTTGTCCAGCAGCGCGGCGGTATCGATCTCAAGCCACGCGCGCGCGGTGGGCGATACGCGCCTGGGCCTTATCCGCTCCCAGAGCCAGAGCAGTGCGGCGCTCGCCACGCTGCTGGCGAGACAGACCGCGGCATAGTGGCCGAGGCTGTTTTCGACAAGCGCGCCCCAAAGCCCGAGGACTCGCGCGGCGCCGCGCACGGCGATGATGGCGGCAGGGTGGAGGATGTAGACCAGCAGCGAAAAGTCTCCCAGCGGCAGCGAGACCCTGCCGCGCGCGCGCATGAGCAGCGCGAAGAGGAAATACATGACAAAGGGCAGCAGGACGTACATACTGTCGTGCCTCTGCCAGCCCTGCGAGCGCGCAAAAAGCGCCTCCGCAAGCATAAGCGCGAACCCGGCGGCCAGCCCTGCGGCCTCGTAGCCCGCGGCGCATCTGCCTCCGCCGCGCAGCCTGTAGCCCAGCCACATGAATACCGGCGCGAAGAACAGCCCGTTCCTGGTGTAGCCCATGAGCGCGAATACGGCGTTGTACGCGCCGTTCAGCACCGGGACGCCCTCTATAAGGCCCCAGTAGCTGTCGCCGAGCAGGCCTAGCGCATAGAGGGCGATTGCGGCCGCGGCGGTCCGCCTTTCACCGAGCCGGCGAAGCAGGCTGCCCGTGAGCAAGAGTCCCAGTATGGCGGCTGGCAGGTACCACAGGTGGTAGAAAGTGCCTTCGAAGAATATCTGCTGAATGAGGTCAAGCAGGCCCCAGCTCTGCAGATGCCCCGCGTAGACGTTCACCGGCAGGTACAGCGCCGCGCTGGCGGCGTAGATACAGAGCAGCTTTTTCAGGCTCTTGCGCGCGGACTCGCCGCCCAGGACGAAAAATCCCGTGGCCATGAAGAAGAACGGCACCGCGACCCGGGCGATTACGCGCGTAAAGATAAAGTCCGCGGTGCTTGAATAGGACGCCAGCGGCGAGGTGTGTATCGCGACCACCAGAAAAGCGGCGGCGACGCGGAAGATCTCTATGCCTTTGTAGTTTCTGCCTCTGCTCATAGAGGTGACCTCCGATTAGTCGGCTGCGGATTGCCAGGATTTCGCCCGGCGTTTCACTCGCCGAAGGTATAGCCCACCAGCGCGTCCAGCAGGGCGGGGAAGTCTAGGCCTATGCCCTTCATCATGTTGGGGAAGCGGCTGTGCGGCGTAAAGCCGGGTATGGTGTTGACCTCGTTGAACACAACGCGGCCGTCCGGCGTCAAGAACATATCCACACGGGCCATGACGCGGCAGTCAAGCGCGCGGTATATCTTCGCCGCGGCCGACTGTATGCGCGCCTCGGTCTCCGCGCTTACACGCGCCGGCATATGTATCTTGGCGGTCTTGAGCGTGTACTTCTCAACGTAGTCGAAGATGTCGCCGTAAATCTCTATCTCGTCCACGCGGCCTATCGTAAGCTCCCGGTTGCCCATGACGGCGCAGCCGACCTCAAAGCCGGGGATGGCCTCTTCGATTATGACGTCCCTGTCGAACTGGAAGGCGAACCTCACCGCGTCCATTAGAGCAGCAGGCGAGGACACCTTGGTTATGCCGAAGCTGGAGCCGGCGCGCACGGGCTTCACAAACACGGGGTAGCCGATGGCGGCGACGCGGGACTCTATGTCCGCAGCCTCCGGCATGGAGGACAGGACTATCGCCGCGGGTACGTCCACGCCGGCGAGGGAGACAAGCCTGTGCGCGCGGTCCTTGTCCATGCACAGCGCGCTGGAAAGCGCGCCGCAGCCGATTATCGGTATGCCGGCCATCTCGCAAAGCCCCTGTATGGTGCCGTCCTCTCCGTTTTTTCCGTGCATGACGGGGAAGGCCGCATCTATGCGAGTGGTCCTGACTTCGCCGCCTTCAAACTCCACGACGCCGTGAACCTCGCGGTCGGGGGAGATGAGAGCGGGGACGCATCTGCCGGCGCGCCAGCTGTCGTCCTCCAGCGCCTCGGCCCCGCCGTAGTAGCGGAACCACTCGCCGCCCTTGGTTATGCCCAGCAGTACCAGGTCGTACTTCTCACGGTCCATGTTGACTATGACGGAGTGCGAGGACTCCAGCGAAACGGGATACTCCGGGGAGCAGCCGCCGAAGATGACCGCAATCGTTCTCTTTTCCATGAAAAAGCCTCCTTGGCTGTGTGTCCTTGTAATTGTAGCACTTTGCGGCCCGATTTGAAAGACGAAAATTATTTAAGTTTGTTTTGCCGGCGTTTAAAAAAACGTTAAAATTGCCAAGCACGCCTCAGGTGTGCTAAAATAACGGGGAATGGAGTTGATTTGCCGCCATGAACGCCTTTATCCTCATGCTGCCCTTTTTCGCCGTGCGCCTTGCGCTGCTGCCAATCCTCAGCCGCGGCGCCGCCCGCCGCGCAGCCGACAGCGCGCCGGCGTTTGGTAACCTCGAAAAATTCGCGTCCAACGTCTATCAGCTTACCGGCGCCGCCATATTCATCTACCCGTACTTCATGCGCGCCGAATTTGACGGCAGCTGGCAATGCTGGACCGGCTCCGCGCTCTGCGCGCTGGGTCTCTCCCTGCTGACGGCGGCGGTGGCGGCCTTCGCGAGGCCGGGAGAGGCCGGCCTTGTCACGCGCGGGGTCTACCGCCTCTCTCGCAACCCGATGAACGCGGCCTACGCCATCTATTACCTGGGCGTGTCGGCCCTGGCCAAGTCGCCCGTGCTGCTCAGCCTGGCCGTTGTGAACTCGCTCGCGGCGCACTGGGTAATACTCTCCGAGGAGCGCTGGTGCGCTGGGGCCTTTGGCGAGGCGTGGGAGGCGTACAGCTCAAAGGTGAGACGCTATTTCTGAGCGAGGACGCCCGAGCTGCGGGCTTTTCTCCGAATTTTCTGCAATATGTCCCAAATTAAAATCTGTGCCAGATACTTTGAAGTACCTGACACAGATTTTTCGCAGCCTGTTCCGCCGCTCAGCCGGCGTCGCCGCCGTCAGAGCCTTCTTCGCCTGAATTCTCGCGCGCATTGCCGGCCAGCGCCGCGAAGAGCTGCTTTACGACCCTGTAAAGCGCGACGCATATGACCACGACGGCAAATCCAAGCCATCTCCCCCTTATGCCTGTGACGTACACCAGGACGAGCAGCGCAACGCCGAAAATCAGCTTCAAAATGTTGCCCTTGACGCTGTTTCCGAAGACCTGGTCCACAATATTGTGCATATCAAAACCTCTTTCTGTCCTTAGTTCCCATTACCCCTCGCGATA
>CALWYT010000054.1 GCA_944385835.1 uncultured Oscillospiraceae bacterium | reverse complement strand
CCCCCGACGGGGAGTAAGCCCTTAGCCGAATAATTTTCCGCCCCGGACGCGGTGTCCGGGGCGGATTTGTCTTTATTCGCCGGCGCGCAGGCCGCTGGTCAGGTTTTCCGGGTCGTCGGGCGAGAGCACGCCGTCCCGTTCGGTCCCGGGCGAGAGGGTCATATATTCCGCCCGCCCGGGTCCGCTTACCTCCTCCCGGCCGCAGGCCGAAAGCGCCAGGGCCAGGGCGAGCGCCGCGGCCAGGGCGGCAGCCGCTTTCCGTCTCATATGGAGTCCTCCTTGTCCGGTGGACGCCGCGGCGTCCGCCTTTAGGTTGTATCCATATCTATGACGTCCGCGGCGCGCCTATGTTCCTGAGACAGTGCGGCTGAGCCGTCAGAGGCATAGGCGGAAGATCCGCTCGGCCTCCGCCCGGCCTATGGGGACAATGGCCGGGTAGGTCACGGTTCCTGCGCCGGTGCAGCCATCGCTCATGCGGGCTATGTCTGCCTCAGACAGCCCCAGCTCGCGCAGAGTGGACGGCATACCCAGGCTGTTAAAGTACGCCCGCGTCGCCTCTATACCGGCCTCGACAGTGCGCCGGGGCCGCTCGAAGTCCGGCTCCAAGCCCCAGATTTTGACCGCGTAGCGGCAGAGGCGCGCCTGCGCGGCCTCATCGGCGGAGAGGAAGCGGAGGTACGCCGGCCACAGCACGGCGAGGCCCGCGCCGTGGGCTATGCCCGGGTCCAGGGCGCTCATCTCATGCTCGAGCTTGTGCGCCCACATGCCGCAGCGCCTGCCCGCGCCCATAAGCCCGTTGTGCGAAAGACTCCCCGCAAACATCAGCGTAGCTCGCGCCTCGTAGTCGAAGGGGTCCTGCATGGCCCGGCGGCCGGCGGCGATAACGGCGCGCAGCAGCCCCTCGCTCAGCTCGTCGGCGAGGGCGTTATCCGTATTCGTACAGAAATAGCGCTCCATCGTGTGCGTCATCATGTCCACTACGCCGCAGGCCGTCTGGTACGGCGGGAGGGTGTAGGTCAGCTCAGGGTCCATTATGGCGAAGTCCGGGCGGTTAAGCTCGCTGGTGTAGCCGCGCTTTTGCCCCTCGTGCGTGAGCACCGCGCTATCGCTTGTCTCGCTGCCCGTGGCGGCAATCGTGAGCACCACGCCCAGCTTTACCCGGCTGTCCGGCACGGCGCGCTTCATGGTTATATCCCACGGCTCAAGGCCGCTGCGGACGCAGTACGCGGCCATTTTCGCGCTGTCTATGACGCTGCCCCCGCCGACAGCCAGCAGCATATCGCAGCCCTTTTCCCGGGCAAAGCGCGCCGTGTACGCGGCGAAATTCGCCGTGGGGTTGGACCGCACGCCGCCCAGCTCGGCAAAGTCAAGCCCCGCCCCGGCGAGGGAGCTGCGTATACGCCCCAAAAGCCCGCTGCGCTCCGCGCTGCCGCCGCCGTAATACAATAGCGGCTTCCTCGCGCCGTGCGCGCGGACAATCTCCCCCGTCTCAGCTGCGCGGCCGCGGCCGAAATAGACCTCCGTAGAGGTGTGAAGATAGAAGTTCTCCATAAGTTTTACCTCATTTCCTGTACCCGCCCGTCCCGGCAGTGCGGAAGCGGCGCAGCGCCGCAAGGAGCACGGGCAGGACCTCAGCGTATACCACGGCCTTAGCCGCGCAGAGCGCTAGGCGCACGGCCAGCGTGCCGAACACGAAGGCCGCCGAATAGTAGCCGTACAGCTTGCTGTCCACGTACAGCGCCGCGGTGTTGAGCAGCGTCACGCAAAGCTCGGCCGCGCCTATCGCCGCCATAAGCCGCCAGCCGCGCAGCCCGTCCCCCGCCCGGCGCGCGAGCGCGCCGACGATGTAGCCGCAGGCGACGTAGGGCAGTATCCACAGCGGCGTCGTTGCCGTTATGCCGTAGCCTGAAAAGAGCAGCTGGTACGCAAAGGTGCCGAGGCCGCCTATCAGCATGGCGTCTGCCGGCCCGAAGAGCAGCGCGCCGATAATAACAGGCACGCTCTCGAAGGTTATCTTGAAGTTGCCGCCCAGCTGCAGCGCCAGGCTCGCCAGCGCCATGCACATGGCCGCCAGCATTGCGTCCATGGATATTCGCTGGGGTGTAAATCGGATCTTCTTCACAAAATACGCTCCTTTCGTGACGAATTGCCACAAAAGGAGCGCGCGCCTACCTTCAGTGGCAGCGGATGCGGTACGGCACCGCGGGGCAAAGCCCCTTCGTCCGCGGGCGACCTCCCATCCCGCGGTACTTAAGCGCCTCCGGCGCGGCAGGACCGCGCCGGCGCTAACGCGCCGGACCTACTCTGACACAGGTATATCTGGTTGTATTGGTTTCAGCCCCCGGCCTTCCCCTTCAGCTTGCAGCCGAGCTGCGTAACAGCCGGGATGAGCAGGCCGCCGCAGGCGTTGCCAACGGTGTTGACGGCGAGGAAAAGCAGCGCCTCGCCCGACCAGGCCCCGGCCACGGTGAAGTAAAACATATTGGCCACGCAGTGCTCGAAGCCGCAGACGACGAATACGTTGACGCCGAAGAACACGGCGAGGTACTTGCCCAGCTCATGGGGTATGCTGCGGTAGCCCTCGACCGCTATGTAGATGAGCACGTTGCAGAACAGCGCCAGCACGAACACGCTCAGGAGCGAATCGTCCAGCTTTACCTCCGCGATGGCCTGCGCCCTGGCCACGGCCTGCTCCAGCCGGGTCAGGCGCAGCAGCGCGCCCCCGGCCGCGGCCCCGGCGAAATTGGACAGCCATACGACGGCCAGGAAGGCCGCGTAGCCCGGCCGCTTGCCTATGGAATAGCAGACCTTCCCCGTGAACAGGTTCCAGCCGAAGGAGCAGATGGCGAACAGCCCGACCGTAAACATCAGCGCGCCGGCCAGGACGTTCTCCAGCGCCAGATAGGCTGCGCCCCCGGAGCTTATCACAAAGCCGGCGAGGAAGCCGGCCGGGGCTTCGGACAGCAGCTTCATACCGCTCCCCCCGCCGCGCGCACGACGTGCCGCGCAAGCACGGACGTGGTGACGCTGCCGACCCCGGCGGGTACGGGCGTTATCGCCCCGGCGGCGCTCTCCACGGCCTCAAAGTCCACGTCGCCCACCAGCCGCCCCCTGGCCTCGGAGTAGTTTATGCCCACGTCCACCACCGTCTGGCCGGGAGTAAAATACTCAGCCCCCAGCGCTTCGGCCCTTCCTATCGCGGCGACGACTATGTCCGCGCCGCGGGTGATCTCCGCAAGGTTCCCGGTCCGGGAGTGGCAGACGGTCACGGTGGCGTCGCGCTGGAGCAGCAGCAGCGCGGCCGGCCGGCCAATCACGGCGCTGCGCCCGACCACGACGGCCCTCTTTCCGGCAATCTCCACGCCGTAGTGCTCGAGCAGGGCCACTACGGCCTCCGCCGTACATGGCGCGAAGCCCTCTCCCTCGCCGTAATACAGCGTGGCGGCGCTCTCGCGGGTGACGCCGTCCACGTCCTTCGAGGGCATCAGCGCGCCGCAGGCGGCCGCCTCGTCAAGCTGCGGCGGCAGCGGGCGGAACATGAGCACGCCGTGTATGAGCGCGTCTGAGTTCATCCGCGCTATGGCGGCGATAAGCGCGCCCTGCTTCACGTCCGCGGGCAGGTTAACGCAGCGGACGGCGACGCCAAGCTTCTCGCAGCGGCGGACCGCAGCGGCCTCATAGGCCAGGTCGTCCGCCCTCTCGCCCACTCTGAGTATGCCCAGCGCGGGCCTTATGCCCCGGCGGGCAAGTTCGGCCGCGGCGTGGGCGGTGCCGCGGTCCAGCGCCTCCGCTACCGGCGCGCCCTTCAGTATCCTGGCCATCAGAACAGGCCCGAGATGACGCCGTTTTCGTCGACGTCTATCTTTTCGGCGGCCGGCACCTTCGGCAGCCCCGGCATGGTCATGATGTCGCCGGTCAGCGCCACGATGAAGCCCGCGCCCGCGCAGACCTTGAGGTTCCGCACCGTCACGGTGAAGCCGCTCGGCGCGCCCAGCAGGCTCGCGTCGTCGGAGAAGCTGTACTGCGTCTTGGCCATACAAATCGGCAGCTTGCCGAAGCCCAGCTCCTCGAGCTGCTTTATCTGCTTGACCGCGTTGCCCACGAGCTGCACGCCGTCGGCGTGGTAGACCCTGGTGCATATCGCGTTGAGCTTCTCCATGATGCTCATGTCCAGCTCATAGCTCTGGCGGAAATCGTTGGGCTGCTCGCACAGGCGCACGACCTCTTCGGCCAGCGCCATGCCGCCCTCGCCTCCCTTCGCCCAGACCTCGCTGAGCGCGACGTTGACGCCCAGCTCGCGGCAGCGGGCCTCGACCATGTCCAGCTCCGCCTTCGTATCCGTCGGGAAGGCGTTTATGGCCACCACGCAGGGCAGGCCAAACACGTTCTTTATATTGCCCACGTGCTGCAGGAGGTTCGGAAGCCCCTTCTCCAGAGCCGCGAGGTTTTCGTTATTCAGCTCCGCCTTCGGCACGCCGCCGTGGTATTTGAGCGCGCGGACGGTCGCCACGATGACGACGGCGTTGGGCTTCAAGCCCGCCATGCGGCACTTGATATCCAAAAACTTCTCCGCGCCGAGGTCGGCGGCGAAGCCCGCCTCCGTGACGACGTAGTCCGCGCACTTGAGCGCCATGCGCGTCGCCGTGATGGAGTTGCAGCCGTGGGCGATGTTCGCGAAGGGGCCGCCGTGGATGAACACCGGCGTACCCTCGAGCGTCTGCACGAGGTTCGGCTTGAGCGCGTCCTTCAAAAGCGCCGCCATCGCGCCTTCGGCCTTGAGGTCGTGGGCCGTGACGGGCTTCCCGTCGTAGGTGTAGCCGACAATGATGCGCGCCAGGCGCGCCTTGAGGTCGGTGATGTCGCTCGCGAGGCAGAGCACGGCCATTACCTCGCTGGCGACGGTTATCTCGAAGCCGTCCTCGCGCGGCACGCCCTGCATCCTGCCGCCGAGGCCGTCGACTATGTGACGGAGCTGCCGGTCGTTCATGTCCACCGCGCGCTTCCAGGTTATCTGCTTCGGGTCTATGCCGAGGGCGTTCCCCTGCTGGATGTGATTGTCCAGCATCGCGGCGAGCAGGTTATTCGCCGCCCCTATGGCGTGGAAGTCGCCGGTGAAGTGCAGGTTTATGTCCTCCATAGGCACGACCTGGGCGTAGCCGCCGCCGGCCGCGCCGCCCTTTATGCCGAACACGGGACCCAGCGACGGCTCGCGCAGCGCCGCCATGGACTTCCTGCCAATCTTACGCAGGCCGTCCGTCAGGCCGACCGTGGTCGTCGTCTTGCCCTCGCCCGCGGGCGTCGGGGTGATGGCCGTGACGAGTATGAGCTTCCCGTCCGGCGTGTCCGCGTGGTCGCGCAGGAACCTGTAGTCCACCTTGGCCTTGTAGTTCCCGTACTGCTCGATGTACTCCTCCGCTATCCCCGCGCGCGCCGCGACGGCGCCTATCCGCTCTTTCTCGCAGGCCTGCGCTATCTCTATGTCGGTCTTGTACTGCATTTCTTCCCCTCCGCATATCGTCTCAGCGGCGGTCTGTCCGCTACCCTATATAATACAGCCGCTCACCGTCCCCGGTCAACACCGCATTTGACATTTTGCCCGCAGCCGTGAAAAAAGCGCGGCGCCGCGATAAAACGCGACGCCGCGCCGTTCATTTCCTCAGCCGGCGAAGCTCAGCTCGCCCTCCTCCGGCTTAGCCTCCCCTTCCAGCCGTTCGCGCGCGACGGACAGCATCAGCTTGATGCGGTTCTCCTGGTTCACGCGAGTCGCCCCGGGGTCATAGTCGATGGGCGTTATGTTTGCGCTCGGGTACAGCTCCCGTATGCGGTTGATTACGCCCTTGCCGCAGATGTGGTTCGGCAGGCAGCCGAAGGGCTGGGCGCAGACGATGTTCTCATAGCCGCTCTTGACCAGCTCGACCATCTCGGCGGTCAGCAGCCAGCCCTCGCCCATCTTGTCGCCGGTGGAGATGACGCCGTCGGCCTGCTTCACCAGCTCCCTGAAGGGCATGGGCGCGTGGAAGCCGAAGGCGATGAGCGATTCGCGCATGACGCTCTCGATGCGCTCCATGAGGCCGAGCAGCACCCCGCTGGCGCTGCGCAGGAACACGTTGCCGCCGTAAAGCCGCGCCGTGTTCGAGAAGTTGTAGATGCAGTACTGCACAAAGCCCATCAGGCCCGGCACGTTGACCTCGCAGCCCTGGCCGGCGAGGAAGGCCTCGAGGTCGTTGTTGCCGAGGGGCGAATACTTGACGTATATCTCCCCGACTACGCCCACCTTGACCTTTGGCACGCGCTTTACGGGGATTTTTGCGAAGTCTGCCGCGATAAGCGGCATATTGCGCTGTATCTCGCGGCTGTGCCAGCCGCTGTCCTTCAAAAACCAGCCGCAGATCGTGTCCAGCCACCGCTCCTGCACCTGCTTCGCGTCGCCCATATGCACCTCGTAAGGCTCGGTCTGCGCGCGCAGCGACACCAGCATATCCCCGTAGTATATGACCGCCAGCAGGCGGCGTATGGTGGTCAGCGTAATGGGGAAGCCGCTGTCCCGCTCCAGCCCGGAGAAGTTCAGGCTGACAACCGGCACCTGGCCGTATCCGGCCTTCACCAGCGCCTTGCGCAGCAGGTGAATGTAGTTCGAGGCCCGGCAGCCGCCGCCGGTCTGCGTGATGATCAGCGCGGTGTGGTCAAGGTCGTATCTCCCGGAGTTGAGCGCGTCAATAAACTGGCCTATGACCAGCAGCGCCGGATAGCAGGTGTCGTTGTGGACGTACTTGAGACCCAGCTCGCAGACCTGGCTGCCGCAGTTTTCCAGCAGCTCGCAGTCGTAGCCCTGCTGCTTCATGACCGCCGCCATTATGCGGAACTGGACGGGCGCCATGTTGGGTATCAGTATCTTGTGCGTTTTCTTCATTTCCGGCGTGAACTTCGGATAAACCGGCGTCTCGCTCATTGCCGGGCCTCCTCTCTCTCTTCAAGGGCCGCAAACAGGCTGCGCAGGCGTATGCGCACCGCGCCCAGGTTAGTTATCTCGTCGATCTTCAGCTGGGTGTAGAGCTTTCCCCCGGCGTGGAGGATCTCGCGCGTCTCGTCCGTCGTGATGGCGTCCACGCCGCAGCCGAAGCTCACCAGCTGCACCAGGTCCATGTCCGGCTGCGAGGCGCAGTACTTTGCCGCCGCGTACAGGCGCGAGTGGTAGGTCCACTGGTTCAGCACCGTGGTCGGGAACCTCTTCATAAGCGGGCTGAGCGAGTCCTCCGTTATCACGGCCGCGCCCATGCGCGTTATCAGCGTGTCTATGCCGTGGTTTATCTCCGGGTCCACGTGATACGGCCGGCCGGCGAGGACGATGATGCGCCTGCCCTCCGCCCTGGCCCGCCCGACTATCTCCGCGCCGCGCGCGCGTATCTGGTCCATGTGGCTGTGGTATTCGGCGAAGGCCGCGCCGCTGGCCTCTTTGACCTCCTCGATCGTTATGTCGGGGAAGCTCTTGTGCAGGGTCCTGTACATCTTGACGATGAAGTCGCGCGGGCGGTGCAGGCCGATGTAGTCGTATATGAACCTCGTCTCGCGCAGCTCGGGGCAGTTGCCCGCGAGGACCTCGGGGTAATAGGCAACGACGGGGCAGTTGTAGTGATTGTCGCCGAGGCGCTCGTCGAGGTTGTAGGTCATGCAGTGGTAGTATATGACGTCCATGCCCATCTTCGAGAGCGCGCGGATGTGGCCGTGCGCGAGCTTGGCCGGGAAGCAGACCGTGTCGCTGGGTATGGTGGCCTGCCCGCTCAGGTACAGCGCCCGGCTGGACAGCGGGCTGTGGTACACCGTAAAGCCGAGCCTGGTGAAAAAGGTGTGCCAAAACGGGAACAGCTCCCACATATTCAGGCAGAGCGGGATGCCTATCTTCCCTCGCTGCCCCTTGACCGGCTTATAGGAAAGTATCAGCTTACGCTTGTAGTCGTACAGGTTCAGCTCGCCGCTGTCCTCCCTGCCCGTCACGGGCCGCTCGCAGCGGTTGCCGCTTATGTACGTCTCGCCGTCGGAGAAGGTGTTGACGGTCAGCTGGCAGTTGTTGCCGCAGCGCCCGCAGCTTTCGCTGC
>CALWYT010000053.1 GCA_944385835.1 uncultured Oscillospiraceae bacterium | reverse complement strand
AAATCCGATATGGAGAAATATCCCGAGGAAAGGCAGATTCTGATTCATCCTCTTCCTCTTGTCCCGGTCAGCAAATGTATGGCAGGCGCCTCGGTCCTGACGGACATTATCATCGGCAAGTTCATGTATCATCTCCCGTTCTACCGTCTGATACAGCAGTATCGCGAATCAGGAATCATCATAAGCGAATCTACCATGTGCGGATGGTAGGAAATGGCGGTGGAGTAACTCAGGCTTCTGTACAACCTGCTCAAACAGAAGATACTCTCCAGTGCGTATATACAAGTGGACGAGAGTGTCATTCCTGTGCTGGACAAAGAGGAACCTAAGGCGAAAGAGGGGTATGTGTGGTGCGGACGGAAGCGGGTCACCGTGTTGGGACCGTACAGCTGCACGGCCATGTTGTGCAGCAGGCCCTTGAGGTCGGCAAAGGTGATGTGCTCGTCCACGACCACGCCCTCCATCTGGTGGAACATGGGGCTGTGGGTGGCGTCCACCTCGTCCTTGCGGTAGCAGCGGCCAAAGACGGCGGCGCGTATGGGCAGCTCGCGCGTCTCCATGATGCGCGGCTCCATATTGCTGGTCTGGGTGCGCAGCAGGGTGCGGCTCTCCTCGTCGAGGTAGAAGGTGTCGGTCCACTCGCGGGCCGGGTGGCCCTCGTCGGTGTTCAGGCGGTCAAAGTTATAGACGCTCTCCTCGACCTCGGGGCCGTCGTCTATCTCAAAGCCCATGCCGACGAAGATGTCCTTCAGCTCGTCTATCACGACGTCCATGGGATGCTTGCGGCCGGCCCTGGTGCGTTTGCCGGGCAGGGTGACGTCCAGCGCCTCGGCCTCCAGCCGGGCCTCCATCGCCGCGGCCTCCAGCTCGGCGCGGCGGCCGTCGAGCGCGGCCTCCAGCTCGGCGCGGACGGAATTGGCCAGCTGGCCCATGGCCGGGCGCTCCTCGGCGGAGAGGCGGCCCATCTGCTTGAGAATGGCGGTCAGCGCGCCCTTTTTGCCCAGATACTTGACGCGCAGCGCGTCAAGCGCCGCCATGTCGTTGGCCGCTGCGACCGCTTCAAGCGATTCTGCGGCGAGGTGCTCGAGTTGTTCCTTCATACTTTGCCTCCTGATAAGTGTTGCGCGGCCGGCTCACGGCGGGCAAAAAATACGCCCTCCGTCCCCAGACAGGGACGAAAGGCTCACTTCCGCGGTACCACCCGTTTTCGGCGCCAAAGCGCCGCGCTCATGCGGCTGTAACGGGCCGTACCCGCCGGTGATTGGCCGGGCGCTCCCGGGCGAACAGCCAACGCATGGGTCGCGGGAGGCTCTCAGCCGGCGGCCCCCCTTCTCTGCTGCGCTTGACGCTGGCATTTTCCCGTTCACAGCGATATGCCGGTATAAAGACGAATATACTTATAGCACATCGCCCGCCGGAAGTCAAATGAATTGACGAAATTCTTTCGGAAATGTATAATGTAGAGCTATGGACGGTAATCTGGCAAAGGCCGCCGCGCCCTCGCTGCTTCCCAGGCGGGCGCGCGCGGGTTCAAAGCGCGATTTCGGCCGGCTGCTGATAGCCGGCGGCTGCGTGGGCTGCTCCGGCGCGCCCACCCTGGCCTCGAGGGCCGCCGTGCGCGGCGGCGCGGGGCTGGTGCATCTCGCCGTGCCGGCCAGCATCTACGCCGTCGCCGCGGTCAAGAACGACGAGGCCATGGTCCACCCGCTGGAGAGCGGCGCGGACGGGGGCCTGGCCCCCGGTGCGGCGGAGGAGCTGGGCCGCCTCGCCGCGCACTGCGACGTGCTGGCCATAGGCCCCGGCCTCGGCAGGGGAGAGGGCGCGCTGGAGGCCGTCCGCCTGGCGCTGCGTTCCCGGGCGCAGCTGGTGCTGGACGCCGACGCGCTCTGGGCGCTGGGCCGGCTCGGCCTGGACGCGCTTGCGGACACGGCGAAGCCCGCCGTGCTCACTCCGCACGAGGGGGAGTTCACCCGCTCGCTGGGCGGCAGCCTAGCGCCGGGCAGGGAGGAGGCGGCGCGGCGCTTCGCCGTGGAGCGGCGCTGCATCCTGGCGCTCAAGGGCGCGGGGACGGTCGTGGCCTTCCCGGACGGCAAGATTTATGTAAACCAAAGCGGCAACCCGGGCCTGGCCCGGGGCGGCAGCGGCGCCGCGCTCACGGGGCTTGCCGGCGCGATGCTCTGCCAGTTCGGGCCTGAGAAGGCCGTGCCGCTGGCCGTATACCTGCACGGCCTGGCCGGCGACATCGCCGCCGCCGAGCTGGGCGAGTACGGCATGACGGTGACCGACGCGATAGAGAGGCTCCCCCGGGCGATGATGCTTATCACGGAGGAGTAGATGCAAAATGCGCCGAATTATCATGGGCGCGGCCGCGCTGCTGGCGGCGCTCGCGCTTTCGGGCTGCGGCGGCGCCGGGGCGGTGGACGCCCTGCGTGCGGAGCTTGAGGGCGCGCGGGCCGTCGCGATAACGGCGGAGGTCGCCTCGCTGGGCGAGGGCCGCCTCGGCGAGTGGACGCTCTCGCTTTCGCGCTCGCCGGACGCCCTGGCCGTCACGGTGCTTGCGCCGGAGGAGTTCGCCGGGGCCAGGGCCGTGTATTCCGGCGAGGGGCGCTCGCTGGAGTTCGAGGGGCTGGTGCTGGACATGGGCGCGGGCGCGGTGAGCGCCGTGGACGCCCTGCCGCTGGTGCTCGAGGCTGTGGAGAGCGGATACGAGGCCCTGGCCTGGAGCGAGGAGGGCTGCGAGTTCGCCTCCCTGCAGCTCACGGATGATCTGGGCGTTACGCTGCGCCTGGAGGGCGGCGTACCCGTCTGGGCAGAGATACTCAGCGGCGGGGAGAGCGCCGTGCAGTGCGATATAAGCGAATTTACCATCGATTGAGGCATACTATGGCGTATCTGGATATGCGGACCTGGGCGGAGATTGACCTCGCCAGGCTCGAACGCAACTACAGGTCGATACGGGCGACGCTGCCGCCGGGCTGCCGCTTCGCCGGGCTGTGCAAGGCCAACGCCTACGGCCACGGGCTGACGCGCATCGCCCACGCGCTGGAGGGCTTCGGCGCGGAGTACCTGGCCGTCAGCTGCTACAGCGAGGCGCTGGAGCTGCGCCGCGCGGGGGTGAGGGCGCGCATACTCATACTCGCGCCCAGCCCTGCCGAGCTGGCGCCCAGCATAGCGGAGCTGGACTGCGAGCAGGCCGTCGGCGGCCTCGACGCCGCCCGGGAGATGAGCGCGCGGCTCGCAGGGACGGGCAGGACGCTGCGCTGCCACCTGAAGCTGGAGACGGGCATGGGGCGCACGGGCTTCGACGCGCGCACGCCCGCAGGGAACTTTGAAGCGCTGGAGGCGCTTAAGCTGCCCCGGCTGGAGTGGACCGGCGTGTTCACGCACTTCGCCGCGTCGGACGAGCCGGGGGAGGCGGACTTTACGCGCGCACAGTTTTCGCAGTTCCTGCTGGCCGCGGGCTTCCTCGAGTCTGCGGCGGGGCTGGAATTCGGCATCCGCCACTGCTCAAACTCCGGCGCGGTCATAAATTTCCGCAATATGGCGCTGGAAATGGTCCGGCCCGGGCTGCTGCTGTACGGGATCTACCCGGGCGCGGAGCATGGGGGGATAGCGCTGGAGCCGGTCATGAGCGTAAAGACCCGCATAGCGGAGATCTCCGAGCACCGCGCCGGGGACACGATAAGCTATGGACGGACCTTCGCCTGCGAGCGGGACATGCGCCTCGCCGTCATCCCGATAGGCTACGCAGACGGGCTGCACCGCGCCCTCTCCGGCAAGTTCTCCGTGCTGGTGAACGGCTGCCCGGCGAGGCAGGTGGGGCGCATCTGCATGGATATGTGCATGATAGACGTGACGGACATACCGGCCGCCGTGGGCGACGTCGTGACCGTGTTCGGCGACTCGCCCGGCGCGGACGCCCTGGCCTCCGCCGCCGGTACGATAGCCTACGAGCTGCTCTGCGCGGTCTCGCCGCGCGTGCCGAGGATTTATCTTCCTGAATAAAGCGCGCGTTTGCGTGCGATAATACCACCGGCGGGCAAGACCGCCGCCCGGTACATATAATGTGAACGGGCAGCCTATTCTAAGCAGGTGGTACTCATGTTGAACGCTAACAGCGTACACCGGGGAGACATCTATTACGCGGATCTCAGCCCGGTCGTGGGCAGCGAGCAGGGCGGGGTGCGCCCGGTGCTGATCGTGCAGAACGACACCGGCAACCGCCACAGCCCCACCGTCATCGCCGCGGCCATAACCTCGCAGACCGGCAAGGCCCGGCTCCCCACCCATATCGAACTCGCCGCCAGCCGCTGCGGGCTGAGCCGCGACAGCGTAGTGCTCCTCGAGCAGATACGCACGCTTGACAAAACGCGCCTTCGCGAACGCATGGGCAGGCTCGACGGGGCCACCATGGACCGCATAAACGGCGCCATCGCCGTCAGCTTCGGCCTCGCGCAGTGAGGCGGCGCGGCGGAAAACGCAAGAAAAGCGCGGGGGGACGTCCCCGCGCGGCATCGGGAGGTACATAAGATGAAAAAATGGCAGGTGCTTGTACTCGTACTCGCCGTCGCGCTGCTGGCGGCGGGCGTCGGCGCTTATGCGGCCACGAACTACGGCACGCAGTCCGACCCGCTGATAGCGCAGAGCTATCTCGACGAGGTGCTCGCCCCGCAGCTCCAGCGGGAGTTCGACGCCGCGCTGGAGGAGGCCGTCAGCGGCCTGGAGGGAGGCGAGAGCGCGTTTGAGAGCGTGACGGCCTCCGGCGGCGTGAGCTGCGCCGAGGGGACGGAGGTCATCCCCCTTGGCGAGGGCGCGACGGCCACCGGCACGATGATAGACGCCACCGCCGGGGGCATAGTCAACGCCGGCGAGGCGCTGAGCGCGAACCATCTCTACCTGGCGGCGGACGACCTGACGGTCAGCGCGGCCTGCGAGCTGCTCATACGCGGCGACTTCGCCAGGTGACGGCGAGGCCGCAAGCCGCGCGGCAGCCTTGAGGCGCCGGGCATATGAAGGGAAAAACGGCGAATCCAAAGGGATTCGCCGTTTTTTGACGCACGATAATGGCGGGCGCGCTTCACTCCGCGTCGGGGTGCTGGCCCTTCCCGCCGCGCCGCCCGCCGCGCCGGTTGGGCTTGCGCTGCGGGTGCGCGCCGTCGTGGCGCTCCTCCTGGCGTGGACGCGGGGGGCGGTCCTTGTTCTGGCGCTGGCGCTTGGCGCCCTGCTCGCGGCGGGCGTCGCGGTTATCGCGCGCCGCGCGCTGCTGCTCGGGCTGGGCGGGCCTGTCGCCCTTCTCCGGCCTGTCGGAGCCGCGGCCCTTTCCGCCGCGGCGGCCGCGCCGCTTGACGGGGGAGGCGTCCCGGGGCTGCTGCTCAGGCTCGGCCTCAGCGGCGGCGGGGGAGAGCCACCCGGACGGCTCCCAGGTCTCCGGCTCCTCGGCGGGAGGGGCCTCCACGGGCCGGGGCTTGAGCACGTGTACGGGCGCTTCGCCGTTGCGCGGCCGCCCGCCGGGGACGGCGGCGACCTCGTCGCCGGAATAGGTCTTGATGACGGCCTCGCCCTCCCCGTCCAGCTTTACCTTGACGGTGCCGCGCAGGAGGTTGACCTGCGCGACGGTGCCGAAGCCGGCCGGGGTCTCGACAAAGGCGCCGTTCTTCGGCACGGCCTTGACCAGGCTCTCATAGGCCTCTTCCTCATAGCGCAGGCAGCACATCAGGCGGCCGCAGACGCCGGAAATCTTGGTGGGGTTGAGCGAGAGGGACTGCGTCTTGGCCATCTTGGTGCTCACCGGCTGGAAGTCGGAGAGGAACTGGCTGCAGCAGAAGGGGCGGCCGCACATACCCAGGCCGCCGAGCATCTTCGCCTCGTCGCGCACGCCTATCTGGCGCAGCTCTATGCGGCTGCGGAACACGCCCGCGAGATCCTTGACCAGCTCGCGGAAGTCCACGCGCCCGTCGCTGGTGAAGTAAAAGGTTATCTTGTTGCCCTCAAAGCTGATCTCCACGTCTACCAGCTTCATGTCCAGGCCATGGGCGGCGACGCGCTCGCGGCAGATGCCCAGGGCCTCGCGCTCGCGGCGGCGGTTGATCTCCTGTACGCGGCGGTCGTTCTCCGTCGCGACGCGGATTACGGGGCGTATGGGCGGCACGACCTTTTCGTTGGAGACATAGTGGTTCCCGGCGACGCAGGTGGCGTACTCCAGGCCCTTGCTCGTCTCGACTATCACGTCCTCGCCCGGCTTGACGGCGAGGCCGTTTGCGTCAAAATAGTAGGCCTTGCCGCGGCCTTTGAATTTTACAGAGACTACCTCTGTGACTTTCGGTTCTTCGGTCAAATCGTTCTCCTCATTTCTGTATGCCGTCCACGGCTATAAGCCCCAGCACGGCCTTTACGCCTACGTTACGGCGCAGGTACTCGCCGCAGCGGGCCAGCAGCGCGTCGAGATACGCGCCCTGAGCGCGCCCGGCTTCGGAGCGCAGGCTGTCGGCGAGCGCCTCGCGCGCGGCGCGCAGCATGGCCTCGCAGCGCCTGGCGTCCATGCCTTCGTTTTCAAAGCACCACTCGCACAGCCCGGTGCGGCTGCCCGAGCAGAGCTTTTCCAGCAGCGCGTCCGCGTCGGACGCCGCCTCCTCGCTCTCGGCAGCGTCGGCGTTGACGCGCAGCCGCTCGCAGCGCGAGCGCACCGTGGGCAGCAGCCTGGCCTCGTTCGCCGCGCAGAGGACGAAGCTGACGCCCGCGGGAGGCTCCTCCAGCAGCTTCAGCAGGGCGTTCTGCGCCTGCGGGTTCATTGTGTCCGCGTCGCGGATAATGAATACGCGGCCGGAGGCCTCGTTCGGCATGACCTGCGCGTCCGAGGCGAGGGCGCGCACGGCGTCTACCAGTATCTCGCGCCGCTTCCGGCCCTGGGCGTCCAGGCCCGGCTCCACAACGGAGATGTCGGGATGTATGCCGGCGAGGGCCTTGCGGCAGGCGCGGCAGGCCCCGCAGGGGCGCGGGCCGTCCCCCTCGCAGAGCATGGCCGCGGCAAGGCGGCCGGCCGCAGAGTTGCGCGCGTCCTCGTTGGGCGAGACTATCATATATGCGTGGGCGAGGCGTGCTCCGCCCGGTACGGTGAGCTTATCCATACTTTTATTTTACATTCATCGCGGCGGCTAGTCAACGGCGTTTTGCCGGTACGCGCGGAAATCTGCGCGCCGGCGGCCCGAAGGCATTATATCACGCCGGGCGGCGGCTTTCAACCGCGGCGGGCTTTACACACCGCGCCGGAGATGATAAAATCGGCGTAGCGACGCGAAGGGGGGACGGGATATGGACGGGGACGCCAAAATAACCCGCACGGCGACGGTGGGCCGCGTCCTGCTCGCCTACCCGCGCCTGTACGGCCCGCTCATGGAGCTGGGGCTGTGCTGCGTCAGCGAGGAGACGGTCATGTGGACGATGGAGCGCCTGGCGCTGGACACGGGCCGGGACTGCGAGGAAATGCTGGAGGAACTCAACGCCAAGCTCTGAACATCCTGAAAGGGGCGAGATAAATGGCAAAAACCAAGTATATGGTGGTAAGCGGCTTCCTGGGCGCGGGGAAAACGACCTCGATGATAGCCTTCGCGCGAAGCCTGGCCCGGCGCGGCGTCAGGGCGGCCATCCTGGCCAACGACCTCGGCGCGGACAACATCGTGGACGCGGACTTCAGCGCCGAGAGCGGCGTGACCACCGAGGCGATCGCGGGCGACTGCATCTGCTACCAGCATGAGAACCTGGTGGACAGGCTCCGCCGCCTGGCCGGGGCGGGCGCGGAAGTGATATTTTCGGACATACCCGGCTGCGGCATAGGCGCGCTCGACCACGTGTATATCCAGCTCCTTGAGAGGGAGGGCGGCGAGTTCGAGCTGCTGCCCTTCATGTGCGTCGTAGACCCCGAGCGGCTGCGTATGCTCATGGGCGAGGACATAAACCTCCCGGACGAGCTGCGCTTCCTGCTGGACGCGCAGATGGCCGAGGCGGACCTCATCGTGCTCAACAAGACGGACACGATAGACGCGCCGCAGCTGGACAAGTGCCTGGCGCTCATACGCACGCTGCACCCCGACACGCCGGTGATGGCCATGTCCGCGCGCAGCGGCGAGGGTGTGGACGCGGTGACGGATTACTTTATCGCGCGCACGTCCGGCGCGGAGCACCGCGAGATAGGCTGCGGCAGCGAGGCCTTCATGGCGGCGGAGCGGCTTTTGAGCTGGTATAACCGCCGAGTCTGGTTTGAGCAGCGCGAGGACAGAAACGTGGACTTCAACGCCGTTTTAGCCGGGATTTTCGAGGACACGCGCGCCGCGCTCAGGGCGTCCGGCGGCAATGTGCCGCACCTGAAGATCTTTGCCGCGGGCGAGGGCGGGGACTATTTCAAGGCGAGCCTGCTGGGCGTGGACTATCCCGTGGAATTCGACCGCCGGTTTGAGCGCGGCTACGCGGCGGTCTCCGCCGTCGTCAACGCGCGCGCCGCCGCCGGCGCCGACGCAGTGGGAGAGGCCATAGACGGGGCGATAGCGGCCGCGGCGGAGAAGTACGCGCTCAGGGCGCGGACCTTCTTCCTCGAGAGCTTCGGCATGATGGACGAGGGCCGGGGCAACGGCGGCAGGGCCTCGAGATATTGACCCGGCAGCGGATGGGAGGGAGGGCGCGTCGCCCTCCCTCCGGCGTCCGGCGGCCTGCCCGGCGGCGCGGCGGCTTGACAAAGCCGGGGCCGGGCTGTTACACTGAAAAATTATGAAAAGGCTTACTGCAATTTTAATTGCCCTTGCCCTCGCGCTTTCGCTCGCGGCCTGCGCCGCGCCGGAGACTGAGGAGCGCGACGGCGTCAGCGTGGTGGCGACGGTGTTCGCGCCCTACGACTTCGCGCGCGAGCTGGCCGGGGACCTGGCCACGGTGACCATGCTGCTCCCGCCGGGCGCGGAGGCGCACTCCTACGAGCCGACGCCGAAGGACATCCTCGAGATACAGTCCGCCGACGTCTTCATCTACGTCGGCGGCGAGAGCGACGCCTGGGTGGCGGACGTGCTGGACTCCGTCGCGGGGGACGTGCGCGCCGTGACGCTCATGGACTGCGTCGAGCTGCTGGAGGAGGAGACGGTCGAGGGCATGGAGGGCGGCGAACACGACGGCCACGGCCACTCCCACGGGGCGGAGTACGACGAGCACGTCTGGACCAGCCCGCGCAACGCCGCGCTCATCTGCGACAAGATAGCCGCCGCGCTCTGCGAGGCCGACCCGGAGCACGCATCGGAGTATACGGCGAACCTCGCGGGGTATAAGGCCCGGCTCGCGGAGCTGGACGCGGCCTTCACGGAGATAGCGGCCCGGGGCGCGCGCAAAACAATCGTATTCGCCGACCGCTTCCCGCTTTTATACTTCGCGCGGGCCTACGGCCTCGAGTATTACGCCGCCTTCCCCGGCTGCTCGGACGACGCGGAGCCGAGCGCGGCGACCGTCGCCTTCATCATCGACAAGGTGAAGGCGGAGGGGATACCCGTCGTATTCCACGTCGAGCTGGCCAACGAGGACATGGCGGACATAGTCGCGGACGAGACGGGGGCGGTCAAGCGGCAGTTCAACGCCTGCCACAACGTGACGCGCAGCCAGTTCAACGCCGGCGTGAGCTATCTCGACCTGATGTGGGAGAATACCGAAGCTCTGAAGGAGGCCCTGAGCTGATGCCCCTGATAAAATGCGAAAACCTTTCCTTCGCCTACTCGGGCGAGACGGTGCTCTCCGGCGTGGATTTCTCCGTCAACGCCGGGGACTACCTGTGCATAGTGGGCGAGAACGGCTCGGGCAAGAGCACGCTCATGCGCGGCCTGCTCGGGCTGAAGGAGCCGGCGGGCGGCTCCATAACCTACGGCGGCGGCTTGAAGCCCAACGAGATAGGCTATCTCCCGCAGCAGACGGAGGCGCAGCGCGACTTCCCGGCTAGCGTCATGGAGGTCGCGCTCTCGGGCCGTCTCAACTCGCTGGGGCGGCGCTTCTTCTACTCAAAGGACGACAGGGCCGAGGCCGAGCGCAACCTCGAGCGCATGGGTATGCTGGAGTTCAAAAACCGCTGCTACCAGGAGCTGTCCGGCGGGCAGCAGCAGCGCGTGCTGCTGGCCCGCGCGCTCTGCGCCACAAGCAAGCTGCTGCTCCTGGACGAGCCTGTGGCGGGCCTTGACCCCGTGGCGACGGGGGAGATGTACAACCTTTTGAAGCTCATAAACCTCTGCGACGGCGTCACGGTGGTCATGGTCTCGCACGACATACACGCCGCGCTCCGCTACGCGACGCACATATTGCAGCTGGGCCACACGCAGCTCTTTTTCGGCAGCGTGGCGGAGTACCGCGTCAGCGGCGCCGCGAACGTGTTCGGGAAGGGGGGAGCGGTGTGATTATCCTCGAGATGCTCTCCTATCCCTTCCTGGCCCGGGCCATGCTTGTCGGCGTGCTTGTCTCGCTCTGCTC
>CALWYT010000052.1 GCA_944385835.1 uncultured Oscillospiraceae bacterium | reverse complement strand
TTCAGGCTGTTATATGGGTTCAGGCCGCTGCCGGAGCCGGACACGACGCCCATCGCGATGAGCGAGGCCGTGGGCGTCCTGGCCCAGTCGCTGACCTTATCGCCGTCCGGGAAGGCGTCGAGCAGCGACGCGTCTCCCGCAGCCGCCTGGACGCCCAGGGCGCCCAGGGCGCGGTAGAGGAAGGTGAAGCCCTCCTGGCGGGACAGCGTGTCGTAGGGGGCGAAGCTGCCGTCGCCGCGGCCCTGGGTTATGCCCTCTGCGGCGGCCCAGGCCACCGCTGAGGCGAAGTATGCGTCCTCCGGCACGTCGCTGAACTCCGCCCGGCCGCTCACGACCGGCTCGCCCGCCGCGCGGTAGAGCATCAGCACAAAATCGCCGCGGCGCATGGCCGAGTTGGGGCCGTATTCCGTCGCGCTCACGCCGTTGACTATGCCCGCGGCGTACAGCTGCTTGACGTAGTCCGAGGCCCAGTGGCCGCGCATATCGTCAAACTCGAACGCCACCTGCACGGCTATCTCCTGGCGCAGCCCGGCGCACTCCACGATGATGCTGCCCTGCGCGCCCTGCCCCGCCGCAGTGAACACGCCCTCCGGCGTTATGGAGCCTATGTTCCCGATGAGCGTATAGCTGACGTCGCCCTCGCCCAGCAGCACCTTGCGGCCGAGGTACTCCGCCGAAACGCTGAGCGTCACGCTCTCCAGCGCGTCCAGTACCAGGCGGCCCGCCGCCACGCCGTCCGCGCTGACCGAGAGGGAATCCGGCCTGGCTATGACGTGCAGCGTGCCGCTGCCCGAGGCCCCGCCGCCGCTCAGCCTTATCGTATCCTCGCCCGGGGCGGCCGGGGCGGAGTAAACGCCGCCGCTCACGCTGCCGCGCTGCGCGGAGGCAGTCACGCCCTCCGGCACGGCGGCGGAGTGCAGCGCGCCGTCCGCGGCCGCAAAGCCCAGCGCGTGGCTGCTGCCGGCGAGGACGTACTCCCCGTCCTCGCGCAGGAAGAGCCGCGAGGCGCCGCCGCCAGGCTCCGAATCAGTCACGAAAAGTATGTACGAGGCGCAGTCGCGCAGCTTGCCGTCGGAGGGGCTGTTCACGACGGCGAGGCCCTCGCCGCCCGGCATACGCAGGCTCAGCGCGGAGGAGCCGCCTCCGTCGAGGTTGACCACCGTCTCGCAGCCCATGTCCAGCATATCCTGCGCAAGCTCCGTCAGCTCCGCGCCGACGCTGCCGCCGCGCCGCCCGTCCAGCACGTGATAGACCACGGTGCCGTCGTGCTTTATGCCCAGGGCCGTGCGCGGGTGCGTGCCGGAGACGGAGGTGTTCCATGCCTCCTCGCCGGTCATGTGGCCGCCCTCGGCGAGGATGTCGCCGCAGCCGCTCACCCAGTCGCAGGACGCGAGCGCCGCGTCGGAGCACCTGGACGTCAGCCTGACGCGGTCGCCGACGGCGAATTCGTCGGCCACGGCGCCCAGCCCGGCGGCCTCCGCCGCCGTCAGCACCAGGTTGCCCTGCCCTATGCTCACCGAGCCGCCGTCGCGGCTGACGCCGGTGACCACAAGCTCCACGCTGCCGTCGAGGCTGAGGCTGTCCCCCTCCGCCAGCTCAAAGCGCACGAACCAGCCCGCGCCGCTCGTGCGCGTGGACACGGTGGAAAAGTGCTCGCTGAACAGCCAGGCGTCGAAGCCCTGGCGCGACTTGTTGAGGTGCTCGGTGGAGAACTCATAGCCGCTCTCCAAGTTGCGCAGCGTCAGCGTGACCTCCGGCTCCGCGCTGACGTGCGCCCTGCCTGAGCTAAAGCCGACGGCGTTGTTGCCCTCGGGCGAGGACTTGTACACGCCGTCCTCCACCACCATGCCCGTGGGGACGCCGGTGTACTCGCCGAAGTCCGCGTTCACCGCGCCCACGACGTTGTAGCCCAGGGCCTCGGCGTACTCCGTCATGCGCGAGATGGTAAAGCCCCCGTAGATGGTGTCGCAGGCCATAACTATCGGGTATACGGCGCTGCCCGGCCTGTTCTCCACGGTGAAGGTCTCCACCCGGCCGCCGGAGCCATAGCTGACGGCGTTGCGGTAGGTGAAGCCGCCTGCAAGCTCCGTCTCGTTCATATACACGGCCTCGCCGGTGCCTCCCCCGTAGGCCAGGGCCGGCACGGCCAGGAGCGCAAAGGCCAGCAGCAGGCTGACGGCACGCTTTTTCATCGTCTGTCCCTCTCCTTTCTCTCCTCTTCGGCCACGCGCCTCACGGAGCGCCGCAGCACCAGCAGCGCGGCGGCGACCACGGCCAGCGCGGCCACGCCCAGGCAGAGCGCTATTGCCGCGGCGCCCAGCAGCGCCCCGGCGCCTGACGAAAGTATCAGCGGCATGGCAAACCTCCAAATATACGCCGCCGCGCGGCGCGGATAGTCTAATCTATAAAGACGCAAAGCGCGCCCGTTTGTTCCATTTTAGCACGCGCGGCTCGGAAAAGCGACAGGAAATCCTCGCCTAGCCGCGGCGCAAATGTGAGAAATGCTCTTGACAAACGCGGAAAATATGATAGAATGTTACCCGCGCCTGGGTGGGCGCGTTTTGCGGGCATAGCTCATTTGGCAGAGCGCCACCTTGCCAAGGTGGAGGTAGCGAGTTCGAATCTCGTTGCCCGCTCCACTTCGTTCCGGCCTCGCGGCCGGAACGAGGTCAACACGTAAGTATTTAGCACGCGGACCAGGCGTGCTGTTTTTATGTCTGGAGGTCACTATGAACGCTGATGTCGTAATTGTCGGCGCGGGGCCGGCCGGTATCTTCACCGCCCTGGAAATGCTCCGCCGCGGCTCGAAGAAGAAGATTGTCATGGTCGAGAAGGGCCGCGAGCTGACGCGCCGCAGCTGCCCCAAGGCCAAGACCGGCAAGTGCATGAACTGCAAGCCCGTCTGCCACATCACCACCGGCTTCTCCGGCGCCGGCGCGTTCTCCGACGGCAAGCTCTCGCTGTCCAGCGACGTCGGCGGCGACCTGCCCACGCTCGTGGGCGAGCGCCTGGCCCAGGAGACGATAGACTATGCCGACAGCATCTACCTTGAGTTCGGCGCGGACGAGCACATCGAGGGCGTCGGCAACCCCGAGGAGGTCCGCCGCATCCGCGCCCGCGCCATCAAGGCCGGGCTGAAGCTGGTGGACTGCCCCATACGCCACCTCGGCACGGAGAAGGCCCACGACGTCTACCTCGCCATAGAGCGCTGGCTGATGGAGCATGGGGTGGAGATGCTCTTCGACACGGAATGTACCGACCTCATCATGGACGGCGACGTCTGCCGGGGCGTGTACCTCAACGACGGGCATGGGGACTTCGAGCTGCGCTCCGAGCACACCGTGGTCGCCACGGGCCGCCGCGGCGCGGACTGGCTGGAGAAGATATGCTCCGAGCACGGCGTGAAGCATGAGCCAAGCACCGTGGACATCGGCGTGCGCGTCGAGGTCCGCAACGAGATAATGGAGGAGATAAACGACGTCCTCTATGAGTCCAAGCTGATAGGCTACCCCGCGCCCTTCAAGAACAAGGTGCGCACCTTCTGCCAGAACCCAGGCGGCGTGGTCAGCCAGGAGAACTACGACAACGACCTCGCCGTCGTCAACGGCCACGCCTACAAGGGCGCCGAGCTGAAAAGCCCCAACACCAACGTGGCCATACTTTGCTCGCACAACTTCTCCGTACCCTTCAACCAGCCCATAGCCTACGCCCAGAAGGTGGGCGAGCTGACCAATATGCTCGCAAACGGCCACATCCTGGTGCAGCGCTTCGGCGACATACTCGACGGCAAGCGCACCTGGGAGAAGGAGCTGGCGCGCAGCAACGTCAAGCCCACGCTTGTGGACGCCGTCGCCGGCGACATCACCGCCGCGATGCCCTACCGCGCGATGATAAATATCATCAACTTCATCCACGCGATGGACATCGTCGTCCCCGGCTTCGCCAGCTATGAGACGCTGCTCTACTCCCCCGAGCTGAAGTTCTATTCCAACAAGGTCTCCATGGACACCAGGCTCAACACCAACGTCAAGGGCCTGCACGCCCTCGGCGACAGCTCCGGCTGGACGCGCGGCCTGATGATGGCCAGCGCGATGGGCGTCCTCATGGGCCGCGAGCTGGCCTGACGGAGGTAAGCATGGCTGTAATGATAAACGTCGAGGGCCTCACCGTCCAGTTCGGCGGCCAGGTCCTGTTCCAGAAGGCCGATTTGCAGTTCACCTCCGGCAACTGCTACGGCATCATCGGCGCCAACGGCGCGGGCAAGTCCACCTTCCTGCGCGTGCTCTCAGGCGAGGTGGAGGCCAGCTCCGGCAGCGTGTATATCGAGCCGAAGGCGCGCATGAGCGTCCTGAAGCAGAACCAGGAGCTGTACAACGACTGCACGGTCATGGACACCGTGATAATGGGCAACAAGCGCCTCTACGACATAGGCCGGGAGAAGGACGCCATATACGAGAAGCCGGACTTTTCCGACGCCGACGGCATCCGCGCCAGCGAGCTGGAGGAGGAGTACGCCGAGCTGGGCGGCTGGGAGGCCGAGAGCGACGCGGGGAAGATACTCAACGGCCTCGGCGTGGACACCGAGTTCCACTACTCGCCCATGTCCGGCCTGGACGGGCGGCTGAAGGTCAAGGTGCTGCTCGCGCAGGCGCTTTTCGGCAAGCCCGACATCGTGCTGCTTGACGAGCCGACCAACAACCTCGACCTGCAGAGCGTGGTCTGGCTGGAGGACTTCCTCATGGACTACGAGGGTACGGTCCTTGTCGTCAGCCACGACCGCTACTTCCTCAACAACGTCTGCACGCATATCGTGGACATCGACTACGGCAAGATACGCATGTACGTCGGCAACTATGACTTCTGGTACGAGTCCAGCCAGCTGATGCAGAAGCTGATAAAGGACCAGAACAAGAAGGCCGCGCAGAAGATTGCCGAGCTGGAGAGCTTCATACGCCGCTTCGCGGCCAACCGCTCCAAGTCCCGCCAGGCTACCAGCCGGCGCAAGCTGCTCGACAAGCTGACGATAGAGGAGATCCCCGCCTCCTCCCGCCGCTACCCCTGGGTCGGCTTCAAGGCCGCGCGCGAGCCGGGCAAGGACCGCCTCTTCGTAACCGACCTCTGCAAGAGCGTGGACGGCGTCCCTGTCCTCAGGAACGTCAGCTTCATCATGAACCGCGGCGACAAGATCGCCCTGCTCTCCCGCGACGAGCGGGCCGTGACGCTGCTCTTCAAGCTGCTGATGGGCGAGGAGGAGCCGGATTCCGGCACGATAAAGTGGGGCGTCTCCACCACGCAGGGCTATATGCCCCGCGACAACAGCGCGTTTTTTGACGGCTGCCCCCTGTCCATCATGGACTGGATGCGCCAGTTTTCCGAGGACAAGCGCGAGAGCTACCTCAGGCAGTTCCTGGGCCGTATGCTCTTCTCCGGCGACGAGGTCTACAAGAGCGTCAACGTCCTCTCCGGCGGCGAGCGCGTCAGGTGCATGATTTCCAAGCTCATGCTCTCCGGCGCAAGCGTGCTGCTCCTCGACCAGCCGACCAACCACCTCGACCTGGAGAGCATCGCCGCGCTCAATAACGGCCTCGCGGCCTTCGAGCACAACGTCATCTTCGCCTGCCACGACCACCAGCTGACCCAGACGGTGGCCAACCGCATAATCGAGATAAACCCCGACGGCTCCATAACCGACCGCATGTGTACCTACGACGAGTATATGCACATTGCCGGGCGGGAGAGCGCCGCCGAGTGACCCAAACGCAGCGAAAGCCGCGCCTGTCATGCGACAGGCGCGGCTTTTTTGCGCGGCCTACTCCTCTTCGGGCAGCTCTATGCCTATGCCTTCGGCTACGAAGCGCGCGTAGCCCACGGCCCCGTCCGGGGTCAGATGTATCCCGTCGTCGGAGCGTATCCAGCCCGGGTTCTCCGGCGCGGCTTCGGACCAGTCGAGGACGCGCAGGTTCTCGTATTCGTCCGCCAGCTCCCAGATGAGGTCGTTCGTCTCGTCCTGCCAGTCCAGGTAGCGGCCGTAGCAGGTCACCCAGTATACGGTCCGCCCTTCGCCCAGGAAGTCCAGGACGCGCTCGCCCTCCTCTATCGGGAAGGGGCTGTTCGAGCCGAGGCCGATTACGACGGTGTCGTATATCTCGCCGGCGGCCTCCATGTCGTAGAGTATGTCCATGGCCTCCACCAGCTGGCGGCCCTCCCTGGCGTTTACCACGCAGCCGGGTATGTATTCGTGCAGCGCCTCCTCGGCCGCGACCATTATGGAGTCCCCCAGGAGCGTAACGCGCCCGGGTCCGGCCTCCTGCGTGGACGGCGGCGTCCCCGGCGTCTCCTCCGGCTCCGGCGTGGGCGCGAGGGTCACGTCGGGCGCCACTACGTCCGGCAGGCCGCCGCCCGGCCGCTCGTCGTGACGGGACACGGCCAGCACCACGGCTATGGCCGCCAAAAGCAGCGCCGCCACGCCTATGGCCGCGGCGGCCGCCCATCGGTTCCTTCTCATACTACCGCCTCCAGGCAAAACATCATAGCACAGTCCGCGCGCGAAGGCAAGCGCCTATTCCGCGGGAAGCGTCTGCGCGGGCGCGCTCTCCGCCGCGCCGGCCTCCGGCGAGGGCGGCGCGCTCTCCTGCTGGCCGGCGTTTATCAGCGCCGAGTAGCTCAGCGGCCCTGCGCAGCTGGGGTAGTCGCGGTCATC
This sequence comes from uncultured Oscillospiraceae bacterium, assembly GCA_944385835.1. Lineage (GTDB taxonomy): Bacteria > Bacillota > Clostridia > Oscillospirales > Oscillospiraceae > Scatomorpha. Next base: position 6,441 of record CALWYT010000052.1, on the reverse strand, counting down.
CCACCAGTAGCTGCCCCACATCTGCGAGTCGCTCATCAGGAAGGCGCCGGCGTAGCCCAGCTCCATGGCGCGCGAAGCGTCCACATGGTAGCTCGCGCCGTCCACGGTGATGATGTTCCAATAGTGCTCGGCCCTCTCCAGGCGGCCCTCCACCACCTGGCATTCCACGCCTACGGTGTCGCAGAGCGCCTTATAGGCCAGGGCCATGCCCAGGCTGTCGGCCTCCCCCGCCGCGAGGGCCGACCACAGGGAGCCTGGGTACCCCTCGCCGCAAACGCAGGCCGCAGCGAGGCCCGTCAGCGCCTGGAGCGCGCGGTAGGCCGCGCCCTCCGCCGTCACCTGCGCGGCCAGGCGGCCCAGCCGGGTCTCCAGCGCGGTGCGTCGGGAATCTATGGCCGTGGGGCTAAGCCCGTAATCCAGGTATATCTCCACAATGCGCTGGAAGCCCGTACCCACATAGACCCTGGCCACGGCGCCCGGCCTCTCCACGCAGGCGAGGGGATCTGCGAAATACGCCTCGTCTACGCAGTCCAGGACGAAGGCCTCGTCCGCCTCCGACGCGCCGATGGACACCGTAAGCTCCGTCTCGCCCGCGGCCAGCGCGGCGGCGACGGCGTCGTACAGCCCCGCGTCGGTGTCCACGCCCACCATGTTCTCAAGCTCCTCCGCCGTGCGCTTGTAGTAGACGTAGACCTCCGCCTCGTAGTAGGCCACTATACGGTCGAGGTCGTAGCTGATGTAGTCCACGGCGTAGGCGCCCAGGGCCGTCGCCGTGCTCACCTCCCGGCAGGCGGCGGCGAGGTCGGCGGCTATGTCGCCCTGGTAGTTTGAAAAGCGCAGCAGCATACTCTCCCCGTGCGCGGAGACAAGGTTGCTCACGGCCAGCGTTATCTGGAGGTAGCTGCCTACCTCCACCGCGCCCTCGTGCGCGGCGCTCTCCTGCGCCGGGACGTACTCCGAGCTGGAGAAGTACTCGCTGTCAAATATGGAGGCGCAGGCGGAAAGGGAGAGCGCCATAGCCAGTATAAGCCCGACGGCCGCCGCCCTTTTCATATCCTGCGCCTCCTTTCACGCGCCGCGCCGCGCGCGGCATTTACATACCCAGGTCCTCGTCGATGAGGATGAACTCGCACTTCTCCATGCCCATCATCCTGTGCATCAGGATGGTCATGCCGCAGCAGACCCGCTCCGGGCTGCGGCAGTCGTGGCACTTCAGCTCGCCCACGGCGCAGGGCGTCTTTTTGCCCATGGAGCGCGCGCGCAGCGGGGCCGCAACGTTCCTCGCGCGGTAGACGGCGGCGTCGAGGTCGGGACACACCTTGTTGCGTCCGGCGACGATGTACACGCGCCTGTGGCCGAAGAGCGTCCCGGCCAGGCGGTTGCCCATGCCGTCGATGTTGACTATCTCGCCCGTTTCGGCGACGGCGTTGGCGCTGCACACATAGGCGTCCGTGGTCATGGCGCGCGCCCTGGCCGCGTCCATGTCCTGCTCCTTCCAGTGCCAGGCGACGTCGGGACACACGGCCTTGAGCCTGTCGTACAGGCCTATGGCCTCCGCCGTGCCGCAGCCGCCTATGCCGACCGTGGCCCCGGCCAGCTCGCCGGCGAGGTAATCCGCCGCCTGCGCGCCGGTTTCGAAGCTCTTAAAGCTCCAGCCCCGCCCCTCCAGGCCTTTTTTCAGCTTTTCTGCATCCATTACAGTTCCTCCTTATTTTAGCTTCCCGGCGCGTGCAGGCTGCGCGCCTGCGCGCGGCTCACTCCTCGTTTATGTTCCCGAAGCCGTTTCCGAACACGTCCTTCGCGTCGGTGACGACGAAGAAGGCGTTGGGGTCTATGGCCTTGACCAGCTTGCGCAGGTCGGTTATCTGGCGGCGCTTTATCACGCACAGGAGGACGTTTCGCGGCGCGCCGGTGTACCCGCCCTCGCCGTGCAGCAGCGTCACGCCGCGGTGCATGACGCCGTTTATGGCCTGGTCCAGCTCCACGCTCTTCTCGCTTATCAGGTAGCAGACCTTGCTGGTGTTGAGGCCGTAGAGGACGGTGTCCACGGCGTGGGTCACCACAAACTGGGCTATGATCGTGTACATCACCGCGTCCCAGCGGCGGAATATGACGCCGTAGGCGGCGAATATGACGAGGTTGACGCCCATCACTATGGTGCCGAAGTTGATGTACGGGTATTTCTGGCGCAGCACCTTGGCGATTATGTCGCTGCCGCCCGTCGTGGCGCCGGTGCGGTAGATTATACCCAGGCCCATGCCGTTCAGGGCCGCGCCTATCGTCGCCGCCAGCAGGATGTTCTCCGTCGCGGCGAAGCCGAAGCCGGCGGCGAGGTCCACAAGGATGTAGGTCAGCGCCGTCCCGGCCAGGCTCATGAGCATGAAGCGCAGCCCGAAGTGCCGCCAGGCGAAGGCGAAAAGCGGCACGTTGAGCAGCATACTGGTCACGCCGACGGGGAACTCCGTCAGGAAGTTTATGATGGTCGAGATGCCGGTCACGCCCCCGGGTACGATCCCGTTCGGGTAGAAGAAAAAGCGGTAGCCTATGGTATAGACGGCCGCGCCGAGCAAAATGCTGCCCCACTCGCGGGCTATCTCGGCGGTACTGCGCTTAGGCATGGTCATTCCTCCAGCATATCAAGCTGTTTTTCTCCCCGGTCCTCTTCCTTGAGCAGCGCTCCGGCGGCCGGGAGGCTGCGCACACGGTAGCGCGAGAGGTTCTTTATGCCCGTCTCCGCAAGCGGCAGCACGTCGGCTAGAGCGTATCGCGGCTTGAGCGTCATGACGCCCACGCCCTGGGTGGAACGGCTGGCCTTGGGCGCGAGCAGGGCGGTGTTGAAGATGAGCGCCCTGCCCTCAGTGGACACGGCCGCGCACTCCATATCCTGCTCCAGGGGCAGGACCTTGACCAGCGGGCTTTTGTCCGAATAGGCGTTGACCAGCTTCCTGCGGTTGGTCTTGGTCTCGTACACGGAAAGCGGCAGGCGCGCTATCTTGCCGTTTGCAAAGCACAGCAGCGCCTCGCCGGAGTACGCGCCGGCATAGAGTACGGCCTTGACCGCCTCCCCGCCGTCCATGCCCAGCTTGGCCGCGAGGAAAACGCCCAGCTGGCTGGCCTTGCAGTCCTCGAAGTCCGAAAGCCTGGCCTTGTACACCTGCTGCCTGTCGGTGAACACCAGTATCTCGCCGCGGTTCGTAGCCTCGAACCGGGTCATGGGGCCGTCGCCCTCCTTGTACTTCTGCTCGCCGGACATACGCAGGCTCTGCGGCGTTATCTTCTTCAGGTAGCCCTCGCGGGAGACGAACACGTTCACCGCGTAGTCCGGCGCGCCCTCGTCCGGCTCCTCCTCCGGCAGCTCGCCGGCGTAGACTATGCCGCTCCTGCGCGGCGAGGGGTATTGCTTTATCACCCGGCGCAGCTCCGCGACGATGATATTCTGTATCCTCCGCCGGCTGGAGAGCGTCTCGTTCAGCTCGGCGATCTCCTTCTCCAGGGCCTCCGTCTCGCCCGTGCGCTTGAGTATATACTCGCGGTTGATGTTGCGCAGCTTTATCTCGGCGACGAACTCAGCTTGCGGCCTGTCTATGCCGAAGCCCTCCATAAGGTTCGGCACCACGTCGCTCTCCCGCTCGGTATTGCGGATTATCGCTATGGCCTTGTCTATATCCAGGAGTATCCTGGCCAGGCCCTTCAGGAGGTGCAGCTTCTCGCTCTTGCGCTGGAGGTCGAAGTACACGCGGCGCCTTACGCACTCCGTGCGCCAGGACACCCACTCGGAGAGTATCTCCCCCACGCCCATGACCCGCGGCGTGCCTGCAATCAGCACGTTGAAGTTGCAGGAGAAGGAGTCCATCAGCGGCGTCAGCCGGAAGAGCTTAGCCATCAGCTTCTCCGGGTCCGTCCCGCGCTTGAGGTCGATGGCGAGCTTCAGACCGCCCAGGTCCGTCTCGTCGCGCATATCCGAGATCTCCTTGACCTTGCCGGCCTTGACCAGCTCGGCCACTTTGTCCATGACGGCCTCGACCGTCGCGGTGTAGGGTATCTCATAGACCTCGACGATGTTCTGCTTCGCGTCGTAGCGCCAGCGCGCGCGGACCTTGAAGCTGCCGCGGCCCGTGCGGTAGATCTCGCGCATCGCGTCCGTATCCATGACTATCTCGCCGCCGGTCGGGAAGTCCGGCGCGGGCAGCGTGGCCATGATGTCGCAGTCCGGGTCGCGGATGAAGCTTATCGCCGTCTCGCAGACCTCCGCGAGGTTGAAGCCGCAGATCTGGCTGGCCATGCCGACGGCTATGCCCGTGTTCGCGCTGACCAGGACGTTCGGGAAGGTTGTGGGCAGCAGCACCGGCTCCTTCATCGTGCCGTCGAAGTTGTCCACAAAGTCCACGGCGTCCTTGTCTATATCGGCGAACAGCTCGGCGCATATCGGCGCGAGCTTGGCCTCCGTATAGCGCGGCGCGGCGTAGCTCATGTCCCGGGAATACACCTTGCCGAAGCTGCCCTTGCTGTCCACGAAGGGCGCGTTCAGCGCCTCGCAGCCCTTGGCCAGGCGCACCATCGTCTCGTATATCGCCGCGTCGCCGTGCGGGTTCAGCCGCATGGTCTGGCCCACGATGTTGGAGCTTTTCGTCCTCGCCCCGCTCAGCAGTCCCATCTTGTACATCGTGTACAGCAGCTTGCGGTGGCTGGGCTTGAAGCCGTCTATCTCCGGGATGGCGCGCGAGACTATCACGCTCATCGCATAGGGCATATAGTTCGTCTCGAGCGTCTCGGTTATCGGCTGCTCGAGCACCTCGGCCCGCAGCCCCATCACATTCTCGGCCGAGACGCCCCTTCGGTTCGTTTCGCTGTCTTTCCTGCTCTTTCGCGCCATTTATTTCCTTCCCCTGCCGCCGTGGCCCTTTTTCTTCTTGCCCGTGGTCAGGTCGCGCTTGCAGTGCGGGCAGACCTTGTTCTTGAAGAAGCCGCGCAGCAGCGAGCCGCCGCACCAGGGGCAGCGCGCCCATTTCATGATGACCGCCATTGTGAAGAGCAGCGACACTATCGCGATGGTCAGCGCGTAGCTCTTGAGCTGCTCGTTGCCGGCGCCGAAGAAGATGCCGAACATGGCCGCGCCTATGCTGATGGAGAAGCCGGCGGTGACCACCTTGCGTACGGTTTCCAAACTCATATGTATGCCTCCTCAAGAGATGTCTGCGAGGTCGAGGTAACGGCTGCCGACCTCCGCTATGTGCCGCTTCCTGCCGTTCAGGTCGTCGCCCAGCAGCAGGTCGAAGCTCTGCGCCGTGCGCTCCGCGTCCTCGGGCATCACGCGGATGAGCCGCCTGGTCTCCGGGTTCATGGTGGTGAGCCACATCATGTCCGGGTCGTTCTCGCCCAGGCCCTTGGAGCGGTTGATGCTGGCCCTGGCGGAGCCTATCTCCTCAAGTATCTGGGCCTTCTCGCGCTCGGAGTAGGCGAACCAGGTCTTGCCCCCGGAGCGTATCTCGTAGAGCGGCGACTCCGCGATGTAGACGCAGCCGGCGCTTATCAGCGTCGGGGCCAGGCGGTAGATCATGGTGAGTATCAGCGTGCGTATCTGGAAGCCGTCCACGTCAGCGTCGGTGCAGATTATGATCTTGCTCCAGCGCAGGTTGTCCAGCTCGAAGGCCGGCAGCTCCTTTATGTGCTTGGTCGTCTCCACGCCGCAGCCCAGGACCTTGACCAGGTCGGTTATGACGTCGCTCTTGAAGATGCGGCCGTAATCTGCCTTGAGGCAGTTGAGTATCTTGCCGCGCACCGGCATGATGCCCTGGAACTCCGCGTCGCGGCTGAGCTTGCAGCTGGTGAGCGCGCTGTCGCCCTCGACGATGTAGATCTCGCGCCTCGAAACGTCGCGGCTGCGGCAGTCCACAAACTTCTGCACGCGGTTGGAGATGTCCATGCTGCCCGTCAGCTTCTTCTTGATGTTGAGCCGGGCGCTTTCGGCCTGCTCGCGCGAGCGCTTGTTTATCAGCACCTGGTCGGCCACGCGGTCGGCCTCGGCCTTGTGCTCGATGAAGTATATCTCCAGCTGCGAGCGGAGGAACTCCGTCATAGCCTCCTGGATGAAGCGGTTGGTTATGGCCTTCTTGGTCTGGTTTTCGTAGCTGGTCTGGGTGGAGAAGCAGTTCGTCACCAGCACCAGGCAGTCGGATACGTCCTGGAAGGTTATCTTGCTCTCGTTCTTGGTATATTTTCCGTTCTGCTTGAGATACGCATCCAGCGCCGAAACAAACGCCGAACGCACCGCCTTATCCGGTGCGCCGCCGTGCTCCAGCCACGAAGAGTTGTGATAATATTCGATGCGCGAAACAGCAGAGGAAAAACAGAACGCGCAGCTCAGCTTTACCTTATATTCCGGCTTGTCCGCACGGTCGCGGCCGCGGCGCTCGCTCTCGAGGAACTGCACCGAGGTCAGCG
>CALWYT010000051.1 GCA_944385835.1 uncultured Oscillospiraceae bacterium | reverse complement strand
TCGAGGTCGGTGGAGAGAATCATCTCGCGCATGGCCGGGATACGGTCGGCGTCGAAGAACATGTGCTCGGTACGGGTGAGGCCGATGCCCTCGGCGCCCAGACGGACGGCGTTGGCGGCGTCACGCGGGGTGTCGGCGTTGGTGCGGACCTTGAGGGCGCGGATGCTGTCGGCCCAGCCCATGACGGTGGCGAAGTCGCCGCTGATGGTGGCGTCGACAGTGGGGATGGCGCCGACATAGACGTTGCCGGTGTTGCCGTCGATGCTCATGACCTCGCCCTCGTTTACGCGGACGCCGGCGATGGTCAGGTACTTCTCTTCCTCATTGATGTGCAGCGCGCCGCAGCCGGCAACGCAGCAGGCGCCCATGCCGCGGGCGACAACGGCCGCGTGGCTGGTACGGCCGCCGGTGGCGGTCAGGATGCCCTGGGCGACAGCCATACCCTCGATGTCCTCGGGGCTGGTGAAGTTGCGGACGAGGAGGACGGGGCCGTTCTTGGCGTGCTCCTTGACTTCCTCGGCGGTGAAGTAGACAGCGCCGCAGCCGGCACCGGGGCTGGCGGGCAGGCCGGCGGCCACGGGAGTGGCGTTCTTCAGAGCGGCCTCGTCAAAGCGGGGGTGCAGAAGGGCGTTGATGGAGTTGGGGTCTATCTTGAGGATGGCCTCTTCCTTGGTGCAGAGACCCTCGTTCACCATATCGACGGCGACCTTGAAGGCGGCCTGGGCGGTGCGCTTGCCGTTGCGGGTCTGGAGCATGTAGAGCTTGCCCTGCTCGATGGTGAACTCCATGTCCTGCATGTCCTTGTAGTGCTTCTCAAGGTTCTTGGCCACGGCGGCGAACTGGTCGTAGGCGGCCGGGTTGGTCTCGTGGAGCTGGTCGATGGTCTGGGGAGTGCGGATGCCGGCCACGACGTCCTCGCCCTGGGCGTTCATCAGGAACTCGCCATAGAGCTTGTTCTCGCCGGTGGCGGGGTCACGGGAGAAGGCAACGCCGGTGCCGCAATCGTCGCCCATGTTGCCGAACACCATCATCTGGCCGTTGACGGCGGTACCCCAGGTGCTGGGGATGTCGTTCATGCGGCGGTAGGCTATGGCGCGCTCGTTCATCCAGGAGCCGAACACGGCGCGGACGGCGGCCATGAGCTGAGTTTTGGGGTCTGTCGGGAACTCGACGCCGGCAAGCTCCTTGTACAGGACCTTGAAGCGCTTGACTATCTCCTGCATGTCCTCGGCGGTAAGGCCGGCGTCGTTGTCAACGCCGCGCTTCGCCTTCAGCTCGTCCATAATGGCCTCGAACTTCAGGCGGTCATAGCCCATGGCGACATCGGAGAACATCATGATGAAACGGCGGTAGCTGTCATACGCCCAGCGGACGTTGCCGCTCTTGGCGGCGAGGGTAGCCGCGACGTCGTCGTTGATGCCGAGGTTCAGGATGGTGTCCATCATGCCGGGCATGGAGGCGCGGGCGCCGGAACGAACGGAGACCAGCAGCGGGTTCTCCTTGTCGCCGAACTTCTTGCCCACCAGGTTTTCGAGCTTGGTCAGGTACTCGAAAATCTCAGCCTCGATTTCGGGGGCTATCTTCTCTCCGTCTTCATAATAGCGGGTGCAGGCCTCGGTGCTGATGGTGAAGCCCTGAGGCACGGGCATACCGATATTGGTCATTTCAGCCAGGTTGGCGCCCTTGCCGCCAAGGAGCTCACGCATGTCGGCGTTGCCCTCGGAAAACAGGTAAACGTACTTTTTGCTCATCCTTCAACGTCCTTTCAGATTATATGAAGTATTTTAACCAGCAAAGCGTTCGACACGATTCAGACGTATCGTACAACCTAAGAGAGTATATCATCTTTTTAACGGATGTTCAAGCAGAATCTTTGCTTTTTCTGGGGCAAATATTCATGTTTTTCGCCGCAAATCCGCCCGCTTTCCCGTCAGGTTGCTCTCAGGGCGGCCAGGCGTCCCGCCAGCGCGGCGAATTCCGCGCAGCCAAGCGTCTCGCCGCGCGCGGAGGGGTCTATCCCGGCGGCGGAGAGGGCGGCGAGCACCTCTTCGCGGGTGAAGCCGGCGAGGCCGTGGGCCAGCGCGTTCGAGAGCGTCTTGCGCCGCTGGGAGAAGGCCGCGCGCACGCAGCGGAACATCAGCGCCTCGTCGGCGCAATCGCAGGGCGGCTCGGCCCTCGGCGTCAGCGCCACGACGCTGCTGGTCACCTTGGGCCGCGGCATGAAGCACTCCGGCGGCACGTCAAAGAGCCTCTTTACCTCGCAGTGCCAGTCCACGAACACGGTGAACGCGCCGTAGTCCTTCGTCCCCGGGCGGGCGGCCAAACGCTGCGCCACCTCGCGCTGTATCATGACCGTTATCCGCTCGAAGCAGCCCGCCTCGATGAACGCGGCCAGCAGCGGCGTGGTGACGCTGTAGGGCAGGTTAGCGCAGACGGCGGGCCGAAGGGCGCCCGCCCTCTCCCGCACAATGCCCGCGAGGTCCAGCTTCGCCGCGTCGCCCCAGATTATCTCGACGTTGTCGAAGCCGCCCAGCGTCTCGGCGAGGACGCCGCGCAGCGCGCCGTCCAGCTCTATGGCGACGACCTTCCCCGCGCGGCGGGCCAGCTCCGCCGTGAGGCAGCCGACGCCGGGGCCGACCTCCAGCGCGAGCGTTCCCGCGTCCGCCAGCGAGGCCTCGGCGATTCGCCTCGGGACGGAGGGGTCTATGAGGAAGTTCTGCCCCAGGGCCTTGGAGAAGCGGAAGCCATGCCGCTCCAGCAGGGCCTTTATCTCAGCGGGGCTGGTGAGGCGCATCTCAGGCATCGGCGGCGCACCTCGCAGCGCCTATCGCCGTGGCGCAGACGCAGCGCTCCGGGATGACGAAGTCCAGGCCGTAGGCCTCGGTGAAGCGGCGGAAGTTGGCCCGCGCCGGCTCCGTCCGGGCTATCGCGCCGGTGACGGCGACGGCCTGCGCGCCGCAGCCGCGGCAGGCGATGAGGCTCATGGTGCCGACGGCCTGGAGCACGAGGTTGGCAAGCCCCGCCGCCCAGTCCTCCGCGCTTGCGGAGGCGTCGCGCCGCGCCAGGTTGCTGGCCGTGAGGTCGGCGGTGAGGTCGCCGTGCATCTCGACGAAGTCGCCTATCAGCAGGTCGACCCTGCCCGTGTCCCCGGCCATGGCCATGCGGTCGAACTCGCGCATATCCGTGACGCCCAGCACGCGCTCGGCGAGGCCGCTGAGCGTCCCCGCGCCCAGGCCGGTGCCGCAAAGGTGCGTGAAAACGCCGCCCTTCGCGTGGACGAAGGCCGTGCCGGTGCCTATGCTGGCGACGACGATGTTGTCCCGGCCGGACAGCCAGACCGCGCCGCGGCCTATCGCCTCCGGCTCCGCGACGTATACCGGCGCGAGGCCCAGGGCCTCCAGCCCGGCCTTCCGCGCCGAGAGGCCGGTCAGCGCCACGGCCCGCGCCGCGCCGGGGTCGAGGCCCAGCCGGGCGCAGAGGGCGGGTATGTCCCCGCCTCGCCCGTGCTCGTAATGCGTGAGGACGACGTCCTCGCCCTCCAGCGCCGCGACCTTCACCGCGGACGCGCCCATGTCTATCCCGATTACCATGCCGCTCCCGACGCCCCCGTCACTCGTCCAGGCACTGCGCCGCGGGGTCGATGACGACGTTCCCGTCCGCGTCCAGCAGCGGCGTGATGCCGGAGACGGCGACGCCGACGGTCGCCAGGTAGTTCACTCCCGTCCTTGTGTCCGCGAGCACGTACATCGCGCCGAAGCCCAGATCCTGCTGCTCCTTTATGACAAAACGCTTTTCTTTCTTTGCCATTGTTCTCCTCCGTCAAACCAGCTTTTCGTATGCGTTCCTGAGCGAATCGTGCGCGGGGTCTATCGTGGAGAGGTCCACGACGCCGCAGAATTTATAGCCCAGCTTCCCGCACAGGCGGTTCATCGCGCGGTTGTCGCGGTGCGTATCCACGCGCACGCTCCGCTTCCCCATGCCGGCGGCCAGGTCCTCCGCCAGCGAGAACATCTCGCGCGAGAGCGAGGTGTGGCGGTACCTGCCCGCCGCCATCGCGCGGTGTATGACGGCGTAGTCCTCGCCCTCGGTGAGCCAGGCGCCGTCTATGCCGCGGTAGCGCTCCTCCGGCTGCATAGCCACGCACTCGTAGCCCGCTGTTTCGCCCTCGTGCTCAAAGACCCAGCCTCGCCCGGCGGCTATGTCGGCTTCAAATGACTCCCGGTTCGGATAGCCCTCCTGCCACTGGTCTACGCCGCATGAGCGGAGGTATTCCTTGGCCTCGCCGAGGATGGCCTCGAGCGCGGGCAGGTCCGCCTCCTCGGCACGGCGCGGCTCAAAGCGGAGCTTCAGCCGCTCGGGCAGGCGCTCGTACCTTATCTCCTCGACAAGCCTTTTGTCCTCCTTGGAGTCGAATTCGAGCTTTTCGAACATATCCGGGCGCTTGTCCAGCGTGCGCTCGAGCTGCTTTTTCCTGCGCCAGCGGCGCACCAGCTCGTGGTCGCCCGTCAGCAGCACGGGCGGCACGGCGCGGCCGGCCCAGACCTCGGGGCGCGTATACTGCGGGTACTCCAGCAGCCCGTCCCAGTGGCTCTCGCCCGTGTAGCACTCCTCGTCGGCGAGGACGCCCGGCACCATGCGGCAGACGCAGTCGGCCACCGCCATCGCGGCTATCTCCCCGCCCGTGAGCACGAAGTCGCCCAGGGAGATCTCCTCGTCCACGCACTCCTCTATGAAGCGCTCGTCCACGCCCTCGTAGTGGCCGCAGACCAGCACCAGGTGGTCGTAGTCTCGCTTCAGGCGCTTGGCCGCCTCCTGGTTGAAGGGCGCGCCCTGCGGGGACATATATATGACCCGCGTCCTGCGCTCCCCGGCCTCGCGGAGGATGTGCTCCAGGCAGCTCTTGAGCGGCTGAGCCATCATGACCAGGCCCCAGCCCCCGCCGTAGGGGTAGTCGTCCACCTGCATCTGCCGGTTCTCGGTGAAGTCGCGTATCTGCACGCAGTTTATCTCGACGGCGCCCTTCTTCTTCGCGCGGCCTATTATGCTCTCGCCCAGCACGCGCGACATGCTGTCCGGGAAGAGCGTCATGATGTCTATCCTGTAGGGCCTGTCCATTTACATCCCCTCTATGAGCCGCACGGTGACGACCCCCGCGTCCGCATCCGTGCTCAGCACGAACTCCGGCACGGCCGGGATGAGGTGCTCCGTCCCGCCGCGCACGACGTAGACCATGCCCGCGGGCGCGTCTATGACCTCCGCGAGCGCGCCCAGCTCCGCGCCGTCCTCAGTGACCACGCGCGCGCCTATGATGTCCTGGATGAAGAACGCGCCCGGCTCCAGCGGCGCGTCGGCCCTGTCTATGCTCACGCGCCTGCCCTTGAGGCGCATGGCGGCGTTGACGTCCTCCACGCCCTCCAGGAGCGCGAGCAGCGCACCCTTGTGTACGCGCGAGGCGAGCACCCTGACGGGCTTCCCGTCGATGTAGAGCGTCTTGACCGCGCGCAGGAACTCCGGCGTGTCCGTCCAGGGCAGGATCTTGACCTCGCCGCGCACGCCGTGGGTGTTGACTATCTCGCCGGCTTCTATAAATCTTTCCTTCATAGCAGCGTCACCATACCAAAAGCGGCGGGTACCCCCGCCGCAGATAAAGCCTTTGTGCGGGCGGGTCGTCCCCGCCCGCGCAGTTGAGGAACTCAGTCCACGATCTCAACAGAGACCTTCTTGCCCTTCCTCTGGGCGACGGCCTTCATCAGCACGCGGATCTCTTTGACGATCCGGCCCTGGCGGCCGATGACCTTGCCCATATCGCCGTCGGCGACGCGCACCTCGAAGATGGTCTCGCCGTCGGCTTTGCGCTCGGTCACGGAGACCTCGTCCGGCTTGTCGACGAGGCTCTGTACAATGTAGGTCAGTAGTTCGTTCATCAAAAATGCTCCTTAAGGCGTGCTGACGTTACGCTTCCGCTTTCTTGAGCAGGCCCCTGACGGTGTCAGTCGGCTGCGCGCCGTTGGCAATCCAGTACTTGGCGCGCTCGGTGTCGACGCGCAGAGGCGCGGTCTCGTTGAGGGGATCGTAGGTGCCTATCTCCTCGATGAAGCGGCCGTCGCGCGGGCTGCGGGAATCGGCGACGACGATGCGGTAGTAGGGGGCCTTCTTGGCGCCCATCCTGCGAAGACGGATCTTGACCATGTATTTTCACCTCCATAAGTTTATTGTGTATATTAAAACCGCAGAGCGGTTTTAATCTGCTTGCGCGGCGGGCCTTTTCCCGCCGGTTCTAAATCTGAGGGCAAAATGTGCTGCAAATTTGGACACGCGCCCCGCATCCCCTTCACATACCGGGCAGGCCGGGGAAGCCTCCGCCCATGCCGCCGAGGCCGGGGAAGCCGCCGCGCTTGGCCATGCGCTTCATCTTCCTGCCGCCGGGGCCGTTCATCTGTTTGAAGAGCTGGAGCATGGTGTCGTATTGCTTAAGCAGGCGGTTGACCTCCATGACGGAGGTGCCGCTGCCCGCGGCGATGCGCTTTTTGCGCGAGTTGCCAAGGATGTTGGGGTTTTCGCGCTCCTTCGGCGTCATGGCGAGGATGACGGCCTCCATATGGGCCATGGCCTTCTCGTCCATCTTCGCGCCCTTGAGCGCCCCGGCGTTCATGCCCAGCATACCGGCGATGTCCTCCATCGACCCCATGCCCTTGAGCTGCTGCAGCTGGTCGTAGTAGTCGGCGAGGGTGAAGCGGTTCTGGCGGAGCCGTTCAGCCAGCTCGGCGGCCTTCTTCTCGTCTATGCGCTGCTCGGCCTTTTCTATGAGGCTGAGCACGTCGCCCATGCCCAGGATGCGCCCGGCCATGCGGTCGGGGTGGAACGGCTCTATCTGGTCGAGCTTCTCCCCGACGCCGGCGAACTTTATCGGTTTGCCCGTGACGGCGGTGACGGACAGCGCCGCGCCGCCGCGCGCGTCGCCGTCGAGCTTGGTGAGCATGACGCCGGTGATGTCCAGCGCCGCGTCAAAGGCGCTCGCCGCGTTGACCGCGTCCTGGCCGGTCATGGCGTCCACCACCAGCAGTATCTCCGCCGGGTCCGCGGCGGCCTTGATGTTCTTCAGCTCGTCCATGAGCTGCTCGTCTATGTGCAGGCGGCCGGCGGTGTCGAGGAACACCAGGTCGCTGCCGTACTTCTTGGCGTGGGCTATGCCGGCCTTCGCAATCTCCACCGGGTCGCCCTGGCCCATCTGGAACACGGGGATGTCCAGCTGCGCGCCGACGGTCTCCAGCTGCTTTATCGCCGCGGGGCGGTAGACGTCGCAGGCGACCAGCAGCGGGCGCTTGCCCTGCTTTTTCATGTAGGCGGCCAGCTTGGCGCCGTTGGTGGTCTTGCCCGCGCCCTGCAGGCCCACAAGCATACAGACGCTGGGCGACTTGGAGGAGATGTTGAGCTTCTTGTTCTCGCTGCCCATGAGGGCGCACAGCTCCTCGTTGACTATCTTGACGACCATCTGGCCGGGCGTCAGGCTCTCGAGCACCTCCGCGCCCTTGGCCCGCTCGGAGACGCGCTTTACGAAGTCCTTGACGACCTTGTAGCTGACGTCCGCCTCCAGCAGCGCGAGGCGCACCTCGCGCATGGCCTCGGCCACGTCCTGCTCGCTGAGGCGGCCCTTGCCGCGGAGCTTCTTGAATGTGGCGGAGAGCTTTTCAGACAGGCTTTCGAATGCCATTTCGTGTCCTCCGTATCAGGTGTCCAGGGCCTTCAGCGCGTCCAGCGCGCGCCTGGCGGCGGCGGCAGCGGCGGCGTCGCGGCCGCTCAGCAGCGGCGTGAGCGCCTCTGATATGGCGCGCATCGCCTCGCGCCGCTCGTCCATGCGGCTGACCAGGCCCGTGCGCGCGTCGATGCTCCGCATGGCGCGCTCGGCGCGGTGGACAATCTCCCACACGCCCTGGCGGGAGATGCCGTTCATCTCGCCTATCTCAGCGAGGGTGTAGTCCTGGTTGTAGTGCAGGTCAAAGTACTCGCGCTGCTTGTCGGTGAGCAGCTCCCCGTAGTAGTCGAAGAGCATGGTGAGGTAAACCGTGTCCTTTTTCACTGCCGGCCCTCCTTCCCTGCGCCCTATCCGTGGCAGCCTTGGTATTATACACGATGCGCGCCAGGCTGTCAAGAACATTTATTTTACACGCATTTGTATAAGCCGGGCCGGCCCGGGGAAAATATCCCCTACTGTATTTTAGGGGGTTTTGCACTATGGACGCCGGAATCCGAAACAATACGCGCGGCATCGACTTCGCGGCCCTGGGCGAGCGGGCGGCCTCGCGCGAGGCGGCCTCTGGCAGCTTCCCGCCCGGGCGCGAGGCGAGGCGGCTGCTGGTCGCGCTGCGCGCCCTTATGCAGGCCGGCGGCGGCGAGGGGGCGGCCTGGGAGTGGCTGGCGGACAACCGCTGTCTCATAGAGCGGGAGGCGCGCGCGGCGGCGCGGGGCCTGGCCTCGGCCGGGCGGCTGCGCGCGGGCAGGGAGCGCGTCCTGGTCTGCGCCGCGGCGCTGGAGCTGGCGCGCGCGGGGCGCGGGGCGGTGGACTGCGGCGCGGCGAGGGAGTTTTTCCTCGGCTTCCAGCGCCGCAGCCCGCTCAGCCTTGCGGAGCTTGACGTCCTGCCGGACGCGCTGCGCGCGGCGCTGGTCTGGCTGCTCGCGGAGGAATTTTCCGGAGGCTCGCCGGACGCGGAGGCCGTCGCGGCGGCGGTCACCTCGCTGCGCGAGGCGGCCTCGGGCGAGTTCGACGAGCTGGCGGAGGGCTGCGACCTCTGCGCGATGGAGCTTGGGCGCGACGGCGCCGGGGTTTACGCGCGCATGGACGCGCGCTCGCGCGCGCTCTACCGCCGGGCGCTGGCAAGGCTCGCCCGGCGCGAGGGCATGGAGGAGCTGGACTGCGCGCGGCGCGTCCTGGAGCTGGCCGGGACCCACGCCGGGGACCCGAAGCGCGGCCACGTGGGCTGGTGGCTGCTGTGCGAGCCTATGGGCCGGCCCGTACGGGAGAGGACGGGCCGCGCCGCCTGCGCGCTCGCCCTGCTCGCCGCCGCGGCGGCCTCGCTCGGCGCGCTTGTGCTGTGCGGCGGCGCGGCTGCGGCGCTGGCCTTCCTCCCGGCGCTGGAGCTGGCGCGGCGCGGCCTGGACGCGGCGCTGCTGCGCGCCCTCCCGCCCCGGGAGCTGCCCTCCCTGGAGCTGGCGGACGGCGTCCCGGACGAGGGGCGGACGGTGTGCGCCGTCTCCGCCGTGCTCGCCTCGCCCTCGGACGGCGAGGCGCTGGCGCGCAGGCTTGAAATCTTCCGCTGCGCCAGCCGCGGCTGCGGCGGCAACCTGGGCTTCGCCCTGCTGGCCGACCTGGCGGAGGCGAAGAGCGAGAGCCTGGAGACGGACGCCGCCGTACTCGGCGCCGCCCGCGAGGCCGTGGACGCGCTGAACGCGAAGTACGACGGCGGCTTCTTCCTCTTCACGCGCCGCCGTAGCGAGAACAGGCGCGACGGCGTCTGGACGCCGAAGGAGCGCAAGCGCGGCGCGCTGATGGCCCTGGCCGCGCTCTGCGCCGGGCGCGGAAGCGAGCTTGCCGTCCTCTCCGGGGACAGGGCCTGGCTCGGCTCCGCGCGCTATATACTCGCCCTCGACGCGGACACCACGCTGCTGCCCGGCGCGGCGCGGGAGCTTATCGGCGCGATGCTGCACCCGCTAAACCGCCCGGAAACCGACCCGGTGCGCCGCTGCGTCTCCGCCGGGCGCGGGCTTCTCCACCCGCGCGTCAGCGTGGAGCTGGCCGCGCTGGACGCCTCGCGCTTCGCCTACCTCGCCGGCGGCCCCGGCGGCACGGACCCCTACGGCGGGGCCTGCGGCGAGGCCTGGATGGACCTCACCGGCCGCGGCGGCTTCGCCGGCAAGGGCATAATCGACATAGCCGCGCTGCTGGAGTGCTGCGACGGCCTGCCGGAGAATCTCGTCCTCTCGCACGACGCCGTGGAGGGCGCGCTGCTGCGCGGGGCCTATCTCGGCGGGACCGAGCTGACCGACGGCTTCCCCGCCTCGCCGGCGGGGTATTTCCGCCGCCGCCACCGCTGGGCGCGCGGCGACTGGCAGAATCTCGTAGTGCTCAGGCGCCTCTGGCGGCGTCTCGCGCCCGCGGACCGGCTGCGGCTTCTGGACAGCGCGCGGCGCAGCCTCTCCGCCCCGGCGGCGCTCGCGGCCATATCCGCCTGGGCGCTCGCCCCGGGGCTGTACGCCTCCGGCGTCCTCGCGCTGCTCTCGCTCTGCCCCGGGCTGGGCGGGGCGGTATGGCGCGCGCTCACGCGGCCGGGCGGGCGCGAGAGGCACCCCGGCTCTCTGCCCCGCGGCGCGGCGCTGGCGCTCTGCCGCGCGCTGCTGCGCCTGGGCGGCCTGCCCTGGGCGGCCTGGACCGACCTCTCCGCGGCGTGTACCGCGCTCTACCGCGCGCTTATCTCGCGCCGCCGCTGCCTCCAGTGGCAGCCCTCCGCGCTGGCCTCGGGCGGCGGCCTCCCGGCCTCGCTGTGGCCGCAGGCCGCGCTGGGCGCGGCGCTGCTGTTCTGCGCGCCGGAACCTGCCGGCAAGGCGCTGGGCGTGATCTGGCTGGCCGCACCAGCGCTCGTACCCGCGCTGGGCAGGCCGGCGCGCCGCGCCGCGCCGCTCTCGGAGGCGGACCGCGGCTTCCTGCTCTCGGAGTGCGCGCGGATCTGGCGCTATTTCGACGAATTCTGCGCGCCGGGGCGCGGTTACCTCCCGCCGGACAACTTCCAGGAGCAGCCGCCCGCCGGGGCGGCCGAGCGCAGCTCGCCCACCAACATCGGCCTGGCCCTGACCGCCGCGCTGGCCGCGCTGGACCTGGGCCTCGCCGGCAGGGAGCGCGCGCTGGAGCTTATCGGCGGCATACTGTCCAGCTGCGAGGCTCTGGAGAAGTGGCGCGGGCATCTCTACAACTGGTACGACCTCCGCTCGCTGCGCCCGCTCGCGCCGCGCTACGTCTCCACGGTGGACAGCGGCAACCTGGCCGCCTGCCTCACGGCCCTCGCCGCCGGGCTGCGCGAGCTGGGCGAGGACGGCCTCGCGGACAGGGCCGAGGCGCTCTGCCGCGGCATGGACTTCTCCGCGCTCTACGACGCCCGCCGCCGCCTCTTCCGCATAGGCTATGACGCCGAGGCCGGGCGGCTCAGCCCCGGCTGCTATGACCTGATGGCCAGCGAGGCCCGCCTCACCGGCTACTTCGCCGTCGCCTCCGGGGCCGTGGACGCGCGCCACTGGCGGCGGCTCTCGCGCGCCCTCGTGGGCCTGGACGGGCGGCGCGGCCTGGCCAGCTGGACGGGGACGATGTTCGAATACCTGATGCCGGAGCTGTTCCTGCCCCTGCAGCACGGCTCCCTGCTCTGGGAGAGCGCGCGCTTCTGCCTCTACGCCCAGCGGCGCGACGTCCCGCGCTCCCTGCCCTGGGGCCAGAGCGAGAGCGCGTTCTTCTCGCTGGACGCCTCGCTGGCCTACCGCTACAAGGCGCACGGCTGCGCCGCGCTGGCCCTGCAGCGGGGTATGGACGCCGACACGGTCTGCGCGCCCTACGCGGCCTTCCTGGCGCTGGCCGTCTCGCCCGCGGCGGCGGTGCGCGACCTCAGGCGCTTCGCTGCGCTGGACGGCGGGGGGCGCTGGGGGCTGTGGGAGGCGATAGATTTCACGCCGCGCCGCTGCGCCGCGGGCCGCGGCGAGGTAGTGCGCTGCGTGATGGCGCACCACCTGGGCATGAGCCTCGCCGCGGCGGCGAACGCGCTGTGCGGCGGCGTGATGCAGCGGCGGTTTATGAGCGGGCCGGACATGGCCGCCTTCGCGCCGCTGCTGGCCGAGCGCGCACCGGAGGGCGCGGCCATACTGCGCCGGCGCGGCTTTGAGCGGCCCGAACGGCCCCGGGAGCGGCGCGCCGCCGTCGCGGCCGACGAGTGCGAATGTGCCGGCGCGGCCCTCGCGCGGGCCTATCCCCTGTCAAACGGGGTCTACAGCCTGCTGCTCACTGCGGGCGGCCTCTCGAGCGCCCACGCGGGCGGCGTGGAGCTGTACCGGGGCTTCAGCTCCGGCGCGGCGGGGCTGCGCCTCTCCCTGCGCAGCGGCGGCGAGACGGCCGGGCTGCTGCCGGCGCCGCTGGGCGCGGGCTGGCGCTGCCGGCTCGCCGGCGGGCTGCTGCGCTTTACGGGCGCGGCGCTCGGCTGCGGCTGCGCGCTCATATCCGGCGTATTCGCGCGCGACGCCGCGGAGCTTCGCTGCGTGGAGCTGGAGGCCCCGGAGGGCCTGGAGGGCGAGCTGGAGCTGTCGTTTGAGCCGGTGCTGGCGCGCCTGGACGACTACAACGCCCATCCCGCCTACTGGAGGCTGGGCCTGCGCGCGGCCGAGCGCGGCGGCGCGCTGCTCATCAGCCGCCTGCCCCGGCCCGGCGCCGCGCCCTGCTGCCTCTGCCTGGCCTCCGACGTGAAGCTGGAGCTGCGCGCGAACGCCTGCGGCGGCGCCCTCGGCTGGCTCTCGCGGCCTCTCGTGACGGCCCGCGCGGCCGTCTCCGTCCCGAGGGGCGGGCGCTTCGCCGCCCGCTTCGCCATAGCCTTCGGCGCTGCGGAGGAGCCGGCGCTGGAGGCCGCGCGCCGCTGCCTCGCGGCGAACGCCGGGCAGATGGCCGACCTGGCCTCCGCCCTGGGCGCGGTCTACGGCCTCGGCCGGGAGGCCCTGTCCGGCCTGCCCGAACTGGCCGGGCGGCTGCTCTTCCCCCGTGCGCAGGGTCCCGGCTCCAGGCCGGACGCGCTGTGGGCGGCGGGCGTCTCCGGCGACTACCCCATCGTCTCCTTCCGGGCCGGACCAGGCGACGGCCCCGGCGCCGCGGCCGCCGCCGCCCGCCACGCCCTGCTGCGCAGCTGCGGCGTGCGCGCCGACCTGGTATTCCTCACCTCTGACGGCGGCGACTACCACCGCCGCGCGGCTGCGGCGGTGTCCGGCGCCCTGGCTGAGGCGGGGCTGGATTCCCTGCTGGGCGCGCGCGGCGGCATACACTGCGCCGGCGCGGAGCACGCCGGGGCCGTGGAGGACTGCGCCGCCGTGCGCCTGGCGCAGGACGGCTCGCCCCTGCCGCCGCTCAGAGCCGCCGCGCCGCCCCCGCCCGGCCCTTCGAGGCGGCGCGGCGGCCGGGTCGAATACGCCTGGGACGGCGGGCTGTTCAGCTTTACCGTGCGCGGGCTGCTGCCCGAACGGGCCTGGTGCCTGCCGCTTTCAAACGGGCGCTTCGGCTATCTCGCGGCGGACTGCGGCCTGGGCGGGATGTGGGCCGGCAACGCGCGCGAGGAGCGCGTAAACGCCTGGCTCTG
Organism: uncultured Oscillospiraceae bacterium; assembly: GCA_944385835.1. Taxonomy (GTDB): domain Bacteria; phylum Bacillota; class Clostridia; order Oscillospirales; family Oscillospiraceae; genus Scatomorpha. The sequence goes on along the minus strand of CALWYT010000051.1, from coordinate 4,131 downwards.
CGACGAGCTGGCCGCCTCCGGCCCCGAGACGCTGGAGGCCGTCTCCGGCGGCGGGACGCTCAGCCTTTTCGCCGCCGAGGACGGCGTGGAGTGCCGCGTGAGCTTCGGCCTGGGCTGGGCCAGATGGGAAAAGCTGGGCTGCGCAGTCACGGCCTTCGTACCGAGGGAGGCCGCCGCGCGCGTGCTCATCATCGAGAACCCTCCCGGCGAGGTGCGCTGGCACACCGCGCTGCAGCTGGCCGCGGAGGCGCGCGATTCCCGCTTCACCGTGACGGAGCTGTCCGGCGGGCTGCTGCGCGCGCGCAACGCCCGCTCCGGCATGAGCTTCGCGGCCGCTTTCTCGGCGGAGGCGCCGGTTTTCACCTGCGACGGCGCCGCCTGGCGCGCGGGGAGGCCCCGGGGCGAGACGGGCGCGGGCCTGGAGCCGTGCTTCGGCGTGGCGCTGCCGCGGCGCGGCAGGCTGGTCATCGCCTGCGGCTGCTGCACGGACGCGGAGCTGCTGGCCCTGACGTCCCCCGGCGCGGCGGAGGCCGCGCTGGAGCGCGTGCGGGAGTACTACGGCGCGCTCTGCCGCCGCTTTGAATTCCGCACCGGCGACGCGGCGCTCGACGCCTACCTCAACGGCTGGGCCGTATACCAGACCCTGGCCTGCAGGATGGAGGCGCGCGCGTCGCTCTACCAGAGCGGCGGGGCCTTCGGCTTCCGCGACCAGCTGCAGGACGCCGTGAACCTCCTGGCCGTGGACCCCTCCCTCGCGCGCGAGCGCATCCTCGACGCCTGCGCGCACCAGTTCGACGAGGGCGACGTCATGCACTGGTGGCACCGCGGCCAGCCCGACAAAGGCGTGCGCACCGGGATCTCCGACGACCTGCTGTGGCTGCCCTGGGCCGTCTGCGAGTACGTGGAGGCGACGGGCGACGCGCAGCTGCTCTCCGAGCGCGTGCGGGGCCTGTCCGCCCCGCCGCTGGAGGCCGGGGAGGCCTCGCGCTACGCCCCCGCCGCCCCCGGCTGCGAAAAGAGCGTGGCCGCCCGCGCGGCCGCGGCGCTCAACTGCGTGCTGCGGCGAGGCTGGGGCAAGCACGGCCTGCTGCTCATGGGCGGCGGGGACTGGTGCGACGGCTTCGACGCCGTGGGCGCGGAGGGCCGGGGCGAGAGCGTCTGGCTGACCGAATTCTTCGCGCACACGGCTCGGCGGAGCGCCGAGCTGCTGGAGCGGCTGGGCGACACGCCCGGGGCCGCCGCGCTCTCCAGCTCCGCCCGCCGCGCGCTGCGCGCGGTGGAGGCCGCCTGGGACGGAGGCTGGTACAGGCGCGGATACTTCGATTCCGGCGCGCCGCTCGGCTCGCGCGAGAGCCTCGGCTGCAAAATCGATTCCGTCGCGCAGAGCTGGGCCGCCTTCGCGTCCTGCGGCGAGGAGCGCGTCCGGACCGCGCTCAAAAGCGCGCTTTCGGCCCTTTACGACAGGGACAGCGGCCTCTCGCGGCTCTTTGCCCCGCCCTTCGGCCCGGACACGGAGTACGCCGGATACGTCAACGGCTACGGCCCGGGCTTTCGCGAAAACGGCGGCCAGTATACCCACGCCGCCGTCTGGCTGGCCTCGGCCTGCCTGCGCAGCGGCCTGCGCGAGAACGGGCTGGAGCTGTTGGGCGCGCTGCTGCGCCGGGGCGAGAATTACGGCGCCGAGCCGTTCGTCCTCGCCGCCGACGTCTATTCCGCCCCGGGCCGCGCAGGCGAGGCGGGCTGGAGCTGGTATACCGGCAGCGCAGGCTGGTTCTTCCGCACGGCGCTTTTCGACCTGGCCGGCGCCCGCTTCGACTCCGGCCGCCTGGTTTTGCCGGCGGAGGGGCCGGTCCTGGACCGCGGCGGCCAAAAATTCACAAAGATTTTACCGGGAGAGGCACAATAAGTGTGGCCAAGCGCGCGCGCTTCTGCTATAATGTTGAGATACGAAATCACCGGCCGCACGGCCTAGGAAAGCGAGGCGGGGAAAATGCGCTACAGCCGCGACGAGATTCTGCCCGGCGTGTACCTCAGCGCAGTGACCACGGACAAGTTCGGCCGCTGCGTCATGGGCGCGGCGCTGCTCTCGCAGCTCGAGCACGAGACGGCCTGCCTCGACGCGATGATCCCCCGCGTCCTGCGCCGGGGTACGGCGCGCCTGGGCGGGGAGGGCGTCGCCGCCGCGCTGGAGGCGCTGGGCGGCGCGTCCGCCGAGCCGCTCTCCCTGTGCATAGGCGAGATCCGCGCCAGCGGCTTCCTGCTCTCCTTCCCGGCCTCGGAGGCCGGCGGGGCGGAGGCCGCAGCGTCGCTGCTGGGCGAGCTGCTGCTCGCGCCGGAGACGCGCGGCGGCCTGCTGCTGCCCGCGAATGTCAACGCCGAGCGCGAGCTGCTGGCCGCCGGGATACGCGCAGCGAAGGAGGACGCCGGGGCCTACGCGCTCGGCCGGCTCATAGCGCTGATGTGCGAGTACGAGCCGTTTTCGGCCTCTGTGCTCGGCGACGCCGGCGAGGCGGAGTCCGTCAACTACAAAAAGCTGACCCGGCGCTACCGCCAGCTGCTCTCCGAGGCGCCGGCGGAGATATTCTACTGCGGCCCGGCCGGCTTTCCCGCCGTCAGACGCGCCGTCACGGCCGCCTTCGGCGCCCTGCCGCGCGGGGAGCTGGACTTCGACATAGGCACCGACGTGCACATGAACGCCGTGGAGGCGTCGGCGCGCATTTTCCGCGAACACGCGCCCGTGGAGCAGGGCCGGCTCTGCGCCGGCTGGCGTCTGGGCGAGTGCATGGAGGACCCCGACTTCGCCGCGCTGGGCGTGTTCAACGCGCTATTCGGCGGGAGCGGGGGGCTGCTCCGCCGCTCCGGCGCCCCGGCCGCCGGCTTCACAAGCGCCGCTGACCCCGCCAAGGGCCTGCTCATCGCCCAGGGCTGCGCCGCTCCGGCGGATTTCGGCGCGGCCGTCGAGGCCATGTCCGGCGTCCTCGCCGCGCTTGGCCGGGGCGAGGCGGGGGCGGATGCCCTGGACTTCGCCCGCAGGAGCTTCGCCCAGGAGCTGCTGGGCGACGCGGCCAGCCCCGAGAAGCTCGCGCTGCACTATCTCAGGATGAACGTCCTCGGCGAGGAGGGTTCCCCCGAGGAGCTGGCCGAGGCCTGCGCCGGCGTGACGGCGGAGCAGGCCGCCGCCATCGCCCGCGGCTGCGAGCTTGACGCGGTCTACTGCCTCTCCGCGCCCGAGGAGGACCCCGGGGACGGGCAGGAGTGAGCCGCGGCCCGCTGGGCGGCGCTATCCCGGGCGCGGCGCGCCCGATGTGAAAGGACTCTGATTTAAATGCCAACCATGATGCGCGACGCGGCGATCAGCTTCCCCATGCTGGGGAACCTCACGCTGGATTTCCCGGCGAGCTTCAGCTTCACGCTCTTCGGCCACGACTTCACCATATATATGTACGGCATCGTCATGGCCGTCGCCTTCCTCACCGCCGTGTTCTACGCGAGCAGGAAGGCCCCCAGGCTCGGCATCAAGAGCGACGACGTATTCTCCCTGGTGCTCTGGGTGCTGCCCCTGGCCATCGTAGGCTGCCGCATCTACTTCGTCATAAGCGAATGGGACCGCTATAAGGACAACCTCGTCGACATCTTCAAGATCTGGGAGGGCGGCATCGCCATGTACGGCGGCACCATCGCCGGGGCGATAACCATCATCGTCTGGTCCAAGTGCAAGAAGATCCCCTTCGGCGCAACGCTGGACATGGGCGGCAGCGCGCTGATACTCGGCCAGGTCATAGGCCGCTGGGCCAACTTCGTCAACCGCGAGGCCTTCGGCTATGAGACGGACGTCTTCTGCCGCATGGGCCTCACGCAGCCGGGCAAGGAGACGGTGTACGTCCACCCCACCTTCCTCTACGAGAGCCTGTGGAACCTCGTCGGCTTCCTCATCATCAACTTCTACTGGTACAAAAAGGACCACCGCAAGTACGACGGCCAGATCTTCGCCTTCTACGTCCTCTGGTACGGCACGGGCCGCGCGATGGTCGAGGGCCTGCGCACGGACAGCCTGTACATACCCGGCACCAGTATACGCACCAGCCAGCTCGTCGCCGCGTGCAGCGCCGCCGCCGCGCTGATCTTCCTGCT
>CALWYT010000050.1 GCA_944385835.1 uncultured Oscillospiraceae bacterium | reverse complement strand
CAAGACCATCGACAACGACCTCGCCGTCACCGACCACTGCCCCGGCTTCGGCAGCGCGGCCAAGTACGCCGCCGCGAGCGCGCTGGAGCTTGCGCAGGACGCCGCGGCGCTGCCCATACACGTCGTCGTCATGGAGATGATGGGCCGCAACGCCGGCTGGATCACCGCCGCGAGCGCGCTGTTCTCCGGCCTCATGCCCTGCGAGCACCTGGTCTACCTGCCCGAGACAGACTTCGACAAGGACGAGTTCCTCGCCGCCGTCAAAGAGAAGTGGGCCAAGGGCCGCGGGCTGCTGGTCACCGTCAGCGAGGGCATACACTACGCCGGCGGCGCGCCGGTCGCCGACAGCGGCATAGTCGACGGCTTCGGCCACAAGGTCCCCGGCGGCGCGGCGCAGACCCTCAGCGACATGATAATGCAGGAGACCGGCATCAAGTCCCGCAGCGAGAAGCCCGGCCTGCTGGGCCGCACCAGCGTGGCGCTCATGAGCGAAATCGACCGTGACGAGGCAGAACTCGCCGGGGCCACCGCCGTCAGGGCCGCCGTCGGGGGCGAGACCGGCTATATGGTCGGCTTCAAGACCGAGCGCGAGCCGGAGTACGAGAGCGAGACCATCCTCGTCCCGCTGGCCGAGGTCGCGAACGCGGAAAAGACCTTCCCGCTCGAGTGGATAACCCCGGGCGGCGTCACGGACGAGTTCCGCAGCTACTGCCTGCCGCTCATCGGCGAGTACGACACCCGCTTTGTGAACCTGAGATAAGGAAACGGGTCCCGGAAAGCCCGGGACCCGCTCCTGTTTTCCGCCGGGCGCTTTACAAACCCGGCGCCGCGGAATAAAATATATGCGATCCCGGCGCCTTTCGCGCCTATGAGGTGATGCTCTTGCTTCAAGCTGTAATCTATTTCCTCATCTGCATAGCGGCGACGACCGCCGGCGGCATCAGCGGCGTCGGCGGCGGCGTCATCATCAAGCCGGTGATGGACGCCGTGTCCGGCCTGGGCGCGGCCACCATCAGCTTCCTCTCCGGCTGCACCGTCCTCGCGATGACCATCACGCGCATGATCCGCTCGCGCGGCGGCTCCGTCAAGGTCGAGAAGCGGCGCGGCACCTTCCTGGCCATAGGCGCGGCCTTCGGCGGCATCCTGGGCAAGGAGCTTTTCGAGCTGGTGCGCGCGGCCGGCGGCTCGGCCGTGGACATATCGCAGCAGAGCATGATGATCCTGCTGACCGCCGGCGTGTTCGTCTACACGCTCAGGAAGGACGGGATAAGGACGCGCAGCGTCAACGGCGCCGCGGCCTGCGTGCTGATAGGCTTTACCCTGGGCCTGCTCTCCGCCTTCCTCGGCATAGGCGGCGGGCCGATAAACCTCGCCGTGCTGAGCTTCTTCTTCTCGATGGACTCCAAGACGGCGGCGCTCAACTCGCTGTACATCATCCTCTACAGCCAGGCGGCGAGCTTCCTGAACACCCTCGTACGCGGCACGGTGCCGGAGTTCGACTGGCTGGTGCTTATCGCGATGTGCGTCGGCGGCGTCCTGGGCGGAATGCTGGGCCGGAGCATCAGCGCCAGGCTCAGCAACAAGGGCGTGGACAGGCTCTTCCTGGGCCTGATGGCCGTGATAACGCTGATAAGCTGCTACAATCTTGCGAGGTGCTTCGTCTGATGGACTTTGAGATAGGCAACGGCGTGCTCACGGCCCGCGTGGCCTCGCGCGGCGCGGAGCTGAAGAGCCTTCGTTTCAACGGCGCGGAGTATATCTGGCAGGCCGGCCCCGAGTGGGGCTGGAGCGCGCCGGTCTGCTGCCCCTGGTGCGGGCTGCTGCGTCCCTTCGAGCGGGCCGGGCGCAGCTACGCCGGGGGGCGGCACGGCTTCGCGCGCGAGCGGGAGCACACGCTCACAGCGGGCGGCGGCGATTCGCTGGACCTCGCCCTGGAGGTCCTGCCCGGCGACGGCGACTGGCCCTGGCCCTTCGCCCTGCTGGCCTCCTACCGCCTGGACGCCAACAGGCTGGAGCTGAGCTACCGGGTGCTGAACACTGGCGAGGAGGCCATGCCGCTGCAGTTCGGCTTCCACCCGGGCTTCATCGCGCCGCCGGGCAGCGCCATACGCGCCGAGCGGCCGGACATCCCCGGCTTCGGCAGCTATATGCCCATAACCGAGGGCAGCTTCGACAACGACAGCATCGACCTCGCCGCGCCGGCCTCGAACTGGATGCGGCTGGAGCGCGGCGACGGCCGCGCCGTGGAGGTCGACACCTCGGACTGCGCCCACGTGCTGCTCTGGGGTACGCCGGGCAGCACGCCCTTCGCCTGCATCGAGCCGTGGACGGGCTACCCCTCGGACGGAGGCCCCTTCGAGCGGCCCGGCGCCCTGGCCCTCGCCCCCGGCCGCGAGCTGCGCCGGAGGCTGCTCCTTTCAATATCCTGAGCGGCAAAGCGCCGCGCAGACCGCCCCGGCCCTGCGGCCGGGGCGGCTTTGTTGTCAAAATGCACAAAACTCTGGATTATCATCCCCCCGGGCCGCTCCCAGCCGCCCAAGGGCCGCCCTCCGGCGGGAAAAGGCGCGCGCCTGAGGCGCGGCCCGGCGGAGCAGGAGAGCGCCGCAAGGGCTGAGAGCGGCAGAATTGAACTTCTATTTGTACAGAACGGAGAAATATTGAATAGCTTTCACAAAACTCTTTACAAACGCACGAAAGTTTGTATAATAATAGGCACGGAGGTGAGGCGATGGCCAAGACAAGGACGCAGAGGGCGGCGGAGATGCGCGGCGCGATAGAGGCGTACTTCGAGACGCGCAGGGCGGAGGGGCGCTTCCCAACGGAGGCGGGTATGCTGCTCCAGCTGGACCTGGGCGAGGACGAGTACAGAAAATTGAGCGAGGACCGCATCTTCAGGAGGGAGTTCGAGAGGGCGCGCCTGGCGAGGATGGACTGGCTGGAGAACCAGATGGTGACGGAGTCCGGCAGGGCCACCGGCTGCATGAACGCGCTCAAGCAGGAGAAGAACGGCGGCTACGCCGACAAGGCCCTGGCCCAGCGCGAGCAGAAGCTGGTGATATGCCTGGCCGGGGTGGGAAGCGGGGCGGCGCTGTGAGCGGGGTCTATGAGTGGGATCCCGGCGAGGCGAACCCGAAGCAGAAGCTGTTCTTCGCCTCCAGGAAGCTCTACACGGGCTACGGCGGGGCCAAGGGCGGGGGCAAGACCTGGGCCGTGCGCACAAAGGCGCTGCTGGGCGCGTACAACTACCCGGGGATACGCATCCTGGTCATGCGCAGGACCTATCCCGAGCTGCAGTCAAACCACATAGAGCCTATGCTCAAGCTGGTGAGGCCGGAGCTGGCGAGCTATAACGGCTCGCTGCACACGCTGTACTTCGTGAACGGCAGCCTGATACACTTCGGACACTGGGCCGGGGAGGAGAGCGAGCTGGAGTACAACGGCCAGGAGTACGACTGGATCTTCCTCGACGAGGCGACGCAGTTCACCTGGAGGGCCTTCCAGTTCCTCGGCGGGCTGCTGCGCGGCGTGAACGACTTCCCCAAGCGCTTCTACGTCACCTGCAACCCGGGCGGCGTGGGCCACCGCTGGGTGAAGCGGCTGTTCATCGACAGGGACTTCATCACGAACCGGGAAAACCCGGAGGAGAACGAAAACCCGGAGGACTATCTCTTCATCCCGGCGACGGTGGAGGACAACGCGGCGCTTTTGAAGTCCTCGCCGGGCTATCTGCGGATGCTGTCCGCCATGCCGGAGAACCTGCGCCGGGCCTACCGCTACGGCGACTGGGACGCCCTCGGCGGGAACTACTTCCCCGAGCTGAGCGAGGCGCTGCACGTCTCGCCGCCGTTCCAGATCCCAAGGCACTGGCGGCGCTACCGCGCCTTCGACTACGGCCTCGATATGTTCGCCTGCGCCTGGTTCGCCGTGGACGAGCAGGGCAGGAGCTGGATGTACCGGGAGTACTCCGAGAGCGGGCTGATAGTCCAGGACGCGGCGAGGGCCATGCTGGAGCGCACTCTGCCCGGGGAGAGGATAGAGGCGACCTTCGCGCCGCCGGATATGTGGTCGCGCCAGAAGGACAGCGGCCGGACGATGGCCGAGCTGTTCTTCGAGTGCGGCGTACCCATACAGCGCGCGGCGAACTCCCGCGTACAGGGCCACATGATGATAAAGGAGATGCTGGCCAGGCGCCCGGACGGGCGGCCCTCCCTGCTCTTCTTCGAGAACTGCCGCCAGACGCTGGACGACGTCCGCGACATCCAGGCCGACGAGCGGCAGCCGAACGACTGCGCGCGCGAGCCGCACGAGGTCACGCACAGGGTGGACGCGCTGCGCTACTACTGCGTGAGCCGCGTGGAGAGCGCGGCCGAGGGCGAGGCCTCCGCCGCCGGGGAGGGCGAGGGCATAAGCTACGACGAGTTCATAACCGGCCGCGCGCCGCGCGACGGGTACTTAAACTACGGGGGGATACTGAGATGACGGAAATACTTATGACGGCGCTGCTGGCGCTCTCCTGCGCGGGGACGCTGGCGGCGGCGGGGCTTTGCTCGCGCATACTCTCGGCGCTCGGCGCGCTCGAGCGGGCGGTGGAGGCCCTGAGCGGGCGCGCCGGCGCCGCGCCGGAGCCGGACGCGCGGGAGCGGGACGCCGCCGGGCGGGAGCAGGAGCTGTACGAGCGCGGCCTCGCCAACATCCTGGCCTACGGCACGCGCGAGATGCTGCGCAAGCGGGGTGAGGCCCAGTGAGGCGGCGCGAGGAGACGGCCGCGCCGACGGCGGAGAGCGTCTGGCGCGAGTACGAGAGGATGCTGGCCTATAACGAGAGCATACAGCTCGAGGACACGGTGCGCGTCAACGAGAACTTCTTCGTGGGCAAGCAGTGGGAGGGCGTGGAGTCGAACGGGCTGCCCACGCCGGTGTTCAACTTCCTCAAGCGCGTCACGCTCTTCACCGTGGCGAGCATCACCTCCGACCGCATCAAGCTGCGCGCCTCGCCCATAGATTCGGCGGCGTCCGGCGGGAAGCTGCGCCGCGCGGCGCAGGTGGTGAACGCGCAGCTGGAGGAGCTGTTCGAGCGCAACTCCATGCCGGCGCTGATACACGAGTTCATGCGCAACGCGGCCGTGGACGGCGACGCGGCCACCTACAGCTACTGGGACGGCGAGGCCGCCGCGGCCGGGGGCGGGCGCGGCGCGGTGGTGACGGAGATAGTCCCGAACACCCGCGTGGGCTTCGGCAATTGCGCCGACAGGAACGTGCAGAGCCAGCCCTACATACTCATAAAGCGCCGCGAGCTTACGGAGAGGCTGCGCCGCCGCGCCCGGCGCATGGGCTGCCGCGCGTGGGAGGAGATAAAGCCCGACACGGACGAGCAGCAGTGCGACAGCTACAAGGAGACCGGCGACAAGACCACGGTCATCCTGCGTATGTGGAAGGACGAGGAGAGCGGCACGGTGTGGGCCTGCGAGGCCAGCCGCGGCGTCCTGCTGCGCGAGCCTTGGGACATGGGGCTGACGCTCTACCCCGTCACCTGGATGAGCTGGGACTACGTCCAGGACAGCTATCACGGGCAGGCCATGCTGACCGGGCTGATACCCAACCAGGTGTACATCAACAAGCTCTTCGCCATGACGATGATCTCGCTGATGACGAGCGCCTACCCCAAGATAGTCTACGACCGCACGCGCGTGCCGAAGTGGGACAACGGCATAGGCCGGGCCATCGGCGTCAACGGCGGCGACGTCTCGGGCGTGGCGCGCATACTCGACCCCGCGCAGGTCTCGCCGCAGATCGCGCAGTTCATCTCGCTCACGCAGGAGATGACGCAGTCCAACCTCGGCGCGACCAGCGTGGCGCTGGGCGACGCGAGGCCGGACAACACCAGCGCCATCGTGGCGCTGCAGCGCGCGGCCGCCACCCCGAACGAGCTGACGCGGCAGAACCTCTACCGCAGCATAGAGGAGCTGGGGCGCATCTACATCGACTTCATGGGCGCCTACTACGGCGTGCGCATGGTGGAGCTGGATGTGGCGGAGGAGGCCCCGGCGCAGCTGCTGGAGTTCGCCAAGCCCGCGCTGCCGCTGGACGCGGAGGGCAGGCTGGCGGTCCCCTACGACTTCGCCCAGCTGCGCGGCGTCCCCATGCAGCTCAGGCTGGACGTGGGCGCAAGCGCGTACTGGAGCGAGATCGCCAGCGCGCAGACGCTGGACAATCTGCTCGCGGGCGGGCATATCGGCCTGGTGGAGTACCTCGAGCGCATACCCGACGAGTATGTCACAGACCGCGAGGGCCTCATCAAGGCGGCAAGGGCCGCGGCAGGCGCGGCGGCAGTTTGAAGGGCCGGCAAGTCCGGGGAAAGGGAGGAAATATGGACGAAAACAGAGTCGATGGCGCGCACGGCGGGCTGAGCCGGGCGGGCGAGTGGGACGTGGACGCCGCCGCGATAATGGAGGGCGTCCGCGACGAGGCGGAGCCTCCGGCGCCAGGCGCGGCGGCGGAGGACGCCGCAGGGGGCTTTACGCTGCGCCATCTGGGCGAGGAGCGCAGCGTGGGCAGGGAGGAGGCCGTGGCCCTCGCGCAGAAAGGGCTGGACTACGACCGCGTCCGCGCCAAGCTGGAGAGCGCGCGGCGCGAGCTGGCCGGGCTGCGCGGACAGCTGGCCGCCGCCTCGGGCGGGAGGCCGCCGGAGGACTTCCTCGCCGAGCTTTCGGCCAAGGCCTTGGCCGAGAAGGAGGGCATAGGCTTCGACGAGGCGCTAAGCCGCGTGAAATCCGCCCTGCCCGCCCCGGCGGGGGCGGACGGCGCGGAGACGAGGGCCAGGCGCGAGGCGCGCGAGTTCTTCGCCGCGCACCCGGACGCGGCGGCCAGGCTGGTCTCCGACCGCGGCGCCATACCAGACGCGGTGTGGCGGCGCGTGCGCTCCGGCGAGAGCCTCAGCGCGGCCTGGGAGGCCGAAAACGCACTCTCCGGGGCCCGGGCCGGCGCGGCGCGCGTCCGCGAGCTGGAGCGGGAGCTTGCCGAGACCAGGCAGGCCCGGCTCAACGCCGAGCGCTCCACCGGGAGCATGGGCGGCGCGGGCGGCGACGTCGAACGCGACCTGGCCGCCCAGGGCTGGAACGCCGTGTAGACCAACGCGGCGCCCCTCCCGCGGCGGGGAGTATTTTTTCGCCCCAAAACGAACAAAATTTTGTGATTTCAGAGAGGAGAAATGCTATCCATGGCTGTAAACCTTGCAAGCAAGTTCAGCAAGTACGTTGACGACGCCTTTGAGCACGAGTGCCTGCTCGCGGGCGCGGTCAGCAACCGCGTGGAGTTCACCGGCGTAAACGAGGTGAGCGTCTACAGCGTGGACAAGATGGAGATGAACGACTACAACCCCTCCGGCACCTCGCGCTACGGTACGGTGGAGGAGATAGGCGACCGCGTGCAGACCTTCAAGATAGACCGCGACCGCAGCTTCACCGGCTCCATCGACGAGGGCAACGCCCAGGACCAGTACAACGTCAAGGACGCCTCCGCCAGGCTGCACGTACAGATACGCGACGTGGTCATACCCGAGGTGGAGCGCTACGTCTTCGGCAAGTGGGCCTACGGCGCGGGCAAGGTAGCAGGCGGCGCGGCCCCGACGGCGGACACGCTGCTCGGCCTCATACAGGCTGGCGCGAGCTACATGAACAACCACCACGTACCCCGCCGCGGCCGCAGCATCTTCATAGCGGAGACCTACGCCGCGATGCTGCCCAACCTCGCGAACCTGACGTATCTCGAGCGCCTGGGCAGCGAGGCCCTCAGCGAGAACCGCCTGCCCCGCGTGGCCGGCTTCGACGTCCACGTGGTCCCGGACGGCGATATGCTCGAGGGCGTGTACTTCATCCTGCAGCACAAGGATGCCTGCCCCTTTGTGCAGAAGCTGGCCAAGTACAAGATACAGAAGGACCCCCTGGGCATAGACGGCAACGTGATAGAGGGCCGCGTGCGCTACTGGGCCGGCGTCCTCGCCGAGAAGTGCGACGGCGTCTACGTCTACTGCGCGAGCGACTCCGTCCAGGCCGCCCCGACCCTCGGCGGCAGCGGCAACGCCGTCACCGTCACGGCCGAGGGCGCGACCATCTACTACACCGTGGACGGCAGCGACCCGCGCTACAGCGCCAGCCGCGAGCTTGTGGCCTCGGGCGGGACGGTTAACATAACTACCGGACAGGTGCTGCGCGCCTACGCCTACACGGACGAGCTGTATCCCAGCGGCGTGGTCGAGAAGGCCGCCGCCTGAGCCGCCGGGGAACCATGACCTGGGCGGCTGCGGGAGGGTACGGGAGGCGCATATGGCATATGTAGAGGATGTGTTCGCCGCGGCGATGGGTCTGATGGACGAGCTGGGCCTCTCCGGCGAGGCGCTCAGCTCCGACACGGAGGAGTACGCGAGGCGGACGCCGGCGATCATCAACATGCTCTCCGGGGAGCTGCGCATACTCACCGGCGAGCGCGGGGACTGGCTGCCCGTGGAGGGCATGGAGGACCAGATCCCCGCCGGGGACGCCAGCTGGGCGCTGGCCGCGCTGCCCTACGGGCTTGCGGCGAACCTGCTGGTGGACGAGAACCCCTCGGCCGCGAGCTTTTACGAGCAGAGGTACGAGGAGCTGCGCGCGTACTACATCTCGCGCGTGCAGGCGAGGTACGAGGAGATAGAGAACCTGTACGGGGGGATAGAGTACGGCGAATTCGGCGCGTGGTGAGCGCGCGCCCGCCCGGGGCGCAGGGCCGTCCCGGGCGGGGGAAAGGGGGAGACATGGCGAGGGTTAGGACCAACGTAGCCGAGTCGGTGTACCAGATAAAGCGCTGGCGCGGAGTGAACGAGGCGCTGGAGGGCGAGGCTTCGCTGGAGATGGGCGAGGCCGCCGTGATGCGCAACTTCAAGGTCACGGCCGGCGGCGCGCTGCAAAAGCGCGGCGGGAGCGCCAACGTGGCGGGGCTGCTGAACAGCTACAGCGTCTCCGTGGACGAGGACGCGGCGGCCGTGCTGTACACCGAGGACGGCGCAAGCGGGCTGCACCTGGTGATGTACCCGGGCGTCAGCGCGGACAGCATGGGCGCGCTGAGCCTGACCGGGACGCCGGAGATAGTCGGCGAGGCGGAGGCGGACGAGTACGAGGGCTGGTACTACCGCGACGCGGCGGGCAAAATCTACCGCTTCGAGGGCGTGGAGAGGTCGAGGCTATGAGGGAGCTTGCGAAGATAAGCGCGGCCATGCTGGTGACGACGCACGAGTGCAACCTGCGCTGCCGCTACTGCTTTGTGCAGAAGGAGCCGCGGCGAATGAGCCTGCAGACGGCGAAGGACGCGGCGCGCTTCCTGATAGACAACGCGCACGCCGCCGGGGGCGTGACGCCGGAGATAAACTTCTTCGGCGGCGAGCCGATGCTGGAGTTCGAGCGGGTGATAAGGCCTCTGGCGGAGTGGGTACACGGCGAGCTGGGCGAGCGCTGCCGCTTCTCCATAACGACCAACGGCACGCTGCTCACGGAGGAGAACATACGCTTCATGCGCCGGCACGGCTTTGGGCTGCTGCTGTCCATGGACGGCGCGAAGGAGGTGCAGGACTACAACCGCCCCCTGGCCGGGGGCGGGGGCAGCTTCGAGCTGCTGCGCCCCATTGTGCCGCTGGTCCTCGCTGCCTGGCCGGCGGCCACCTTCCGCATGACCGCCATACCGGCCAGCTGCGACCGCAGCTTCGAGGGCGCGCTGTGGGCCGAGGCACAGGGCTTCCGCAGCTTTTTCATCACGCCGAACGTCTTTGAGCCATGGGACGTCGCCGCGCGGGAGGCCCTCTCCGCCGGGCTGGGGCGCTATGCGCGGCACTATGCGGAGAGCCGGGCGGCCGGGGGCCGGCCCATACGCTTTACGGAGCTGGAGAGGGCCGAAGCGCAGCTGGACGAGCTGGAGGAGGCCGAGCGGCGGGGCGCCTACCGCTCCAGCCCGCGCTGCCGCGCCGCCGGGAAGTGCGGCCTCGGCGCGTCGCGCTGGGCGGCGGTACACCCGGACGGCGGGCTTTACGCCTGCCAGGAGCTGACCAGCAGCGGCGGGGAGGACAGCCCCTTCTATATCGGCTCCATCTACTCGGGCGCGGACAACGGCCGGCGGCGCGCGCTGATGGAGAGCTTCGACGCCCTGCCCGCCGGGACGGAGCGCTGCGCGCACTGCGAGCTTGACCGCATCTGCGACGGCGGCTGCGCCGCGAACAACTTCCTGGCGACCGGGCGGCTGGGCGAGCCGCCGGAGGTCTACTGCTGGTGGCGGCGCGAGCTGCTGAAATGGGCGAAATGGATAAGGGAGGCGGAAAAATGCCGTCGGTAAGCATAAGCGGGTTTAAAAACTGGCGCAACGGCTCACCCCTCAACGGCGCGGAGTGGGCCTCGCGCAACACGATAAGCTGCGGCGCGACGGGCTACGTCGGCGCGCTGCGCTTCACGCTGGGGCAGTCGGCCGCCAACATCACGGTGGGCGTCACGGCCTACCGGCGCCTGGCGGCGGGGACGATGTACGCCGAGATACGCACGAGCGAGCTTGTCAACCCCACGCCGGCGGCGGTGGCCATGGACGCGGCCTTCTCCGCGCCGGCGGCGAACGGCTCGGCCAGCTTCAGCTTTTCCGGCTCCTTCCCGGCGGGGACGTACTACGTGTACATCACCAGCGCCGCGGCCTACGCGGACTTCTACGCCGCGAGCAGCTACCCCATGGCCGTGAGCTACACGCCGGGCGGCGGCTGCGAGGGCCTCTGCGAGGCGGCCTGCCAGAGCTGCGAGGGCCTTTGTGAGAGCGGCTGCGAGGCCGTGTGCCAGAGCTGCCAGGGCGCGGCCTGCCAGAGCTGCGAGGGCTGCGAGACCTTCTGCGAGGACTACTGCCAGGGCTGCGAGGCCGGCTGCCAGAGCGGCTGCGAGGGCGCGTGCCAGTCCGGCTGCGAGCTGGGCTGCCAGAGCGGCTGCCAGCTGGGCTGCCAGGGCGCGTGCGAGCTGGCCAGCCAGAGCGCGGACCACTTCGAGTGGCGCTTCGCGCCGGTTACGGCGACGGCCAACGCCACGGACACCGTGGTGCGCGGGCTGTGGAGCGGCTTCGTCGCGGGGGAGGAGGTGCTCTGCGCGGCCTGCAACGGCTATCTCTGGCAGCTGACGCGCTCGGACGGCGGGGAGTGGAGCAAGACCTCCTGCGGCGCGGTGGACACCTCGGAGGACGTGCATATGTTCGGCTTCCAGGACAGGCTGTACCTGCTGAACGGCAGCGAGTACAAGGTCTGGGACGGCACGGCGCTGACAGACGTGGGCGGCTACAGGCCGCTGGTGGCCGTGAGCGTGCCGCCCGAGGGCGGCGGTACGGCCCTGGAGCAGGTGAACAAGCTCACGGGCGCGAGGCGCGTGCGCGTGTCGCCCAACGGCGAGGCGACGCTCTTCCGTCTGCCGGAACAGGGCCTCTCGAGCGTGGACTACGTCCGCTATACGGCGACCGGCGCGGACATCGGAGCGTACGACGTCGACCTCACGGCCGGGACGGTGAGCATAGCGCCCGCGCCCGCCGAGGGGACGAACAGCATAGAGATAGGCTACACCGCCGCGGCCAATGCGCGCGGCGAGGTGCTGGCCATGCGCTACGCCGAGCTGTACAACGGCGCGCAGGACACGAGGGTGTTTATCTACGGCGACGGCACGAACCGCGCGCTGTACTCCGGCCTGGACTTCGACGGCGAGCCGAGGGCGGACTACTTCCCCGACCTCAACGCGGCGCACGTGGGCGACGCGAACTCGCCGCTGACGGCGATGATACGCCACTACGACAGGCTGCTGGCCTTCAAGCTGGATTCCGCCTGGGTGCTGGGCTACTCGGCGATCACGCTTGCGGACGGGACGGTGACGGCGGGCTTCTACGTCGCGCCCGTGAACCGCTCCGTGGGCTGCTGCGCGCCGGGGCAGGCGGTGCTGGTGGAGAACCGGCCGCGCACGCTGGACGGGCGCAGCGTGGCGGAGTGGAAGGCCTCCGCCTCCGGCGACCTCGGCGGGGACGAGCGCAACGCAGAGCGCGTCTCGCAGCGCGTGGATGAGACGATACGCAGCTTCGACCTGGCCACGGCCAAGACCTTTTACGACAAGTACGCGCACGAGTACTACGTCATAGGCTCCGACGGCACGGCCCTGGTACACGGCATAGACGCAGACGCCTGGTACGTCTACACCAACTTCGCCGCGCGCTGCCTGATAAACTACAAGGACGAGCTGTACTTCGGCACGGCGGACGGGTACCTCAGGCACTTCTCCACCGACTACCTCTCCGACAACGGCGAGGCCATAGACGCCTACTGGGAGAGCGGCTCCATGCCCTTCGCCGCGGACTTCCAGCGGAAGTACTCGGCCATGCTGTGGGTGGGAATAAGGCCCGACGACCACGGCTACCTGGCCGTCACGGCCAGGACCGACCGCAAGAGCGACTTCGCGGAGTACAGTTTTTCCACCGGCGACGCCGCCCGCGTGCCGGAGATGAACCGCATCAAGCTCAAGGCCAAGAAGTTCACCTATTATAACCTCATCCTCGCCAACAACAGCGCGGACACGACGGCCACCGTCGTATCCGTGGACATACGGGTGCGGGGGACGGGTTACGTGAGATAAGGAGGGAAGCTGTGGCAATACGAATTAAACAGGGCGACGCGTACAGCCTGCCCGTTCTGCTGCGCCTCAACGGCGAGCCGGTGGACCCGGACAGCGTCGCGGAGGTGGAGTTCACCTTCGGGAACGGGCTGCGCAAGCTCTTCCCCGGCGACGCGCAGTACAACTCCGCGGACGGCTGCTTCTACCTGCCGCTGACGCAGAGCGAGACCTTCGCCTTCCCGGCGAACGGCGCCGTGACGCTGGACATCCGCGTCAAATTCGTCGGCGGCGACGTGCTGGGCGTGCAGCGCATGGAATCCATCGCCGTGGCGGACGCCAGCTCGGAGGTGGTGCTGTGACGGACGCGCTGAGCGTGGAGCTGCGCTCGCCGGGCGCGCTCGAGGCCGATACGCCCGAGGCGCGGCTGCTGCAGGGGCCTCGCGGCGAGCCGGGGGCGGTGTACGTCCCCAGCGTGACGGACGGCGTGCTGAGCTGGACGAACGACGCCGGCCTGCCCAACCCGGAGAGCGTGAGCATAGCCGGGGAGAAGGGCGACAAGGGGGACAAGGGCGATAAAGGCGACAAGGGCGACACCGGCTCCGGCCTCGAGATACTCGGCCGCTACGACAGCGCCGGGGACCTCGCCGCCGCCGTCGCCGCGCCGGAGATAGGCGACAACTACTATGTCGGCGAGGCCGCGCCCTACGACATATACACCTGGACCGTAAGCGGCGGAGAGGCCGGCTGGGTGAACGGCGGGAAGCTGCAGGGCGCGCCGGGGGCGGACGGCTCGCCCGGGGCCGACGGCGAGGACGGCGGCTACTACAGCCCGGCCGTGGACGCGGCGGGCAACCTCAGCTGGACGCCGAGCAGGGAAGGCATGGCCGCAGCCGCGGGCGCGAACATACGCGGCCCCGCCGGGGCCGACGGGGCGGACGGCTCGCCCGGGGCCGACGCCACCATAAACGGCGTCAACGCCCTGACGATAAGCGCGGGTGAGAACATAGAGCTGGAGCAGTCCGGCTCCACCCTGACGATAAGCGCCTCCGGCGGCGGCGCGCTGTACGTGAACGTGAGCGGGAGCGGGCAGGACATGAGCGCGGACCGCAGCTGCGCGGAGATCTACGCCGCGCTCCAGGCGGGGCGCGCGGTCTTCTGCGTATGGCAGGATATGCTGCTCCCGGCCATGACCATAACGGCCTCGGCGGCGGTCTTTGCTTGCAGCGGCGAGGCGCTGACGGCCAGCGTGACCATACTGGACACCGGCGGCGGCAGCACCGTCTATGGCAGCCAGGGCGCCATGCCGGCCTCGGCGATAGGCTTCGACCCGGAGGAGAGCGGCCTGACCGCGGACAACGTGCAGGACGCCATCGACCAGCTGGTGTACCTCATCATGAGCATGTGAGTGCCGCGCCGCCGCGGCGCGGCATAAGCTGGACTGGGCCGCCTCAGCGCGGCAAGGAAGGAAAATGTACAGGAAGGGCATAGACGTCTCCAAATGGCAGGGGACAATCGACTGGGAGAAGGTCAAGGCCGGCGGCGTGGAGTTCGCCATGCTCCGCGCCGGCTACGGGCAGGGGAATCCCGACGCGCAGTTCGAGCGCAACGCGGCGGAGTGCGAGCGGCTGGGCATACCCTTCGGCGTCTACTGGTTCAGCTATGCGCTGACGCCGGAGATGGCCGCGCAGGAGGCGCGCTTCTGCGCGCAGGCCGCGGCCAAGTACCGCCTCAGCTACCCGATGGCCTATGACTTCGAATACGACAGCGCCGACTACGCCGCGGAAAAGGGCGTGGCCGTCACCAAGGAGCTGGCCTCCGGCCTCGCGCGGGCCTTCTGCAACGAGGCGAAGGCGCTGGGCTATTACCCGATGGTGTACGCCAACCCCAACTACCTTGCGGCCTACTTCGACGAGGGGATACCGAAGGAGTTTGACATCTGGCTGGCGCGCTGGCCCAAGGACCCCGACCCGGCAGTGGAGCCGGCGCAGTCCGGGGGGATGTGGCAGTACAGCTCCGGCGGCAGCGTGGCCGGCATAAGCGGCAGGGTGGACCTGAACGCGGCGTATAAGGACTATCCCGCGCTGATAGCCCCGGAGGAGGAGGAACACGGCGGCTACGCCTCCGAGGCGGAGAGGGCGCGCGAGTGGGTCATGGCGCGGGGCATATCCGACGGGAGCAGCCCCCAGGCCGCGGCCACGCGGCAGGAGGTCTGGGTGATGCTGTACAGAATGGAGGGGAACAAATGATAAACTGGCTTATACGACTGAAAAACCGCAGCTTCTGGCTCAGCTTTGTGCCGGCGGCGCTGCTGCTCATACAGGCGGCGGCCGCGCTGCTGGGCTTCGAGCTGGAGCTTGACGGCCTGGGCGAAAGGCTGCTGGACCTGGTGAACGCGCTCTTCGCCGTCCTCGCCCTGCTGGGCGTGGTTGCCGACCCGACCACCGAGGGCCTGGGCGACAGCGAGCGGGCCCTCGGCTACAGCGAGCCGGGCGGGGGCGCGCTCAGGTGACAGAGTGGGGCGTCGTGGGCGTGCTGGCGGCGCTGGTGGCCCTCGCCACCGCGCTCGCCGGCCCCATGCTGAAGCTGAACACGACCATGACGCGCCTGGCTGTGCTTGTGGAGGAGCTGACGGACAAGCTGGCCGCGTTCGAGCGGGCGAACTCCGCCGGACACGCGCGGCTGGAGGGCGGCATCTCCCGGCTGCGCGAGGAGCTGCACGGACAGGAGACGAGGATAAGCCTTTTGGAGTTAGGAGGTAAACGGCATGGCGGCTTATGACAGGAGCGTGGATTATTCCGCGCTGATAGCCCGGGAGGCGGCGAAGGGCGTCAACGCCGACAGGCGGCTGCTCGCGCAATACGAGGCGCAGCGCAACGCCAAGATAAGCGGCGAGCGGCTGCCCTACAGCCAGACGGCGGTGTATACCAGCGAGCTGGGCCGGCCGCTGGGCTACTATGGGGCGGAGGACCGCTCCGGCTACATAAACGAGCTGTACGACGCGGCGCGGGAGCTGGCCGTATCCGCGCTGGAGAGGGAGTACGAGCGCGAGACGGCGGCCTTTGACCGCGCGGAGGCGGAGATACCCGAGACTTACAGGGCCGCGCGGAACGCGGCGGCTTCGGACGCCGCGCTCGCAAGGCAGAGCGTCAACGAGCAGTTCGCCGCCTCCGGCCTGAACACCGGCGCGGCCGGACAGGCCCGGCTGAGCCTGGCCGTGGCCGAGCAGGGCGTCATGGGCGCGCTCAGCCGCGAGCAGGCCGCGGAGCTGTCCGACCTGGAGCTGCGCCGCGCTGAGGACGAGAGCGGATAACGAGCGGCAGTGGCAGAGGCCATAGCCTCCAGCGAGCTGGAGCGGGCCGAGGCCCTGTACGACGAGGCTGTGCGCGTGGAGCAGAGCTACCGCGCCTACTCTGAGGAGCTTCTCGCGGCCTGGGGCCTGACCCTGTCCGGCCAGCCCATAGCCGCGGAGCCGGAGCGGGCCGCCGGCGGCGCCGGCCGTTCCGCCAAGGGCAAAGCCGGCGGAGGAGAGGACGGCGGCGGAGAGGAAGGCGGCGCGGACGACTACGAGCTGCTGCGCGACCAGCTGCGGCGCATCCCGGGGCTTACGTATGAGAACAAGGCCGCGCTCATCGAGGACTACTACGAAAACGGCCGCATAAGCGCCGCCCAGCAGAGGGAGCTGCTGAAGTCCATCTGAAGGCCGGAGGCCGCGCGCCTCCCGCAGCGTGAAACGGCGCAAAAAAGGAAATGACCAGTCCGCGGACTGGTCATTTTTTGCGCACGGGGGCGGGCGGCGCGAGGGCCGGGGCGCGCGCAGGGGGGCGTTACAGCTCCAGGAGCAGCTCGCCGCCGCGGCGGCGCAGGCCGGAGGCGAGGGCCGCGCAGGCGGCGGCGAGGGCCGCGGCGCAGACCAGCAGGAACAGGTACGCAGGCATCACTCGGTGGAGCGCCGCGCCGTAGAGTATCGCGGGGGCGGCCAGCACGGCCCAGGAGGCGAACATGGTTATCGCCACGCTGGCGCTGTTCTTTATCACGGCCGTCTCGTTGATGTAGTCGAACTTCGGCCAGCGCAGGTTGACGCTCAGGCCGAGAAGCGCGCCGAACAGGTTCATCAGCGCGGGCAGCAGCACGACCGCGGCGGCCTCGGGCGCGCTGAGGGGCAGGCACGCGCAGCAGACCACAGAGCCTATGAGCGAGGGCGGCGCCGCGACCGCCATGTGCAGCGCGGCCTTGGCAAACAGCAGCCTGTGCGCCGGGACGGGCAGGCTTTTGAGCAGCCAGAGCGTCTTGCCCTCCAGGGAGATGCTGGGCGCGGTGATGAGGTTCATCGCCGCGAGGAAGCACAGCGCGAGGCACGCCAGCGCCGCGGCCGTACCCTCCGGCAGCAGGCCCAGGAAGGCCGCGAGCGAGCCGCGGTATATCACCAGCGCGGCGGCGCCTATGAGCGTCATTATCGCGCCCGTGGAGGCGTTGAGGATGTACATGCCGTTCGCGCCGAAGCGGGCCAGCTCCTTCTTAAACAGCGCGGCGCCTACGCCGGCGCTGCGCAGCCTGCCCTCGCGGAAGGCGGCGCGCCTGGCCGCGGCGCGGCGTGTGGCGATGGAGGTGAAGCTGCGGGAGATGAGGGCGTAGACCGCGGCGAAGGGCAGCGCGCAGCAGGCGAGGAAGCCGAGCAGGCAGGCCGGGTCGCCCTGTGCGGCCGCGACGCCGAAGGCGTAGACGGGATAGACCGCCTTGAGGCCGCCGGCCAGCTGCGCGCCGTTCTCCACCAGGACGCTGAGCAGGTTCTGGAAACGGAAATAGAAGTAGAAGTACGCGCAGAGGAAAATTATATAGCAGGCCGTGGTGACGAGGCTCTTGTTGCGCAGGCGCGAGGTGAGCAGGGCGAGCAGCCAGGCCGCAAGGCAGGTGAGGCACAGCGTCAGCAGGGGCATGAAGAGCGCGCCCAGGCAGAAGGCCGCCGCCCCGGCGAGGGACCACTGCGCCTTTATGAGCCAGATCAGCCCGGCGGGCAGCAGTACGGCGGCCTGCAGGGCGTAGTTCATGACCAGCAGCATGGCCATACGCGAGCCGAGGATCAGCCTCGGCGGGATGGGCATGGCCAGCAGCAGCTCGTTGTCCCGCGCGGCGAAAAGCTGGTTCTGCGCCGTGAACACGCTGCCTATAAAGCCCAGCGCAAAGGAGCACAGCAGGGCCAGCGCGAAGTAGAACCAGCCCAGCCCGGCGGCGTAGAACGGCTCCGCCAGCGCGGAGAAGGTCCAGCCGAAGATGAAGAGGAACAGCAGCGCCATGAAGCCGACAAGGAAATACACGCCGCTGCGGTCCAGTCCGCCGCTCTTACGGCGCATGGAGCTGCCGATGGAGGCCAGGACGCTTGAAACCTGGACCCGGAGTAGCGCGGCAAACATATTCAGCCCTCCTCCAGCTCGAGGAACACGTCCTCGAGCGAGTCGTCGCCGCGCACCTCGTCCATCGTCCCGGCCCGGATGAGCCGGCCGGATTTGATGATGGCCACCATGTCGCAGAGCTTTTCCGCGACCTCGAGGACGTGCGTGGAGAAGAATATCGCGCCGCCTGCGTCGCAGTGCTCGCGCATCAGGCCCTTGAGCTTGTGCGACGCCACGGGGTCGAGGCCGACGAACGGCTCGTCCATTATTATGAGCTTGGGGGCGTGGACCAGGGCGGAGATCACCGCCAGCTTCTGCTTCATGCCGTGGGAGTAGGAGCTGACCGGCGAGCCGAGGTCGTCCGTCAGCTCGAACAGCCCGGCGTAGCGGCGTATCCTCTCGCGCCGCTCGGCCTGCGGCACGGCAAAGACGTCGCAGATGAAGTTGAGATAGGCCGCGCCGGTCATGAAGTCGTACATATCCGGGTTGTCCGGGATATAGGCCAGCACGCGCTTGCACTCCAGCGGCTCGGCCTTCACGCTGCGCCCGTC
Organism: uncultured Oscillospiraceae bacterium; assembly: GCA_944385835.1. Taxonomy (GTDB): domain Bacteria; phylum Bacillota; class Clostridia; order Oscillospirales; family Oscillospiraceae; genus Scatomorpha. Next base: position 1,378 of record CALWYT010000050.1, on the reverse strand, counting down.
AATGCAGATCTCGCCGGAGTCGAACTTCAATATGCCGCAGCAGGCCTTGATCGTCGTGGTCTTGCCCGCGCCGTTGTGGCCGATGAAGCCGTAAATCTGGCCCGGCTCTATGTGCAGCGAGAGGTCGTCCACGGCGCGCTTGCCGCCGTAGGTCTTGGTCAGGTGCTCTATTCGCAGCATGATAGCGCCTCCTTCAGTGTCTCGTAGAATTCCGCCGTCTCCTGCGGCGTATTGAGCGCGAATATGCGAGTTATGTCAACCGTTTGCACGACGATATACGGCGGCTGCTCGGGGTTGAGGCTTATGCGGGCGTTCTCGTAGCCCTCGACGGCGAAGCGGCCCTCGACGAGGTTGGGCAGGCCCGTACCGGCGATACGGCGGGCGCGCGGCAGGTCGTATATCAGCTCCAGCTCCGTAATATCCGCGAGCGCTATCTCGTACTTCTCCATGCCGTGGCTGAAATAGAGCGTACCGCCCTCGATGTCCGCCTCGAAGGGCGAGGAGAAGCCCAGGGCGAGCGCGACGCAGACCACGATGAGGCCCACAAGCAGAGCGGCGGTGACGGCCATGAAGGCCTTGCCCGCCGGGCGGCCTATGTTCACGCCCATGCCGGAGCCGGTGCGGTCGTTGATGAAGAGGTGGCGGTCGTTGGGGTTGTTGTAGAACATGCCCCAGATCCAGAGGTCGTCCTCGTCCACATAGCCCGGCTCGTCGCGGGTGAGCCGCTCCTGCACGCGGCGGACGGAGAACTCGGTCGCCAGGCAGAAGCCAATCAGCGCGGCCATATACGCCACCGTCAGCGCCAGCGTCCAGAGCGCGCTGTCCTGCAGGAGCCAGTAGCCCAGCATGAAAATCGCCGTGAGGTAGCTGGTTATGAGCAGCATCTTGCCCCAGTTGTAGCGCCGCACGCGCGTGAGGGCGGCGTTCTTGTCGCTGTCCGGCCCCGCGACGTCGCCGCGCTGGCGGAGTATGAGCGGGTAGAGTAGCATGCACATGAGGCCGATGAAGGCCGTCACGCCGAACATCGTCACCGCGCCCAAGCGCGTCCCCTCGTCGCCGGAGAAGAGCGCAATTATGAGCGGGACGAGCGCGATGATTACCGGCGGCAGGAACGCGCGCCGCTTCAGCGCCGGCATAGGCTCGGCGGCGGCCTTCAAATCCACGACGACCGCGCCGGTATAGGGTACGCTCCAGCCCTCGGCCCTCTTGAGCGCGGCGAGACGCCTGTTTGCGCGCACGTAGAAGAAATATGGCACGAAGAGCGCAGCTATCAGCAGCGCGATGCTCCACATCATGAACTGCCCGATGTCGAGCAGGGCCAGCGCGGCTAAAACCGCCGCGCTCACGCCGCAGCTTATCCAGACATTGCGCTTGAAGC
>CALWYT010000049.1 GCA_944385835.1 uncultured Oscillospiraceae bacterium | reverse complement strand
GGAGACGCCGTCGGTGGAAATTACGAACTGCACGCTCGCGGTGTCCTCGTTGCGCCCGTCAAGGAAGCTGACCGGGCCGCTCTCCTCGCTCTCTTCGCCGGTCCCCAGCATCTCGTCTATCATTCCGGGGATGGCGCTCGTCTCGCTGTTGAGCGAGTACATGCCGGAGGCAAAGCCGGATATTCCCCCGGCGAGCTCATCCACGCCGCCGGTATAGGCCTTGAGCCCCTCGTTGAAGGTGGCGTAGTTCGCCGCGAGCTCCGCCATTCCGGTCTGCAGCTCGGTTATAGCGCTCGTGTCTATGCTGCCCACGCCGCTCAGGCCGGAGGAAATGCTGCCCGCCATCTGCATAAGCATGCCGGACATGCTGTTGAGCTGGTTGACAAGCTCGGACATTTGCCCGACCATGCTTGTCAGTCCGGTGAGCTGGCTCAGGCTGGTTCCGAGCTGGGTTATTGCGTCCTGCGCGCTACTTTTAACCGCTGCTTCAGTAGGATCGTCTTCGTCAAGCGCATAAATTGCCGCACCTATAGTAGCAAGGTATCCCGTAATTGTATCCTGGGACGGCAGAGTGGACGTGTCGGGTATCATCCCCTGGATTGTGCTCGCCATCTGGCTCAGACCTGCGGCCATCTGGCTCAGGCCAGAGGGCAGCTGCTGGAGCTGGCTCATGTCCGGCATCATGCCGTCTATGTCGAAGTCCTGCAGGCCCGCGGCGACCTCGTTCAGCGCGCCGGCTATCTGGTCGCTGGCGGAGGTCAGGCTGCCGCCGTTGGCGTTCAGCTCGTCCGCGCCGTTGCGCAGCGTCAGCGCGGCGTTGGTCAGCTGGTTGATGGCGCCGGTAAGCTCGCTCACGCCGCCTGTGACCTCGTCCAGCTCGCTCATATCGCCGACCATGCTCTCCATGGAGTACGGCACCGCGGCGATGGTGAAGCCGCCCATGGTGAAGTCGCTGACCTCGGCGGTGAAGCCGACGTCGCCCTCGCCGCCGGGCAGGACGACGAAGGTGATTGTCTTGTCGCTGCCCGCGTTGGCGACGGTGCCGTTGCGCGCCGCTATGTCCTCGCAGAGCGTCGCGTCAAGCGTGACGGAGATTTGCAGCATGAAGCCCTCGGTGAAATAGGCGTCGGAGCCATCCACGGCGGCGGTGTGGATGGAGACCTCCAGCGAGCCGGACCTGCCGCCCAGCTCCTCGGGGGAGATCTCGCGCCCGTCGAGGGCGTAGCTTATCTCGATCTCCCAGGGCAGGGCCGCGTCCGCCAGCTCGCCCTGGTAGTAATAGCGCCCGGCGGGGGCGGTGAGCGAGACCTCGCCGTCCGCGTATTCTATCGGGCTGGTGTCTGTGAGGTTTTCCACCGCGCTGTAATCGCCGTAGTGCGTGACGGTCCCCTCCTCGGTGAGGGTCAGCGCCACGACGGCATAGGCGCTCTGCGGCGCGCCGGAGGCGTCCAGGCGCGCGTATATGACCTCCTCCGGCCCGCTCTCGGGCAGGACGGCCTCCTCCGCCGCGGGGGATTCGGTCGCGGCGGGGTCGGTTTCGGCGGCCTCCGCCGCGTCGGCGTAGCCGGCGAAGCCCAGGCAGAGCGCCAGGCAGAGGAACACGGCCAGCATGGAAGAGAGTTTGCGTTTCATTTATCGGTGGCCTCCTTATCGGTCTTTTTCAGGAATCCGGCCTTGTAAGTCAGCTTGGCCGTAAGCGGGTCGAAAATCATCAGCAGCGCCGGCAGCGCCAGCACCACCATCGCCATACTCAGCAGCGTGCCTCGCGCCAGCAGTATGCCCAGCTCGGCGACGACCTCCAGCGAGCTTTCAAAGCCCAGGCAGAAGCCCGCGGCGGAGAGGATAAGCCCGCTGGTCAGCACGCTCTCGAAATTGGTGGACAGGGTGTTCTGCACCGCCTCGCGCTTCGGCATGGTCCGGCGGTTGGCTATGTAGCCGTTGGTCATGAGTATCGCGTAGTCTATCGTCGCGCCCAGCTGCACCGTGTTGATGACCAGGTAGCCGATGTAGACCAGCGGCATATCCGTGAAGTAGGGTACGGCGAGGTTTATCCAGATGGCCGTCTCTATTACGAAGAGCAGTATAAAGGGCAGCGTAACGCTCTTGAAGGTCACCAGCAGCGTCAGGAAGATGAAGCCTATCGCTATCCAGTTGACCAGCGTGGAGTCCGCCGTGACCACGTCGCGCATATCGTAGAGGTTGGCGCTCTGGCCGCAGACCCAGCTCTCGGAGTAGTACTTCTGCGTCGCCGCGCGCACCTGCTCCACGACGGCGAAGGCCTCCTCGCCCTCCTCGGCGGTGTCGGTGTACATTATGATGCGGGCGTAGTTGTCGGAGTAGAACTGCGAGACGATGCTCTCGTCGAGGAAGCCCTCCGGCACGGCACCGACGGTGCCGGCATAGCTGAGCACGCTGGTGACGTGGTCTATGTCCGCCAGCTCCCCGGCCAGCTGCGCCTCCGCGCCGGGGTCGCCGCGCGGCACAAGGATGACAAGGTTGTTGCTCACGCCGAAGGTCTCGTTGATTATCTCCGTGTCGCGGCCGTAGTCAGTGCGTGTGTCCGGCTCGCCGTTGCCGTAGAGGAAGTCGGCGCGGGTCTGCGCGAGATAGCAGGGCAGCACCATCAGCAGCACCAGTATCAGCGCGGGGATTCGCACGGCGACAAAGACCTTGCCCAGCCGCTTGCCCGGGTGGATAACCGGCTTGTGCGTGCTCTTGTCCAGCCACTTGACGCAGGCGAGCGAGAGCGCCGGCAGGAATACCATAACGGAGACGTAGCTGAGCACAATGCCCTTGACCAGGTTGACGCCCAGGTCGGAGCCTATGCCGAAGCGCATGAACATCAGCGCCATGAAGCCGAAGAGCGTGGTCGCCGCGCTGGCCGCGATGGACGAAAAGCTCTCCTTTATCGCCAGGCGCATGGCCTCCTCGCTTGTCGGCACCTCCTGGCGGTGGCGTCCGAAACTGTTGAGCAGGAAGATGGCGTAGTCCAGCGAGACCGCCAGCTGCATTATGGGGCTGACGCTCTGGGTGACGAAGCTTATCTCGCCGAAAAACACGTTCGTACCCATGTTTATCAGCACCGCGACGCCGATGGTCAGCAGAAAGAGTATGGGCGAGATCCAGCTGGTCGTGGTGAGCAGGAGCAGCAGGATGATGATAGGCACCAGCACCAGGGCCGCGCCCACCACCTCGCTGACGACCAGGTTCTGCATACTGGCCGTGCTGGCCGCGTTGCCGCCGACGGCGGCCTTGCCGTCCGTCAGCTCGTATATCGCGGCGACGGCCTCGCTCTCCATGCCCTCGTCTATGGTGACGTCGTACATCGCCGCGCCGTCGCGCCAGTACTGGCGCACGGTGGCCTCGTCCATCAGCTCCACGGGCGTGGAGAGGTCCTCCACGTCGTCAAGCCACATGACGCCGGAAACGCCCTCCACGGCCGCTATATCGCGCTTTAGCGCCGCGGCCTCCGTCAGCGTAAGCTCCGGCACCATGACGCGCGCGTTCGGCACGCCGGAGCCGAACTCGTCGTACATCAGCTCCAGCGCCACCGTGCTCTCCGAATCCTCGGGCAGGTAGTCCGTGAGGTCATAGTTGACGCTCACGCCCAGCAGCAGCACGGCGCTGGCCAGCATCGCCAGCAAAAATACGGCTATCACCAGCTTTTTGTGCTTGATGATACCCCTGATCAGCGAATCCACAGGCAGCCCTCCATCCCCGCGAGCCGCGCCGCGCGCGGCAGGATAATCAACGCTGTGTTGACTTATTTACAGTTTTATAGTATATTTTCGAAGTGAAAACAAAGCAACAGACAGTTTCTTTTGTTTTGCAAAATCTTAAACGGATTGCAAGCATCTGTTTAATATCCGCAGAAAATTTACTTTTGCACGCGAAGGGGGGCCTCGCCATGCCGGGCAAGAAGATGGACGCGCGCGTCCGCTACACCAAGATGATGATACGCCAGAGCCTGCTGGAGCTTATGCGCACGAAGAGCGTGGCCAAGATAACCGTGACGGAGATCTGCGAGCGGGCGGGCATCAACCGTGCGACCTTCTACGCGCATTACAGCGACCCGAGCGACCTGCTGCAGAAGATAGAGGCCGAGCTGATAGACGACATCTCGCGCCAGACGCGCCCGGCCATCGCGGCCCTGGGCGGCGACCTGCGCGAGGCGCTTACGGAGATCGTCGAGTATATCCGCGCAAACGCCGACGCCTGCCGCGTACTGCTGTCCGAGTCCGGCGACACCGGCTTCCAGAACCAGGTCGTACACATGGTGGAGAAGCAGTTCATAGACCACTGGCGCAGCTTGAACCCCACCAGCGCGGAGGACGCGGAGTATATCTACACCTATGTGGCCATAGGCAGCGTGGGCGTGATACGCAAGTGGCTGGACGAGGACATGGTCAAGCCCAGCGCCGAGATAGCGGAGCTTATCATCCGGCTGTCCAGCGGCGGCTTTTCCGCGCTGGGCTGAGGCTGGGCGGTTTAAAGCGCGGCCGGGCCGGGCATCATAGCGTCAAAAGCAGGTATAGGAGGCGCTGTGATGGATGGCGGAAGGCTGCTGCGCAAGGGCGAGATCGCCCTGCTGGCCGCGCTGAGCATCTCGCTGCTGCTGGGGGCCTGGGCGCAGGCCGCCGGGGCCAGGGTGTCGGACGCGGTGATAAGGCTGCACGTCGTCGCCAGCTCCGACGAGGCGGCCGAGCAGGCCGTCAAGCTGGAGGTGCGCGACGCCGTGCTGGAGTACTTAACGCCGCTTCTCGGCGGCGCCGGCAGCCGGGACGGCGCCGCGGCCGTCATAGGCGGGCATCTGGAGGGCATAGAGGCCGCCGCGCGCTCCGCCGCCGGCGGGCGCGAGGTCGCCGTGGAGCTGGGCGAGGAGTACTACCCCACGCGGGAGTACGGGGGCTTCGCCCTGCCCGCGGGGCGCTACCAGTCCCTGCGCGTCACGCTGGGCGAGGGCGAGGGGCATAACTGGTGGTGCGTGGTCTTCCCGCCGCTCTGCCTGGACAGCTCCGGCGCGGAGGAGGCCTTCGGCCAGCTGGACGCGCCCACGCGCGGGATAATAACCGAGCCGGCCCGGGGCGTGACGTTCAGGTTCCGCCTGGTGGAGCTGTGGGGAGAGCTGATGGAGTTCCTGCGCACGATATAGCAAAGCCGCCCGGGCCTGGCCCGGGCGGCTTTCGCCCTCAGGTTTGGTATCTCGCGTTGAAGCGGCTGAGCGCCGCGGCCCCGGCCGCGCCGGCCGCGAGGCAGGCGGCGTTCACCGCGGCGGAGGCGGCGGACTGCGCAAAGCCGCCGAAGGGGATAATCACAAGCGTGGCGGCGGTCACGACGCCGATAATCGCGTGGAAGGCGAAGGAATACCAGCGCTTGAAGAGGTAGTTCACCGCCTTGGCAAGGCAGATGACCGTGACCACGGCGCCCAGGCCCGCCGGCAGCAGCACGGCGAAGTCCAGCCGGCCTATGCCGTCCACAAAGGGCGTGTACAGCCCCAGCGGCATCAGCAGCGTGGAAAAGCTCATGCCCGGGGCGATGACGCTCAGCGCCAGGCAGAAGCCGCAGAATACATACCAGCCGAAGCTGGGGCTTATGGTCACGGAGAGGCGCTCCAGGCCCAGCAGCAGCGCAAGCACCACGGCGAAGGCCGCCGCCATGGCCGCGTAGGAGCCGCGGCTGCGCCCCTTCTCCCCCGCCTCCCTGAACAGGGAGGGCAGCATCCCGGCTATCAGGCCCACAAAGACGCAGACCGAGGGGTCCGGGTAGCGCGTCAGCAGTATGGCCAGCAGCTTGGCCACGCCGAGGAAGCCCGCGCCCGCGCCCAGCAGCACGGGTATCAGCTTAGGTATATGCGTGCGGAAGCGCCTGAAGGGGCTGCTCAGCAGCTCCATCACCGGCTGGTAGATGCCGAATATGACGCAGAGCACGCCTCCGGATATGCCCGGCAGCACCGCGCCCAGGCCAATCAGCATCCCCTGCACAAAGCGCTTTATATTTTTCCTTATAATGTTTTTCCGATTGTTGGCCCCGCTGGGGGGCGCGTCGTTAGGCATGGCTCGATCTCCCTTGGGCGGCGGTATCCCCGGCCCGTGCTTAAAGACGTATGCGCGGCGGAAAAGTTCTGCGCGCCGCTATAGTATAACGCCCGGCGGCGGCTTTTGCAACCGCGCGCCGTAAGTATAGCAAATAATACCCGGGCAATTTTAAGCAAATTATAAACATTTCCGCACCCGGCGCTTTCCCGCTTGAAATGCCGCCCTGCGTAAGATATATTAGTATAAAGAGGGTTTTAACGTACTACAGCGGCCTAAGCCGCACGGGGAGGTGTTTATCATGACAGACAAGGCAGAGGCACGGAAACCGACTGCGGCGGACAGGGTGTTCGCCGACCTGATGGATAAGATAAGCGCCGGCGTCTGGGCTGTGGACGAGCGGCTGCCAAGCGAGGACGAGCTGGCGGAGAGCTACGGCGTCAACCGGCTCACCGTCCGCGTCGCGCTGCAAAAGCTCAACGCCCTGGGCGTCGTGGAGACCCGCCCCGGCTCCGGCACGCGCGTTGTGGAGTTCGACTATGTGGGCTACCTGCACACCGGCTCCAAGTTCTTCTCCGGCGACGGCACGGAGCGCAGCGTGGCGGAGTTCCGCAATCACATCGAGCTGGAGTGCGCCCGTCTCGCCTGCGAGCGGGCGACGGACGAGGAGATCGAAGTCCTGGGCCGCCTGGCCCAGGAACACCGCGACATATGGCTGGACAGCGAGGACCTGGGCTACGGCCAGTGGTGCAGGCGCGTGACGGAGGCGGACCTCGCCTTTCACGAGGAGGTCGTGCGCCTCGCCCACAACCCCTTCTACGTCTGCGCCTTCGCCGCGGCGCGCGAGCCGCTCTTCACCTACCTGGAGGGCAACGTCCGCAAGTGGCTGCCGGAGCTGGTGAAGCGCTTCCGCATGGACCGCAGGCGCGACATCCACTTCTGCATCTATGAGTCGATAAAACGGCGCGACTTCGCCGAGTGCCAGAGCAACTACGCCGCCATGCTCTCCTCCTACGCCCGCGCCGACAGCGCTACGCCCACGGTGGGCTGAAAACGCGAAGGCCGCCCCGGGGCCTCGGCCCCGGGGCGGCCTGCTTCTCTCTGGCGTCAGTAGGCGATGATGTAGCTGTCCACTCGCTGGAAATCGTTTTCGGATATGGTCCACAGCCCGTCGGCCGGGTCCTGGACCACCTGCACCACGATCTCCTCCGGCTCCAGATAGCCGGCGTCGGATAGCTTCTCGCGGCAGAGGCCGATGAACATCCTGGCCCAGGCGGCGTCGTACTCGGCGTAGCCCTCTTCGGTGGCCAGCTGCTCCTCGGTGAACTGGGCGTTCAGCTCCTCTATTGCCGCGTCGCTCTCCTCCAGGACCTTCTGCATGACGTCGAGGGGGTATATCGTCACCTTTACGCCGTAGGTCGTCTCGTCCACCTTGCTGGCCTCGCCGACCTCATATTTGGAGTGGGAGTAGATCTCCTTGTACAGCTCCACTATCTCGGCCTTGATCTCGTCGGTCAGGTTCTCGACGTTGAAGTACTGCGCGAAGTATTCGGCCTCGTATTCCAGCCCGCCGAGATAGTTCTGCTCGGACTCCTCCGCGGTGGAATCCACCAGCTCGAGATAGGCCTCGTCATACTTGCCGAGGTACAGCTCGTCCATGTTGCCCTGCACCAGGGTCTTCACGCTGTCGGTCATAAGCGTGCCGCAGCCGGCGAGGGACAGCGCCAGGACAAGGGCCGCCGCGAGGGCGAGGGCGCGTTTGGCTTTTTTCATTGCAATGTCTCCTTTTCCCCTTGATATACGTAAATTATCTGTTGCTCAGCCCGGAGCGGCGCACCGCCCGGATAAGCAGCATACTCGCTATGCCCGTGAACACGCCCGTCGCGACCCCGGCGGCCGCGAGTATGAGCGCGTAGACGAGTATCTGCGGCGTGCCGGTCACCAGCACGGCCACCAGCAGCTGCCCGGCGTTGTGCGCCAGCGCGGCCAGCACGCTGACCACCCAGAGCAGCTTCTCAGGCAGCACGCCCACAAGCAGGCACATCACTATGTAGGCGAAAAGCCCGCCCACGGCCGAGAACATCAGCGCGGAGAAGCCGCCGCCGAACACGCTGCCCAGCACCAGGCGCACGGCGAGTACCGCGCCGGCCTCGCGGCGGCCCAGCACGACCATTGCGACCAGGGTGACGATATTGGCGAGGCCCAGCTTTACGCCCGCGAACGGCACGACTGGCGGTATCTGCCCCTCGGCGACGAATATGGTCAGCGCCACGGCGGACAGCGCCGCCGTCAGCGCGATGCGTCTCGATGCGCTCATACACCGCCCTCCGTAAGCACGTCTATGACCAGCTTATGCGGCACGCAGGCTATGGTCTGGAAAGCGCCGCTTATCTCGCCCATGCGGACGCAGACCTGGTCGGGGCAGTCGGCGCTGACGACCTGTATGCCTCCCCGCTCCACGCGGACGCGGTTTGTCCCCAGCTCGGTCGTAACGTCGAACTCGTAGGGGATGACGACGCTGTTGAGGTCTATCTCCCGCACCAGCTCGCCGTCCAGCCAGACGCGCGCCACCGCGCTGTCCCCGGCCGCGCCGGAGTTCCACAGCCACAGGAAAAGGCCCAGGCCCAGCAGGAAGATCGCCGCGAACAATATTGCCCAAAATTTCGTCTTATACAGCATGACACCATTTTAGTAGACTGCGGCGGAGTTGTCAACCTGTTGTCAAGCAAGGCGCCGCGTGATATAATAGCCGCCATGCGGCTATTATAATCTGATCTCCGCCATTTTTCTCGCCCCTTGCGGGGCAACCGAAAAATATGGCGCATTACTGCGCCCGGCTCAGCCGGGGCGCCGTAATATGCCGCCATGCGGCTGATACAACGCGGATAATTTGTACTGGAAAGGGGGCGCGGCGATGCCGGAGCCGGCCGAACTTGTCGGATATGTGATTGCGGGGACGCGCTATCTGCTGCCCCTGCTGATGCTGTGGGTGCTGGCCCGCTGCCTGCGCAGTATGCTGCGCGAGCGCTATGAGCCGGAGACCTGGGCGTACCTGGTGGACGCGAACGGACTTCGGACGCCGGTGAACCACTGGGAGTGCATCATAGGCCGCTCGCGCAGCTGCGACGTGGTGCTCTCCTCGCAGAGCGTCTCGCGCGTACACGCCTCGCTGCAGCGCGACGGCAGCGGCTACTGGACCGTCAGCGACCTGCGCAGCCGCGGCGGCACCTTCGTGAACGGCGACGAGGCCGAGCTGCTCTACCCCGTCCGCGACGGCGACGTGCTGGACTTTGCCGGCGAGGAGCTGGTGTTCCAGGCCGTGACGCGCGACGAGCGCGAGTGGCTGGAGCGCAGGCGCACCGCGCCCGGGCGCTTTGTCGGCCCCGGCGTGACCCTGCTCATACTTACTCTGTTCCAGGCCTTTTTGACGCTGGAGTTCACCGTCACGGCGGAGGAGGAGTATCTGGTCAGCATCTGCCTGGCCTTCCTCGCGCTGATCGTGCTGGAGTGGTTCTGCTATCTCGTCATGCGCAGCGTGCGCCGCTCGGGCTTCGAGCCGGAGACGATCGCCTTCCTCTTGAGCACGCTGGGTATGTCCGTCGCCGCGTCCAGCACGCCGGACGATATGTTCCGCCAGGTACTCTTCCTGTGCATAGGCGTGGCGCTGTTCTTCATCCTCGGCTGGTGGCTGCGCGATCTGCGGCGCGTCAAGGCCGTGCGCTGGCTGGCGGCCCTCGCCGCGATGGGCCTCCTGGCCGTGACGGTCGTGCTTGGCGAGGTGCGCGGCGGCGCTGGCAGCTGGCTCAACTTCGGCGGCTTTACCGTGCAGCCCAGCGAGCTTGTCAAGGTTCTCTACATCTACACCGGCGCGGCCACGCTTGACAGGCTTTTCGCCAGGCGCAACCTCTTTGTGTTCATCGTATTCTCCGCGATATGCGTCTGCGCCCTGGCGCTCATGGGCGACTTCGGCACGGCGCTCATCTTCTTCACCACCTTCCTGGTGATAGCCTTCATGCGCTCGGGCAGCTTCGCCACGGTGTTCCTCGCCGTCGGCGGCGCGGCCATGGCCGGCTTCCTGGTGCTGAGCGTCAAGCCCTATGTGGCCCAGCGCTTCATGACCTGGGGCCACGCCTGGGAGGATGTCTGGGACAGCGGCTATCAGCAGACCCACGCCATGAGCGCCGCCGCCTCCGGCGGCCTGTTCGGGCGCGGCGCGGGCGAGGGCGGCCTGGTCAACATCACCGCCGCGGACACGGACATGGTCTTTGCCGTGCTCAGCGAGGAGCTGGGCCTTATCGTCGCCGTGCTGGCCATGTTCGCCGTGATCGCCCTCGCGCTTTTCGCCGTGCGCAACGCAGCGCACGGGCGCTCCACCTTCTACGTTATAGCGGGCTGCGCCGCAGTCAGCCTTATGATGATCCAGATGGGCCTGAACGTCTTCGGCTCGCTGGACATCCTGCCCTTCACGGGCGTCACCTTCCCCTTCGTCTCCAAGGGCGGCACAAGCCTCATCTCCTGCTGGATGCTGCTGGCCTTCGTCAAGGCCACGGACACGCGGCGCGACGCCAGCTTTGTCGTCAGCCGCGACCCCAAGACCCCCGAGGACGGCGGCGATGAGTACGAGGAGGAGGATGAGTACGAGGAGGAAGAGGAAGATTACGGCGGCGTCCCCGGAGAGGAGGGCGGCATATGAAAAAGGTCACTCACCGCGCCTGGACCAGCCTGCTCATAGCGCTGCTGCTGGTCGCGGGCCTCGCGGTCTACCTGGTGCGCCTGGCCGACAACGGCGGCGCCTGGGCCACATATTTCTCCGGCGGCACCCCCGGCGGGACGATACTCGACCGGGACGGCGTGGTGCTGTACTCCTCCACGGAGGACGGGGTCAGCTGGGCCGCTGACAGCACGACCCGGCTCGCCTGCTACCACCTGATAGGCGACGCCACGGGCAACGTGCGCACCGGCGCGCTCAGGCAGTTCCGCGACCGGCTTACGGGCTACAGCTTCATAAGCGGCAGCTCCAGCGGCAAGACCCTGCAGCTGACGCTCTCGTCCCGGCTCAACACCGTCGCCTACAACGCCCTCGCCGGGCGCAGCGGCGCGGTCATGCTGATGAACTACGCGACCGGCGAGATACTCTGCATGGTCTCCACCCCCGCCGACGACCCAGCAAACCCCAGCGCCTCGCCCGCGGAGGGGACCTATATCAACAAGTGCCTCAGCGCCGGCTTCGTCCCGGGCAGCGTGTTCAAGCTGGTCACCCTCGCCGCGGCGATAGAGAACATCCCCGACCTCTTTGAGCGCAAGTTCTGGTGCGAGGGGCAGAGCGTCGTAGGCGGCGCGGAGCTGAACTGCACCGGCTCGCACGGCAGCCAGAGCATAGAGCAGGCCCTCGCCAACTCCTGCAACTGCGCCTTCGGCGCCATCGCCGTGGAGCTGGGCGCGGACACCCTCGCCGAGTACGCCCGGAAGCTGGGCTTCACCGAGCAGCTCAGCCTCGACGGCATGACCGTCACCGCCGGCCAGTTCGACAAGGCCGAGGCCGGGTCCATCGGCCTCGCGTGGTCCGGCGTCGGGCAGTACAACGACCTCGTCGTACCCTACGCGCTGCTGCGCTACGTCGCCGCCATAGCCAACGGCGGCAGCGTGCCGGAGCCGACCCTGCTCGGCCACGGCAGCCTGGACCGCGAGAGCGAGCTGCTGGATGCGGACACCGCCGCGCGCATAGGCGAGATGATGAACAACAACGTCCAGAGCGCATACGGCGGCCAGTGGACCTTCCCCGGCCTCAACGTCAGCGCCAAGACCGGCACCGCCGAGGTCGGCGACGGCACCTCCCACGCCTGGATGACCGGCTTCCTGAACGACGCCGAGCACCCCTACGCCTTCGTCGTGCTGGTGGAGCACGCGGGCGGCGGCCTGGCCAACGCCGGCCCCGTGGCAAATCAGCTGCTTCAGGCGGCCGTCGCGGGCTGAGCGCGGACTTATACCGAAATTCAAAGGCGGCGGACCCAGTAGGGTCCGCCGCCTTTCCCCTGCGCGCAGGGAGGCCCCGGGCGCGCGGCCCGGAGGCCGCGGCCGTTTATTTGAAGTAGTCCACGCCGCCTTCGAAGATGGGCTGGAACCTGTCGCCCGGCACGTTGGCGTAGAGGCCCGCCCCGGCGCGCTCGCTGTGGCCCATCTTGCCGAACACGCGCCCGTCGGCGCTGGTGATGCCCTCGACGGCGAGGTCGGAGCCGTTGGGGCCGTAGCGCAGGTCCATGCTGGGCGCGCCGTCGGGGCCGACGTACTGCGTGGCTATCTGGCCGTTCGCCGCGAGCTTCTCCAGCAGGGCGGGCGGGCAGACAAAGCGCCCCTCGCCGTGCGAGACGGCCACGGTGTGTATGTCGCCCACGGCGCACCTGCTCAGCCAGGGGCTGAGATTGGAGCACACGCGCGTGCGCACAAGGCGGCTCTGGTGGCGGCCGATGGTGTTGTACGTCAGCGTCGGGCAGAGCGCGTCCGTCTCGATTATGCGGCCGAAGGGTACCAGGCCGAGCTTGATGAGCGCCTGGAAGCCGTTGCAGATGCCGAGCGCCAGGCCGTCGCGCCCGTACAGCAGCTCATGGACGGCGTCGGTCAGCCGCGGCGCGCGGAAGAAGGCGTTTATCAGCTTGCCGCTGCCGTCCGGCTCGTCCCCGCCGGAGAAGCCGCCGGGTATGACCAGCATCTGGCAGCGCGCAATGGCCTCCGCCATGCGGCGCACGCTCTCCGCGACGTCCTCGCTGCTCAGATTGCGTATGACCAGCACCTCCGGCTCGGCCCCTGCGCGGCGCAGCGCCCTCGCGGTGTCGAACTCGCAGTTGGTGCCGGGGAACACGGGGATGAGCGCGCGGGGCCGCGGCGTGCGCGTCAGGGGCGCGGGCCGGGTCCCGGCCTCATAGCTGAGCGCAGCGACGCGCTCGGCGGCCTGTTCGGGCGTGCTCAGGTGCGGGTAAACGCCCTCGAGGCGCCCCTCCCAGGCGGCCTGCACCGCGGCCATGTCCGCGCTCTCCCCGGCGGCGGCAAAGGCGTAGGCCTCCGTCACGCGGCCCAGGGTCTCGCCCTCCGCGCAAGCGGGGTCCAGCTCGAGGATGAAGCCGCCGAAGTCCCAGCCGAAGAGGCGCGCCGCGTCAAAGCCGGCGTCGAGCGCGAAGCCCAGGCGGTTGCCGAAGCACATCTTGGCGAGGCCCTCGGCTATGCCGCCGCGGCCCACGGCCCAGGCGGCGCGGACGCTGCCGGCGCGCATCAGGGCGGTTATCCGCTCCCAGAGCGCCTTTGTGGCCGCGGCGTCGAAGATGTCGGCGCGCATATAGGCCACGCGGCTGCCGGCGCGCTTGAACTCCGGGCTGACGGCGTCGGAGACGCGCCCGGCCGTGACGGCGAAGCTCACAAGCGTGGGCGGGACGTCGAGGCTCTCGAAGCTGCCGGACATGCTGTCCTTGCCGCCGATGGCCGCCGCGCCGAAGGCCAGCTGCGCGTCCAGCGCGCCGAGCAGGGCGGCGAAGGGCTTGCCCCAGCGCTCGGGCGCGGTGCGCAGCCGCTCGAAGTACTCCTGGAAGCTGAGGTACACGTCCCCGCCGCCGAAGCCGCCCGCCACAAGGCGCGCGATGCTCTGCGCGACGGCGAGATAGACCCCGCGGTAGGGGTTCTGCTCGCTGACGGCGGCCTCGAAGCCCCAGCTCATGGCCGAGCAGGTCGTGGTCTCGCCGGCTACGGGTATCTTGGCGGCCATGCACTGGGCCGGGGTCAGCTGGTACGCGCCGCCGAAGGGCATGAGCACCGTCCCCGCGCCGATGGTGGAGTCGAAGCGCTCGGCCAGGCCGCGGCGTGAGCAGCAGTCCAGCGAGGACATAAGCCCCTCCAGCTTCTCCTGAAGCGGGCCGGAGACGGAGGGCGCGGCGTCGTCAAGGCCCATCGCGGCCACCTTGACGCGCGCGTGCTTCTCCGCGCCGTTCGTGTCGAGGAAGGCGCGGTCTATGTCGCAGACTATCCGCCCGCGCCAGGTCATGCGCAGCCTGGGTTCGGCGGCGACGGAGGCGACGGTGTAGGCCTCCAGGTTCTCGGCTGCGGCCGCGTCCAGGAAGGCGCGCTCGTCGCGCGCCGCGACGACGACGGCCATGCGCTCCTGGCTTTCGGAGATGGCCAGCTCGGTGCCGTCCAAGCCGGCGTACTTGCGCCGGACGCGGTCTAGGTCTATGTCGAGGCCGGGCGCCAGCTCGCCTATCGCGACGGAGACGCCGCCCGCGCCGAAGTCGTTGCAGCGCTTTATCATGCGCGTGACGCCGCCGTCCCTGAAAAGGCGCTGGAGCTTGCGCTCCACGGGGGCGTTGCCCTTCTGCACCTCCGCGCCGCAGACGGCGAGGCTGCGGCTGTCGTGGGCCTTGCTGGAGCCGGTGGCGCCGCCGATGCCGTCGCGGCCGGTGCGGCCGCCCAGCAGGATGACGACGTCGCCCGGCTCCGGGCGGGCGCGCACGACGTTGGCCTCCGGCGCCGCGGCCACCACCGCGCCTATCTCCAGGCGCTTGGCCACGTAACCGGGGTGGTAGATCTCATCGACCAGGCCCGTGGCGAGGCCTATCTGGTTGCCGTAGGAGCTGTAGCCCGCCGCCGCGCCGGTGCAGAGCCTGCGCTGCGGCAGCTTGCCGGGCAGCGTGGCCTCCAGCGGCGCCGTCGGGTCGCCCGCGCCGGTGATCCGCATCGCCTGGTAGACGTAGGCCCGGCCGGAGAGCGGGTCGCGTATCGCGCCGCCTATGCAGGTGGCCGCGCCGCCGAACGGCTCTATCTCCGTCGGGTGGTTGTGCGTCTCGTTCTTGAACATCAGCAGCCACGGCTCCTCAACGCCGCCGTTGTCCACCGTGATATGTACGCTGCACGCGTTTATCTCCTCGCTCTCGTCGAGCTTGCGGAGCCGGCCCGTGCGCTTTAAGTACTTCGCGCCTATCGTGGCGAGGTCCATGAGCGTGACCGGCCTCTTCTCCCTGCCCAGCTCGCGCCGGACGCGCAGGTAATTCGCGTAGCTCCCGCTCACCTCGGCGTCCTCTATCTCGGCGGAGTCGATTATCGTGCCGAAGGTGGTGTGGCGGCAGTGATCGGACCAGTAGGTGTCCAGCACGCGCAGCTCGGTGACCGTGGGGTCGCGGCCCTCCCTGGCGAAGTAGTCCCGGCAGAACTCGGCGTCTCCGGCGTCCATGGCGAGGCCCATGCGCGCAATCAGCCGCTCAAGGCCCTCGCGGTCAAGCTGCGTAAAGCCCTCGACGCGCGCGACGTCCGCCGGCTCCGGATAGCTGACGGCCAGGCTCCCGCGCGGCTCCAGCGAGGCCTCGCGGCTCTCGACCGGGTTTATCACGCTGCGCTTGACCGCCTCCAGCGTCCCCTCGGCCAGCTCGCCGTAGAGCAGGTACACCCTCGCGCTCGCGACCGCCGGGCGCTCCGACTGCGAGACCAGCTGGATGCACTCCGCGCAGGAGTCCGCCCTCTGGTCGAACTGCCCGGGCAGGTACTCCACGGCGAAGGCCGCGTCGGCCTCCGGCAGCTCGAACATCAGCTCGTCCACCTGCGGCTCCGCGAACACGACGGGCAGGCATTTCCTGAACAGCGCCTCGTCCAGGCCCTCGACGTCGTAGCGGTTCAGCAGCCGCACGCGCTCTATGCCCCCGGCCCCGGGCAGGGCGGAGAATTCGGCCATGGCCCTCCGGGCCTCCTCGCCGTAGGGCGCGCGCTTTTCAACATAGACTCTGTATACCATCTCAGCCCTCCAGCGCCGCAAGCGCCCTCGCGCCTATGTCGCGGCGGTAATACATGCCCTCGAAGCTGATCTTCTCCGCGGCGGCGTAGGCCCCCTCTATGGCCTGGCCGAGCGCCGGCGCGGTGACGGAAAGGCCCAGGACGCGGCCCCCGTTCGTGACAAGCGCGCCGCCGGGCAGCCTCTTCGTCCCGGCGTGGAACACCTCCGCCTCGCCGCCGGGCAGCTGTCCGTCTGCAAGGCCGCGTATCTCGCAGCCCTTTTTGTAGCTCTTGGGGTAGCCGCCGCTGGCCAGGACCAGGCAGCAGCTGCACTTATCCGACCACTTGACCTCCACCTCGGCGAGGCGGCCGGCGGTGACGGCCTCCATGACGGCGAGCAGGTCCGTCTCCAGCAGCGGCAGCACGGCCTGGGTCTCCGGGTCGCCGAAGCGGCAGTTGTACTCTATCACCTTTGGCCCGTCCTCCGTCAGCATCAGGCCGAAGTAGAGGCAGCCTCGGAAGGGCCGGCCCTCGGCGTTCATCGCGCGCACCGTGGGCAGGAAGATCCTCTCCATGCACTCGCGGGCCACCTCGGGCGTGTAGTAGGGGTTTGGCGCGATCGCGCCCATGCCGCCGGTGTTCAGGCCGCGGTCGCCGTCCAGCGCGCGCTTGTGGTCCATGCTGCTGACCATGGGGGCGATTGCGTTCCCGTCGGTGAAGGCCAGGACGCTTATCTCCGGGCCGCTGAGGTACTCCTCTATGACCAGCCTCGCGCCGCTCTCGCCGAAGGCGCGGTCCACCATGGCGTTTTTGACGGCCTCGGCGGCCTCATCCCTGCTCATGGCGACGACAACGCCCTTGCCCAGCGCCAGGCCGTCGGCCTTGACCACAACGGGGATGGGGCAGCCCTCTACGTATTTGAGCGCGGCCTCCGCGTCGTCAAAGACCTCGCAGCGCGCCGTGGGGATGCCGTACTTCTTCATCAGTCCCTTGGCAAAGACCTTGCTGCCCTCTATCTCGGCGGCGCGCCTGTCCGGGCCGAAGGCGGGGATGCCGGCTTCGGCCAGCGCGTCCACCATGCCCATGCAGAGCGGGTCGTCGGGCGTTACCACGGCGTAGTCTATGCCCTGCTCCTTCGCGTAGGCCACGACGCCGTCTATGTCGGTGGCGGCCACTTCGGCGCATATGGCGTCCTCCGCTATGCCGCCGTTGCCGGGCAGGACGTGTATCTCGCTTGCGCGCGGGCTTTTCTTCAGCGCGCGCACTATGGCGTGCTCGCGCCCGCCGGAGCCAATGACGAGTAGTTTCATAACCATACCCCTTTCAGGAGGATTCCTTGCCGGTATCCCAATACACTCGGAAAAATGCCTTTAATGATGGAACAGCCTTATCCCGGTGAAGCACATCACCATGCCGTACTTGTCCGCCGTCTCTATGACGTTGTCGTCGCGGATGCTGCCGCCGGGCTGGGCGACGTATTTGACGCCGCTCCGGGCCGCGCGCTCGATGTTGTCGCCAAAGGGGAAGAAGGCGTCGCTGCCCAGCGAGACGCCGGTGAATTCGGCGAGGAAGTCGCACTTTTCGTTTTCCGTCAGCTCCTCGCGGATGAAGCGGTCGACCTCGTTGTCCCGCTCTGCCCTCTTGAGGCCGGGGTCAAACTCCAGCTCGAGCACCCTGGGGTGGCGGCGCAGGCGCCAGTTGTCGGCCTTGTCGCCGGCGAGCCGGGTGCAGTGTACGCGGCTCTGCTGGCCCGCGCCGACGCCGATGGTCTGGCCGCCCCAGGCGTAGCAGACGCTGTTCGACTGCGTGTACTTGAGCGTTATGAGCGCGAGCAGCAGATCGTCGGCCGCCCCGGCCGGCAGCTCCCTGTTCCTGGTGACGACGTTTTCCAGGCACTCGCGGGTTATCGGCAGCGCGTTATAGCCCTGCTCGAAGCGGATGCCGAAGATGTCGCGCTGCTCGGTGGGCTGAGGCTCATAGTCCGGGTCTATGCGCACGACGTTGTAGTTCCCCTTGCGCTTCCGGCGCAGTATCTCCAGCGCCTCGGCGGTATAGCCCGGGGCGATTATGCCGTCGCTGACCTCGGGCAGGAGCAGGCGCGCCGTCTCCGCGTCGCAGACGTCGCTCAGCGCGGCCCAGTCGCCGTAGGAGCACAGGCGGTCGGCGCCGCGCGCGCGGGCGTAGGCGGTCGCGATGGGCGAAAGCTCGCCCTCGGCGAAGAAGGCGCGGCGGTCCTCGTCGCTGAGCGGCCCGGCGATGGCCGCGCCGGCGGGCGAGACGTGCTTGAAGCTCGCGGCGGAGGGCTTGCCGGTGGCGCGCTTGAGCGCGCGGACAAGCTGCCAGGAGTTGAGCGCGTCCATGAAGTTGATGTACCCGGGCCGGCCGTTCACGACCTCGACGGGCAGCTCGCCGCCG
>CALWYT010000048.1 GCA_944385835.1 uncultured Oscillospiraceae bacterium | reverse complement strand
GCGGCGCACGACCTGGGTATGCACCCGGTCTACCTCGACCCCTCCGGCTCGCAGATAGGCAGGAAGGAGTCCATCGCCGACACGGCGCGCGTGCTCTCGCGTATGTTCGACGGCATAGAGTACCGAGGCTTCGGCCAGGACATCGTCGAGGAGCTGGCCGAGTACGCCTCCGTGCCGGTCTGGAACGGGCTGACGGACGAGTTCCACCCCACGCAGATCCTCGCCGATATGCTGACGCTGCGCGAGCACCTGGGCGAATTGAAGGGCAGGAAGCTGGTCTACATGGGCGACGCGCGCTTCAATATGGGCAACTCCCTCATGATAGGCTGCGCCAAGCTGGGCGTCAATTTCGCCGCCTGCGCGCCGGTGGAGTTCTTCCCGGACGAAAAGCTGCAGGACATAGCCCAGGAGCTGGCCGCCGAGAGCGGGGCCGTGCTGGAGTTCTGGACGGAGCCGGAGACCGCGCTGCGGGACGCCGACGCCGTCTACACGGACATCTGGGTCAGCATGGGCGAAAGCCCCGAGGCCTGGGGCGAACGCATAGAGGCCCTGCTGCCCTATCAGGTGAACGCGAAGGCCATGAGCCTCGCCAAGCCCGGGGCCGTATTCATGCACTGCCTGCCCGCCTTCCACGACCTCAAGACCACGATAGGCAAAGAGGTCGGCGAGAAGTACGGCCTCGACGCCCTCGAGGTCACGGACGAGGTCTTCGAGGGGCCGCAGAGCGTGGTCTTCGACGAGGCCGAGAACCGCCTGCACACGATAAAGGCCGTCATGGCCGCGACGCTCAGCGAGGCTTGAGGGGTCCCGGCGGCCGAATAGGGCCTCCCGCCCGGCCGCTTCTCAGCCGGGCGATTAGGGCCGGCGCTCCGCTCAGCGCGCAAGAAGGACCAGTCCGCGGACTGGTCCTTCTTGCGCGTTCGCTCTGCCGGAAGCGCTTCAGGCCGGCAATGCCCGGCCGGAATTCGCCGGCTTTCGATGCTGATTTATTTACAGCCGGGGCGCGAAAGGCCCGCCGGCGAGCACCGGCGGGCCGCTTTTCAGCTCAGCTTGTATATGTACGCGCTTTCGGGGGCCAGGGAGAGCTTCAGCAGGCCGTTTTCGACCTCGCGCTCCTTCCCGCCGCCGAGCAGGCACGCCGCGCGGCGCAGCCCCATGGACTTCAGCCCGAGCAGCTCCTCGCCGCTGAGGCCGGCGTTGTCCGTCCAGAGGTCGAGCACGACCTCGCGCGGCTCGCACGAGCGGTTGACCGCCGTGACAGTGACGCCGTCCTCGGCGGAGGAGCCGAAGCAGTCGCGCCCGCCGGAGACGCAGCGCAGCACGGCCAGCACGTCGGCCTGCGGCGCGAGCACGGCCACCGCGCCGCATTTGAGCGCGTCTATGCGCCCGTGCAGGCGGCCCAGCTCGCCGTACCAGTCCGTCAGGGGCCTGGCCCCCTCGGCGAAGGGGCCGCGGTTGAAGGGGTCGAGCATACCGTTCATGCCCGCCTCGTCGCCGTAGTACACGCAGGGTACGCCCGGCACGGAGAACTGCAGCGCGGCGGCCAGCCGCTGCATGACCGCGCCGCGCTCGTCCTGGCTGTCGCTGACGATGAACCTCGCCTGCTGCTCGCGCGAGAGGCCGCGCGCGTCTATCCTCGTGGCGAGGGCGGTGCGCGCGCGCTCCACGTCGTGGGAGGAGAGCAGGTTCATGAGCGCGTAGTACATCGGCTGCGGGTAGTGCAGCCGCTGGCCTATCAGGAAGCCCTTGAGCGCCCAGGCGTCGCTGCGGAAGCACAGGAAGTCCAGCACCGCGCTGCGGAAGGGGTAGTTCATAACGGTGTCCAGCGCGCTGCCCAGCGCGTATTTGCGCCGCGAGCCGTAGCTGAACTTGGTCACCGCGTCCTCCCAGACCTCGCCGAGGATGACGGCGTCGGGCTTTTCCTCCTTGGCGCTCTGCCTTATCATGGCCAGCACGTCGTCGGGCAGCTCGTCGGCCACGTCCAGGCGCCAGCCCGCCGCGCCGCGGCGCAGCCAGGTCTTGACCACGCTGTCGCCGCCGCTGATGACAAGCCGCTGCCAGCCGGGGTCGTGCTCGTTGACCTCGGGCAGGTCGGGGAAATTCCACCAGCAGCGGTAGTCCTCCGGCCACTTGCGGAAGTCGTACCAGGAGTAGTACGGCGAACGGCGGCCGGCGTTGTACGCCCCGTCGGAGCGGTAGTGGTTGTCGCGGTTGAAGTAGATGCTGTCCGCGCCGGTGTGCGAGAACACGCCGTCGAGCATGATGCGTATCCCGCGCTCGCCCGCCGATGCGCACAGCCGCTCGAAGTCCTCGAGCGTGCCGAGTATCGGGTCGGGCTGCAGATAGTCGGCGGCGTCGTAGCGGTGGTTGCTGCGCGCCTCCACTATGGGGTTGAGGTAGATGACGCCGACGCCCAGGGACTTGATGTAGTCCAGCTTCTCCTCTATGCCGCGGAAGGTGCCGCCGAAGAAGTCCAGAGGGAAGTAGAAGCCGTCGGTGCTGTTCGGCTGCCAGTCCACGTCCTCGTCCCAGCCCTCGTGGTACTTGACCTGGCGGCCCATGGCTATGTGCCGCTCCACGCCGCGGCGCGCGGTGCCGCTGGAGTCGCGGGAGAAGCGGTCGGGGAAGATCTGGTACATGACGCTGCGCCGGAACCACTCCGGCGTCTCAAAGCCGCGCTCGTACACCGTGAGGCGGAAGCCCTCGCCGCGGGTGCTCATCAGCTGGCCGAAGCGGCCGCCGTAGGCCGCGCAGAGCCACAGCTCGCCGTTCGCGAGGGTGAGGCGGAAGCTGTACCACAGCGCGGCAGGCTCCGCCGGGGCCTGGATGGTCACGGCCCAGTCGCCGCCCTCGGGCGACATATCCCAGCGCTGCTCATAGCCGTCGTCGCCGTTGAGCACCAGCTCGGCAGACTTGACCGCGGCGCGGTCGTCGGAGAAGGCCAGGCGCAGGCAGGACAGGGTCGTAACGGCGCCGAGAGGACGGTGAAAACGTTCCCGGGCCGGGTCGTGAGTGATGTGCGGGGTGTGTTCGGATACTAGCATATTTCCGTAAACCGTGCCGGGTCAAGCGTGTACAGAGCGCGCAGCGGACCGGCCAGCTCCTCCTTCGTGCAGTATACGTGCGAGGAAAGGACCGCGGCGAGCAGGGTGAAATCCGCCTCCTCGTCGCGTATCACGGCGCTCTCGCCTATGCGCAGCCAGTCGCCCGGCCAGGCGTCCCACATACGGGAGCAGAGCCGGTCGTTGACCGTGCAGACAAGCCCGGCGTCGCGCATTTGCAGCGCGCGCAGCGCCTCGATGGGTATGGGCGCGCCGGCCCGGGAGGGCGGGATGCGCAGCGTGAAGCAGCCGGCGACCACGGCCAGGGCCTCTTCCCAGCCGGCGCGCTTCTCGTCCAGCAGCGCGCGCAGCAGCTCCACGGCGGCTATGCTGTCCACGCCGCCGTCCAGCTCGCGCGAGTACGCGCCTGGCAGCTCCCGCCAGGCGGGGCAGTCCTCCAGCGCGCGCGAAACCTCCGCGGCGGCGCGGAAGTACGCCCCCGAGAGGGGCGAAACCGCCCCGGAATTCAGCCGCATGGCCAGCTCCTGGAATCTCGCAAGCTCGTTCTACCCGGCCTTGACATCGCCGGCGCGCTCCGGCTCAGGCGCTTCGGCGCGCAGCGAGGCGCCCTCGCCCGCGGCGACGACGGCGGTGCGGCCGGAGTAAGTGACCTCCAGGCCGCGCTCGGTCCACAGCTCGTGGGCCGTGCCGCCGAAATAAACTGTAGTCTTTCTCTTCTCCCCCATAGGCACCGCCTTACAGCATGTCTATATAGAGACGCGCGTAGTCCTCGGCCGAGCGCGAAAAGCTGAAGTCCTCGCTCATCGCGTTGCGCTGCAGCTGCGCCCAGGCCTCGGGCTGGCTGCGGTAGACCTCGCAGGCCATCTCGACGGTGGCCTTCATCTCGTGGGCGTTGTAGTTGGCGAAGGAGAAGCCGTTGCCCTCGCCGGTGAACTTGTTGTAGGGCTTGACCGTGTCCTTGAGGCCGCCGGTCTCGCGCACTATGGGCAGCGTGCCGTAGCGCATCGCTATCATCTGGGAGAGGCCGCAAGGCTCAAAGCGGCTGGGCATCAGCAGCATGTCCGCGCCGGCGTAGACGCGGTGGCTCAGCTCCTCGTTGTAGCCTATGTAGCTGCACACGCGGCCGCGGTGGCGGGCCTCCGCCGCGCGCATGAACTCCTCGAACTTCTTCGCGCCGCTGCCCAGCAGCAGGAAGCAGATGTCGGACTCCATCATCTCGTCGAGCACGCACTCGACAAGGTCGAAGCCCTTCTGGTCGGTCATGCGCGAGACCATGGCGACAAGCGGCGTGCGCGAATCGGCGCGCAGGCCCATCTCGCCCATCAGCTCGTCCTTGCAGAACTGCTTGCCGCGCAGGTGGCCCTTGTCAAACTTCCGGGGTATCAGCGGGTCGGAGAAGGGGTTGTAGAGCTTGGTGTCTATGCCGTTGATGATGCCGGAGAGCTGGTGCCGCCGCGCGGAGAGTATGCCGTCGAGGCCCTCGCCGTAGTAGGGGGTGCATATCTCCCCGGCGTAGGTCGGGCTGACGGTGCTCAGCCGGTCGGCAAAGACGCAGCCGGCCTTGAGGAAGGCGGCGCAGCCGTTAAGCTCCATGAACTCGCTGGTGAAGTAGCGGTCCTCCACGCGCAGCAGGTCGCGGAAGAAGTCGAAGCCGAACTTGCCCTGATAGGCGATGTTGTGTATCGTGAGCAGGGTCTTCATGCGGCCGTGGACATAGTAGCCGTACTGGGTGCGCAGCAGCATGGGTATCATGGCCGTGTGCCAGTCGTTGCAGTGCAGGATGTCCGGGAAGAAGCCGAGGTTGGGGATTGCGTCGAGCACGGCGCGGGTGAAGAAGGCGTACTGCTCGCCCTCGGGCATACCGCCGCGGTAGATGCGGTCGCCGAAGTAGTACTCGTTGTCAACCAGGTAGATGGTGACGCCGTCCACGACCAGCTTCTCAATCCCGACGTACTGGCTGCGCCAGCCGAGGTCCACGGAGAAGCTGAACATGTGCTCCACCCGGTCGCGGTACCTGTCCTTGACGCAGCGGTGGTAGGGGGTTATCACCCTGGCGTCCACGCCGAGGGCGGCGAGGCTCTTGGGCAGGGTGCCGACGACGTCGGCCAGGCCGCCGGTCTTGGAGATGGGGGCGCACTCGGCGCTCACCAGCAGCACTGTCGGCAGGCGGGTGCGGCCCTTTTCGGCGAGGGCCTGCTGGAATTCGCGTTTCATGTAAGTTCATCCTTTCGAAGCGGGCGGCGCGGCCGCCCGGGGCGTGTGCGGTTTACTTTGAGCCGGACTTCGCCGCGGCCCTGCGCGAGGCGGGCTTCTTCGGATTCGGCGCGGGCTTGCTGGGCGTGAAGCGGAAGTAGACGCAGCTCATGGGCGGGAGGGTTATCTCCGCGGAGTAGGCGAAGTCCAGGAAGTCGCGGCGGCGCGCGCTTATCTCAGGCTCGTTCAGCACGCCGGAGCCGCCGTACTTCGCGTCGTCGGAGTTTATCAGCTCGCGCAATATTCCCGGCTTGGGCAGGCCGATGAGGAAGTTGTCGTAGCGCACGGGCGTGAAGTTCAGCGCGCAGACTATGTAGGAGCCGCGGGACATGCGCATGAAGGCCACGCTGCTGCGCTCGGCGTCGTCCACGTTCAGCCAGCGGAAGCCGTCCCAGCTGTCGTCCACGCGCCAGAGCGCCGGCGTCGCCTCGTATATGCGGCCGAGGTCGCGGAAATAGCGGCGCATGGCGTCGTGTATCGGGTATTCGAGCAGGCTCCAGTCCAGCTGCTGGGTGTAGTTCCACTCTATGAACTGCGCGAATTCACCGCCCATGAAGTTTAGCTTCTTGCCCGGATGCGCGAACTGGTAGCCGTACAGCGCGCGCAGCTGGGCGAACTTGGCCTCGTAGTCGCCCCACATCTTGTTGACCATGCTGGCCTTGCCGTGGACGACCTCGTCGTGGGAGAAGGCGAGCACGAAGTTCTCGGAAAAGGCGTACATCATCGAGAAGGTGAGGCGGTTGTGGTTCTTGCTGCGGAAGTAGGGGTCCATGGACATATAGTCGAGCATATCGTGCATGAAGCCCATGTCCCACTTGAACATGAAGCCCAGGCCGCCGACCTCCGGCGGGCGGCTGACCAGCGGGAAGGCCGTGCTCTCCTCGGCGATGGTCACGGCGCCGGGATAGGCCCCGAGCACGGAGGCGTTGAGCTTGCGCAGGAAGTCCACCGCGCCGTAGTTGATGTTGCCGCCGTCCTTGTTCGGCGTCCACTCGCCGCCGCGGCGGCCGTAGTCGAGGTAGAGCATACTGCTGACCGCGTCCACGCGGATGCCGTCCACGTGGTACTTGTCGAAGAAGAACATCGCGCTGCTGACCAGGAAGCTCTGCACCTGCGGCTTGCCGTAGTCGAAGATCATCGTACCCCAGTCGGGGTGCTCGGCCATGCGCTTCTCGCTGCACTCATAGCAGGGCGTGCCGTCGAAGAGCCTGAGGCCGTGCTCGTCGCGCGGGAAGTGGGCGGGGACGAAGTCCACTATGACGCCTATGCCCTCGCTGTGCAGCCTGTCCACCAGGTACATGAAGTCCTGCGGCGTGCCGTAGCGGCTGGTGGGGGCGAAGTAGCCCGTCACCTGATAGCCCCAGGAGCCGTCGAAGGGGTACTCGGTGATGGGCATCAGCTCGACGTGCGTGAAGCGCATCTTGCGGCAGTAGTCCGCCAGCTCCCCGGCCACCTCGCGGTAGTTGGGGAAGACCTCATCATCGCGCTTGCGCCAGGAGCCGAGGTGCATCTCGTAGATGTTCATCGGCGAGTGCAGCGCGTCGCGACCGGCGCGCGCGGCCATGTACTGCCCGTCGGTCCAGTTGAAGCCCTCTATGTCCCAGACCTTGCTGCCCGTGGCCGGGCCGGTCTCGGCGTGGAGGGCGAAGGGGTCCGCCTTCAGGACGGCCCGGCCGTCCGCGCCCACGACGCGGAACTTGTATATGTCGCCGTTCTTGACGTTGGGGAGGAAGGCGCACCAGACGCCGTCCTCGCGCCTGTACATGGGAGCGGCCGAGGCGTCCCAGCCGTTGAAGTCGCCGACGACGCTCACCTCCCTGGCGTTCGGCGCCCAGACCATGAAGCGGTGCATATCCGCCTCGGGTATGTAGCGGCAGGCAAAGGCGTCGTACGCCCTCTGCGCGCCGCCCGTGTTGAATAGCCATATGTCGTCGTTGGAGACGAATTTCTGTACGAGTTCTCTCTGTTCCATAGCATAGCCTCCTGTTTGCATGGGGCCTGGAGCGACCCGCCTCTTGAGTACATTATACAATTTTTCCAGAACGAATTAAAGTATTTTTTCGCGGAAAGTGTTTTGACTTCTTTATTCCATTATATTATAATATTTTCGGGCGTGCAACCGCCAAATTTACGGCTTTGGGGGCATCAAAATGACCAATAACAAGCTGCCTTTTGTCACGGCGGAGCAGCTGGAAACGCTCTGCCGCGCTTTTCCGACGCCCTTCCATCTGTACGATGCGCGCGGAATCTCCGAAAACGCGCGGCGCGTGAACAGGGCCTTCGCCTGGAACGCGGGCTATCGCGAGTACTTCGCCGTGAAGGCCGCGCCGACGCCGGGGATCATGGAGCTGCTGCGCGCCGAGGGCTGCGGCATGGACTGCTCCAGCCTGACGGAGCTGCTGCTGTGCGAGAGGATGGGCATAAGGGGAGAGGAGATCATGTTCTCCTCCAACGACACCCCGGCCGAGGAGTTCGTCCTGGCGCACAGGCTGGGCGCGATAATCAACTTTGACGACATAAGCCACATACCCTTCTATGACGAGTGCGTGGGTGAATATCCCGAGACGATGTGCTGCCGCTATAACCCCGGCGGGAAGTTCTCCATCGCCAACCGCATCATGGACAACCCCGGCGAGGCAAAGTACGGCATGACGCGCGAGCAGATAGGCGAGGCCTTCCGTATGCTCATGGCCCGCGGCGTGAAGCACCTGGGCATCCACGCCTTCCTCGCCTCCAACACCACCAGCGAGGCCTACTATCCCGAGCTGGCCGCGCAGCTCTTCCGCCTGGCCGTGGAGCTGCGCCGCGAGACGGGCGCGCACGTCGCGTTCATAAACCTCTCCGGCGGCGTGGGCGTACCATACCGCCCGGGCGAGCCGATGCCGGACATCGCCGCGATAGGCGCGCTGGTCAAACGCGCCTTTGACGACATCCTCGTCCCCGAGGGCATGGGCGACGTGAAGATATACACCGAGATGGGCCGCTATATGCTCGCGCCCTACGGCTGCCTGGTGACGAAGGTGCTGCACATGAAGCACATATATAAGGACTACGTCGGCGTGGACGCCTCCGCCTGCGACCTGATGCGCCCGGCCATGTACGGGGCCTACCACCACATCACCGTGGCGGGCAGGGAGAGGGCCGAGTGCGACCATCTCTACGACGTCACCGGCTCCCTCTGCGAGAACAACGACAAGTTCGCCGTAGACCGTATGCTGCCCGAGATCGGGATAGGCGACACCCTCGTCATACACGACACCGGCGCGCACGGCCGCGCCATGGGCTACAACTACAACGGCCGGCTGCGCAGCGCCGAGGTGCTGCTCATGCCGGACGGAAGCGGGAGGCTTATCCGCCGCGCGGAGACGCCGGAGGACTACTTCGCCACGCTCTCGCTCTGAGCCGCGGCGCCCAGACGCCCCCTCCCCGGGACCCGGGGGAGGGGGCGTTTTTTTGGCATATTGGCCGGAATCGGGCGCGCGGCGCGCCATATCCGGCGGGCGCCGGCCGCCTGGCGGTATGAGTAAACTTCATACTTTCAAATCCTAACAAGAGGCGTATACTGGTAGCAGCTTTAGTTGTGTATTTCACCGAAAGGGGAGAACGGAGTTGAGAAACAACAAAAACTCCTGGGCCAACAAAATACCATCATGGGCATGGGTAATCCTGTCCTTCGTGGCAGCTTTGGTGGTCTGGTACCTGCTGAGCATCCTGCCCAA
>CALWYT010000047.1 GCA_944385835.1 uncultured Oscillospiraceae bacterium | reverse complement strand
TCATCGGCCACCTGGGCCGCAGCATGTTGCCGTTTTCCCGCGCGTCGGCCTGACAGGCGAGTATCTTCTCCACGCACTCGTCAAGCGTGTCCGCCATCGCGCGGTGCTGGGCCGGCGGCTCGGTGCGCGGCACGGAGGGCGGCGCCGAGCCGCAGGCGGCGAGGAAGGCTTCAAGCTCCTCATGCGGGATGCGGGCAAGGACGGTGGGGTTGGCGATCTTATAGCCGTTCAGGTGCAGTATGGGCAGCCCCGCGCCGTCGGTTTTGGCGTTGATGAACTTGTTCAGGTGCCAGCTCGTGGCAAGCGGGCCTGTCTCGGCCTCGCCGTCGCCAACCACGGTGGCAGCGATCAGCCCCGGGTTGTCCGTCACGGCGCCGAAGGCGTGCGCGAGGGAGTAGCCCAGCTCGCCGCCCTCGTTGATGGAGCCCGGGGTCTCCGGCGCCACATGGCTGGGGATACCGCCGGGGAAGGAGAACTGCTTGAAGAGCCGCTGCATGCCCTCCCGGTCGCGGGTGATGTTCGGATAGACTTCCTGATAGCTGCCGTCCAGCCAGTCCTGAGCGACCATGGCGTTGCCGCCGTGGCCCGGGCCGGAGACGTATATCATGTCCAGGCCGTATTTCTTGATGGCCCTGTTGAGGTGGGTGTAGATGAAATTCTGGCCGGGGACGGTGCCCCAGTGTCCGACGATCTTCTTTTTGATATCGCTGGCGCTGAGAGGTTTTTCCAGCAGGGGGTCGTCCAGCAGATAGAGCTGGCAGGCGGAGAGGTAGTTGGCTGCTCGCCAGTACCTGTCCATGAGCGCGAGCTCCTGTTCGGTGGCCGGATTTTTAGAGGTATCCGACATGATTGGCCTCCTTTAAGTGTCGTCCCGCTTCGCGGGCGCCTATAGTATATCATCATTTTTGCGAAAGAAAAGTATGATTTTTTCTTCTCCGCACCTGCCCATTGACAAGCGGTGCTGCTGCGGATATAATTACTTCAAATTATTGAAATATTTGCGTACAGGAGGCCGCTATGGACATATTCTCCAAATGCAGCTCGTTCACCCTTGCCCGCGAGTGCCGCGAGCGGGGGGTATACCCCTATTTCCACGCGCTCGAGTCCCGGCAGGACACGGTAGTCACCATGGAGGGCGCGCGGCGCATCATGCTTGGCTCGAACAACTACCTCGGATTGACGATCCACCCGGAGGTGGTCTCCGCCGCAGTGGAGGCGCTCGGGCGCCTCGGCACCGGCTGCTCCGGCTCCCGCTTTTTGAACGGGACGCTGGGGCTGCACCTCGAGCTCGAGAGGGAGCTGGCCGCCTTCCTGCGCAGGGAGGGCTGCGTGACCTTCTCCACGGGCTTCCAGGCCAACCTCGGCATAATCAGCGCCCTTGTCGGCCGCGGGGACTACGTGATATGCGACAGGGAGAACCATGCCAGCATATACGACGGCTGCCGCCTCTCGCAGGGCAAGATGCTCCGCTACCGCCACAGCGACATGGAGAGCCTTGAGGAAAAGCTGCGCTCCGTGCCGCAGGGAGCGGGCATACTCATCGTGACGGACGGCGTGTTCTCCATGGGCGGCGACATAGCCCGCCTGCCGGAGATATGCGCGCTCGCGGAGAAATACGGCGCGCGGGTCATGGTGGACGACGCGCACGGCCTCGGCGTGATAGGCGAGGGCGGGCGAGGCACGGCCAGCCACTTCGGGCTCGAGGACCGCGTGGACGTAATAATGGGGACCTTTTCCAAGTCGCTCGCCAGCCTCGGCGGCTACATGGCCGCGTCGGAGGAGGTGTGCGAGTACGTCCGGCACAATTCAAGGCCGTTCATCTTCTCCGCCTCGATACCCCCTGCGGCCTGCGCCGCGGCGCTCGCCGCGCTCAGGCAGCTCGAGGCCCATCCTGAGCTGCCGCAGCGGCTGATGGCGCTCGCGGACTACGCGCGCGAGGGCTTTGCGCGCCGAGGCGTGCCCATAAAGCCCTCCGCCGCGCCGATAATCCCCATCTGCACCCAGAGCGTGGACAACACGCTGCTGAAGGCGAAGCAGCTCTATGAGCGCGGCGTATATGTGAACCCCGTGCTGCCGCCCGCCGTCTCGCCGGGCGACTGCCTGCTGCGCACGAGCTATATGGCCACGCACACGGAGGAGCTGCTGGACGAGGCGATGGACATAATAGCGGAGGTGTTCGCAAATGGTTGAAGTGGCCGTAGTTACCGGCGGCAGCGGCGGGATAGGCCGCTGCACGGCTGCGCGATTGGCGGCGGCGGGCTGCCGGGTGTATGAGTTTTCCCGCCACGAGCGGCCGCAGGAGGGCGTGAGCCACATCGGCGCGGACATGACCGACGAAAACCAGGTCCGCGCCGCGGTGGTCGAGGTGCTCCGGCGCGAGGGGCGCATAGACATCCTCGTCTGCAATGCCGGATTCGGCATCTCCGGCGCGGCAGAGCTCACCTCCGGCGCGGATTCTCACGCGCAGCTCGAGCTCAACCTCTTCGGCACGGACAACGCCTGCCGCGCGGTAATACCCGCGATGAGGGAGCAGGGCGGGGGAAGGATAGTGTGCATGAGCTCGATAGCCGGCATACTGCCGATACCCTTCCAGCTCTGGTACTCTGTGTCCAAGGCAGCGATAAACGCCTATGTCCTCGCGCTGCAGAACGAGGTGCGGCCCTTCGGCATAAGCGTCTGCGCCGTCATGCCCGGGGACATCCGCTCCGGCTTCACCTCCGCGCGGAAAAAGACCGCGGAGGAGGGCGCATACGGCGGGCGGGTGGCGCGCAGCGTCGCGCGCATGGAGCGCGACGAGGAAAACGGCATGACCGCCGAAGCCGCCTCGGCGTACATAGCGAAGCTGGCGCTCCGGCGCAGCGGCTCGCCGCTGAAGGCGCTCGGAGTACCGTACAAGGCCGCTGCGATGGCGGCAAAGCTGCTGCCGAGAAGGCTGAGCAACTATATAATAGGCCTCATGTACGCCAGATAGCCGCCCTGCCGCCAAACAACCGCCACCGGCCTGCTAATTAACCGCCGCCCGGCGGCCCCGGGACGGCCCATTTATCGCTGCGAACAGCGCCCGGGCCCATGCCCGGGCGGCCGAAAGCCGCGCCCCAACGGAGCCCTCCGTTTCGGGGCGCGGCATAAATTGTGCCCAAAAAGGGCGCAAAGGCTTGTCTACCACTTCCTGTTGTGGTAGACTGTGGAGACAAGAGAGGAGATGAGAGCCGTGTTCGACCCAAACGGCCCCTTTATGTACGGCCTCGTGGCCGTGGTAATACTGTTTGTCATAGCCATGAGCGTCCGATTCATAGTGCTCGCCTGGAAGCGGGCAAAAAAGATAGGGATGGACCCGAAAGTGCTCCGCCGCGTGGCGGTTTCCTCCGCGATATTCACCATAGCCCCGGCGGTGAGCATATTACTCGGGGTTATAGCGCTCTCCCGCGCCCTGGGCTTCCCCCTGCCCTGGCTGCGCCTTTCCGTCATCGGCGCGCTCACCTATGAGACGCCCGCCGCCGCCTCGGCAGCCGCCGCGGTGGGGACCG
>CALWYT010000046.1 GCA_944385835.1 uncultured Oscillospiraceae bacterium | reverse complement strand
CCGAGAGCGAGGTCATCACCCTCGTCGGCGAGGGCAAGCCCACCGACGAGATTGCCGCGGGCATCGAGATGGCCGTCGCCAAGCGCTGCTTCGTCATGGCCAAGAAGGCCGGCGCCACCGATTCCATTACCCTCACCGGCGGCTGCGCCAAGAACGAGGGCCTCAAGCAGGCCATCGAGCACGTGCTCAAGCTCAAGGTCATAAACCTCAAGACCGACCCGCAGCTCATGGGCGCCCTGGGCGCCGCGGAGTACGCCCGCCAGAAGGGCATGGCCAAGGGCGCCTGACCGCGTCCGGCCAGCAGGAAGGACAAAAGCGCCTCTGACGCTTTGATTTGACCGCCTATTGCCCGGCCGCGGCGCGGCGAGCGGCAATTATGGCTGAAATCCACCATTCATCGGAGGATTGACAAAGTTTTGCCCCATGGGCAGAATGGAGGATTATATGAAAAAAGGCTGCATCTTAGGCCGTATATTCAAGACGCTGTTCGGCATCCTGGCCGCGACGGTCGGCGTGCTCTTCACCATCTACTTTCTGAACCTGGACATGAAGCTGGTGGGCTGGCTCTACACCGTGCTCAACAAGTTCCACGACCGCAAGGTCAGGGACGTGCAGTTCTGACATGGAGCTTTATAACAGCACCATCAGCGAGATTCTGGAGCAAATCAAGGCCCGTGCCCCCAAGTCCTGGGGGTACGAGCCGGCCCGGGCCTGGGCCGACAACGGCGTAAACGAGCTGGTGCTGACGCGCGACGCCGCCTTTGAGCTGGGCGGCGGGAACCTCCCGGCCAGCAACTGCACCTGCGTGACCACGGAGGCGGGCCTGGTACCCGAGGACAGGATCTACCTTGTCGGCCCCGACCTCGGCGAGCTGCGCGCCGACACGCCCTTTGCGCGCATAGCCCTGCTGCACGTCAACTCCATAAGCGGCGACGACCAGGAGGCCTTCCGCACGATACGCGACATGGAGTTCGTGAAGTACCACGTCTTCCCCCAGGGCTATATGATGCGCGTCTCGCCCGAAAACGGCAGGGAGCAGGTGCGCGTCAGCCGCCAGGCCGTCAAGCGGGGCGTCAGCTTCCGCAACATCGGCAACAGCTTTATCAGGAAGTACAAGGAGAACAAGCTGATCGACCACGTCTGCATCATCTTCGTCACGGGCGACAAGGCCCTCTGCAAGGAGCTTGCCGCCACGGGCAAGAAGGTGGACGCCATCACGCTGACGCTCAACCACATCATGGACGGCCTCGCGACGGACTGCTCGACCTGCTCGTTCAAGCCCGTCTGCGATGAGGTCGAGGGCCTCAAAGAGCTGCACTTCAAGAAAGGCGCGGCCCCGATGAAGCTCTGAGCGCTCCAGGCAAACGGAAAACGGCCCCCGAGAGGGGGCCGTTTTTGCGTTTCCTGTCCGGGATCAGCGCCGCTCCAGCGTATAGACGTCCATGCGGCGCGCGCTGAGCAGGGGCAGCTGCTCGCGTATGGACTCTGCCTCGGCGGCGGAGATATCCGCGCTTATGATGCTCTCCTCCGCTCCGGCCCGCTCCAGCACGTTGCCCCATGGGTGGACGATGATGGAGTTGGCGTAGCTGACGTAGGAGCCTTGCTCGTCCCTGGCGGGGGCGCAGCCCAGCGTGTAGACCTGGCTCTCCACGGCGCGGGAGCGGAACATCACCTCCCAATGTGCGGGGCCGGTGGTCATGTTGAAGCTGGCCGGGCAGAACACCGCCCAGGCCCCGTCGAGGGCCATGAGCCGGGCCAGCTCGGGGAAGCGCATATCGAAGCAGATGCAAAGCCCCAGCCTGCCGAACTCGGTGTCGAAGGTGCAGACGCTGTCGCCGGGGGTGAAGGTGTCGCTCTCGCGGAAGTGCTGGCCGCCTCTGACGGCGATGTCGAAGAGGTGGATCTTGCGGCAGCGCGCGGCCAGGCCGCCGCTGCGGTCAAAGACGAAGGCGGTGTTGTACAGCCTGCCGCCGTCGGCCTCGGGTATCGTCCCGCCGATGAGCCATACGCCGTTCTCCCGCGCCGCGCGCGAGAGCATACTGCAGGCCGGGCCGCCGTACGGCTCCTGGTTGGCGACGAAGCTGCGGTTGCGGTATTCGCAGCAGAACATCTCCGGCAGGCAGACGATGTCCGCGCCGCCGGCCGCGGCGCGCGCTATCATCTCCTCGGCATGGGCCAGGTTCCGGGCCTTGTCTGAGGTGCTTGCAAGCTGAATAAGTGCGGTTTTCATGGCTTTGCCTCCCTGTATGCGTATTCCTGCGGCTCAGCGCCGGCTGTCCAGCCAGCGGCAGGCGGCCACCGCGGCGGCCGCGCCGTCGCCTGCGGCGGTCGTCAGCTGCCGGACGGCCTTGGCGCGGCAGTCCCCCGCGACGAAAAGCCCCGGCGTCGCGGTGCGGCAGTCCTCCCCGGAGGCGAACCAGCCCGCGCCGTCCAGCTCCGCCAGAGCGGCGAAGGGGGCGTTGTCGCTCTCGTGGCCGACGGCCACGAACAGGCCGTCCACCGCTATCTCGCGCCGCTCCCCGCTCGCCGCATCCTCGACGGCGACGCCGCTAAGCTCGCCCTCGCCGAGCAGCCCGACGACGCGCGCGTTCATGACGCGGCGGATATTCCCACGCGCGGCGAGGGCGTCAACGTTGGCGGCCTCGGCGCGGAAGGTCTCGCGCCTGTGAATTATGTAAACTAAATTGCAGCTGTTCGACAGCAGCAGCGCGTCCTGGAGCGCGGCGTCGCCGCCGCCGGCCACGGCCACGTCCCTCCCGGCGTAGAAGGCGCCGTCGCAGGTGGCGCAGTAGCAGACGCCGCTGCCGGCCAGCTCGTCCTCGCGGGCCACGCCCAGCTTGCGGTGCCTCGCGCCGGTGGCGAGGACGACCGCGCCCGCGCCGTAATCCCCGTCCGAAGTGTGGACGATGAAGCCCCCGTCATGCGGCTCGAGGCCCGTCACCTCGCTCAAATCGGCCTCCGCGCCCAGCTCCAGCGCCTGGCTGAGCATCCTGTCGGACAGCTCCGCGCCGGAGATGGAGGCGAAGCCCGGGTAATTGGCCACCCTCGGCGACCAGGCTATCTGCCCGCCGAAGCCGCTCTTCTCAAGCACCAGCGCGCTCTTATCCGCCCGCCGGGCGTAGATGGCCGCAGTCAGCCCCGCCGGGCCTCCTCCGACAATGACGATGTCGTAGTTGTTCGCCATATATAGCACTCCTTTTTAAACCTGTTTATTTTATACAACAATATATAAAATGATTGTTAAATTTTCCATATTGATTATTCCTGTATGTGTAATATATAATAAAAGTGCAGCAGTCCAATGCATCATTTTTGTTAAATAAGGAGGCAAAAAGATGGGCAAGTGAGTTTTGTGCATGGCACTGGTTGTAATTATGTTTTCTCTTGTTCCTGTAAGTTCACTCGCAGACACGACAAATGCTCAGACTGGAATTCCGCATACTGCTGCAATAAGTACTTCACAATGGGTACTGGAGAGAATTACGTAGGCTCCGGGTCGCTTTTGGCACCCGAGAAAGATACTTATTTACTTTTGGAATATAAGAACTGAACCATGAAAAAGTACGGTAAAAAAGGCCTGACCGCCGCGCTCGTTCTGGCGCTTGCATTGGCCGTCGTGTTTGCGTCGGCCGCGCTCGGCGAGCGTGACGGCGCGCCGGACAGTGGATTCTTCGCCCAGACAGATGCTTACATCGCCGCGGCGCGAGGTACGGCCGTGGACGCGATCCTCACATATTTCGACGTCTCGAGCCATGGCCTTGAAAGACCCGTGGCCTGCGAGCTCAGGGGATGTGACGGCGCCGTCGGCGCGAGTATTGAGAAGTTTAGCGCTTACGATTCCGGCAACGGCGTCCCGGCGTACTCACTGGGCGTTCGGTTCAGCTTTGGCGAGAGCGGCATTCACCGAGCGAACGAGCTGGTCCTTATCTACAGCGAGGACAGTGAGGCGTATGTCATCGGCGACTGGTGCTTCGACGTGGCGGACGAGACCGAGACCCTGGCCGTCGACGGCTACAGCACGGTGTATGCCACCAGCAAGACCGACGCCCTGCCGTACAGGTACATATTTGACGACGGGGTTTCGGACGGCGACGAGGTGTATCTCGAGTACTGTGAGCGCAGCACACCGGCGCCGGGCATTGAAAACGGCGAGATCTCGGGAGAAGTCGAACTCCCGGAGAGCAGATACGCCCTGCGTCTTATCAGGCCGCGCATCGTGGTCGAGCGCGGCGGGGAGACTTTCTATGCGTACCCGGTGGCCGCCTGTCAATGCGGCTATCTGGACTTTGACGAGGACGACTTCAACGCCTCCCGCCTTATGGCATTGGGGGAGTGACATAGCTATAGACGGCGGGGGAAAGCTTTCCACCGCCGTCTCTTTGCGCTGTGTTGAGGCGCCGCCAGCGATATTCCGTTTGGCCTATATCCCGCATTTGGCCATGTCCACCCGGCCGTCGGGCAGGAACGCCACGCCCTCGGCCTCCAGCAGCGCCCTCTGCACGCCCTCGCCGCCGAAGGCGAAGCCCTTGGCGAGTCTGCCGTCGGCAAAGACGACGCGGTGGCAGGGGATGACGCCCGGCTCGGGGTTGCGGTGCAGGCAGAAGCCCACGCCGCGCGCGCCCCGGGGATTGCCGGCCAGCGCGGCGACGCGCCCATAGCTCATAACGCAGCCGCGCGGGATGCCCCGCACGGCTGCGTATACGTTTTTGGCGAAATCGGTCACCGGCTTATATACTGCTTTATCGCGCCCGCGCCGGCGTACTTTTCAAAGCCGGCGTCGGTGGGGACGACGAGGGTCGGGGCCTGCTTGACGCCGTAGTGGCGCGCGAGGTCGGCGTTCTCCTCGGCGTTGAGCTTCTCATAGGCGAAGCCCTGCTTGTCCAGCATGGTCACCGCGAGGCGGCAGTTGGGGCAGGTCGGGGTGGTGAAGAGCAGGGGCGCCGCGCCGGAGGGGGCGGCCGCGGCCTCCACAGCCTCGGGCGCCGCGACGATGTGCCGGTCGAGGTCAGGCTCCTCGCCGCAGCCGCAGGGCGCGGGGTGCTTCGCGGGGTCGAGGTGGCTGTGGGCGAGGTCGTAGGTCCTGCGCTCCTTGTACTCCTGGGTCTTGCCGGCGTTCCAGTTCTGCACCGGGCGGTAGTAGCCGGTGATGCGGCTGTAGACCTCGGCGCTCTCGCCGCAGTGCGGGCAGGTGAACTGCTCGCCGGCGAG
>CALWYT010000045.1 GCA_944385835.1 uncultured Oscillospiraceae bacterium | reverse complement strand
CGGCTGTCCGACTCCTGCATGAAGTGCTTGAGCTTATCCTCGAAGCTGGCGTCGCCGGTGGGGCCGTTCGCGCGCGGCACCGCCTGGCGGTGGGAGGACCAGCCGCCGTGCTGCGCCTGTCCGCCGGAGGCATAGCCGCGCTGCGGCCTGCTCTGCCTGGCGGGCTGTTCCGGCTCGGCCGCCTTCTTGATAGACAGGTTTATCTTGCCGTCGTCCGTGATGCCGATGACCTTGACCTTGACCGTCTCGCCGTCCTGGACGAAGTCGTGGACGTCGTTGACGAAGGTGTTGGCGATCTCGGAAATGTGGACCAGACCGCTCTTGCCCTCCGGCAGGGCCACAAAAGCCCCGAACTTGGTGATGCCCGTTACCTTACCTTCGAGTACCATTCCCACCTGCAGCTGCATATGCGTACTTTATCCCCCTGTGTATGTAGTGCTTAGGTTTGTCCTGTCCCGCTCGGGTATTCAAGACCCAGCCGTTCCCGGGCGAGCGCTTCGATGAATGTGTCCTTGTCAGCGCGGCCTTGGCGCAGCTGGGCTTCAAGCTCGGCGTTGGCCTCTTCCATCGCCGCGACCATTCCGCTCAGCGCGTCCCTCGTCTCGCTGTATCTGTCTATCTCCGCCGAGGCGGCGGCCAGCCCCGCCAGGGCGTACAGACCGAGGGCGGCCGCCGCCAGAAGAGTAATCGTAACTGCCCTTCCGTGTCGCACGGCGCGCGCTCCCTTCGCTTTTTCCCGGCCGGCGTGCGCCGGCCCGGTTGTGATACATTTTAAACCAGCTTCGCGGTTTTGAAAAGATGTTTTTTGCAAAAATAATTATTTTTTTGATAATGCTCAAACGCGCGCCCAGCCAGAGCGCCGCCTTCACCCAAAAATCCACAAGGCGCGAGAAAAATTCGCGCGCCCAGGCGGAAATGGTGAGCAGGTACGCCCCCCAGCCCGCCGCGCAGCAGCACAATGCGTACAGCCGCAGCCTCCCGCCCAGCGCCGCCATGCCGAAGGCGAACAGCGCCGAGGCCGCGGCCGCGCAGAAGGCCGCGTCAAGCAGCGCCGCCAGCCACGCCCTGCGCGAGGCGAGACGCAGCGCGCGGGCAAAGTCGTAGGCGAGGCCCAGCGCCGCGCCCAGCAGCGCCGCGCCGGCCGCCCCCGCGGCCTCGTTCAGGCCCATCTCAGCCGAACAGCCGGCTCCAGAAGCCGCCGCCCGGCGCGGCCTCGGCGTAGCTCAGCTCCGTCACCAGCCCCTCCACGGCCAGCTCGCCCGTGTCGAGGCTCAGCCTGCCCACGTGCAGCCCGCTGCCGCCCACCGTCAGCTCGCCCAGCACCGTGCGCATGACTATCCTCTCCTCGTCGAAGCTCAGCACCTCCTCCACCCCGCTCACCGTGAGCTTTGAGCGCTCCAGGAGCGTAAGCGACTGCGCCTTCGCGGCCGCGGCCTTCTGCTCATACGCCATGCCCTCGCCTCCTTCGTGACATCCTATGCCCGTCCGGGGCCAAAAATTGCGCGCAATCTGAGAGCTTTTGCCGAAGCCCTTGACGGCGCGCGAAAATGTGTTATGTTAACTTGGAGGTGATAATATGTCTGCTAAGAAGCTGCTGCTGGCCCTGGCCTCGCTGCTCTGCCTGGCCCTGGCCTGGATACGGCCGGCCTGGGAGGTGGAGGTCGGCGGCGCGCCGCTGGGCGTCTGGACAGGCGCGGAAATCGCCGGGGCCAGCTCCGCCGCGCGCGCCGCCGCCGCGGAGATACGCCGGGGCGGCGGCGAAGACGCCGTGCCGGAGACGCGCTTCACCCTGGCCTTCGCGCGCGGCGGCAGGAGCGCAGCGCCGCTGGCCCGCGCCCTGCTGGCCGCGAGCGGGGGCGTACAGCGCTGCTGGGACGTCAGCGTCGGCGGCGTGGACGCCGGGCGCGTGGGCGACGCCTCCGCCCTTGGCGAGGCGCTTATGGCCGCGATAGCCGAAGCCGCGCCGCCGGACAGCCTGCGCACCGGCTTTGAGCGCGAGGTGGAGCTGAGCGAGGTTTTCGTCGCCGCCGGGAGCTTCGACAATGTCATGGACGTCTCCCGCCGCGTGCGCGAGCTGACGCGCGTGAGCTACGTCAGCCCCGAGGGCGAGACGTTCTACGCCTGAAAGCCCTCCGGCAGCAGGGCGCGCATATCCTCCGGCA
Source organism: uncultured Oscillospiraceae bacterium (assembly GCA_944385835.1). Taxonomy (GTDB): domain Bacteria; phylum Bacillota; class Clostridia; order Oscillospirales; family Oscillospiraceae; genus Scatomorpha. The sequence goes on along the minus strand of CALWYT010000045.1, from coordinate 19,276 downwards.
GCGGCGCGCGGACGAATACGATCTCGCCGCTGAGCGGATGGACCAGGCGCAGCGCGGAGGAGTGCAGCGCCGCTCGGCCGATGTCGCGGCTGGGCCTGCCGTAAAGGCGGTCGCCGAGCAGCGGGCAGCCTATGCCGGCCATATGGACGCGGATCTGATGCGTGCGTCCCGTCTCCGGGCGCAGCCGCACCAGGTTCAGGCCGTCCCAGGAGCCAAGCCGCTCCCAGCGCGTCAGGCTCGGCGCGCCGTCCGGCGATATGCAAAAGCGTTTTTGCTCCCCGCAGCGCGCTATGGGCGCGTCTATGACGCCGCCCTCCCCCGGGAGCGCGCCGGCGCATATGGCGAGGTACTCGCGCCGGAAGGCGTCCGTGTGCAGTATGCGGCGCAGCCGCTCGTGCATCCAGCCGTTCTTGGCCGCGCACATAAGGCCCGTCGTGCCTCGGTCGAGGCGGTTTACCGGGTGGAAGGGCGCGGCCGTACCCAGGTATGCCGCCACCAGCGAGCCTATCGTAGGCTCGCCCCTCTCGCTGCGCCCGTGTACGGCGATCCCGGCGCGCTTGTTGATGACCAGTATGTCCTCGTCCTCCCAGACCACGTCCAGCTCGCCGGGAGCGGGGGCGAAGGCCCCGGCCCCGGCGTCGCCGACGTCCGCCTCCAGCACGTCCCCGGCGTGCAGGACGTCTATGGTGCGCGCGGCCGCGCCGTTGACGCGCACGGCGCCGTCGCGGTGCTTGAGCCGCGTCACCAGCCCCGCCGAGAGGCCCAGCTGCCCCTGCAGCACGGCGCGCACGCGCCTGCCCTCGCCCTCGGGCGGGACGGTGAAGCTGAGCGTCCTGCCGCTCACAGCGCCGCGAGGGCCTCGTCGTAGGCCGCCCTGGTGAGCGGGTCGAAGCACACCATGCGCACGCGCTCTATCTCCGGATGCCCGGCCAGATATTCCGCGATGGCCCTGACCGCCACCCGCGCCGCTTCACGGACGGGATAGCCGTAGACGCCGGTGGAGATGCTGGGGAAGTCCACGCTCTTGCAGCCGTACTCGCTGGCCAGCTCCAGGCAGGAGCGGTAGCAGCCGGCGAGCTTCTCCGCCTCGCCGTGGTTCCCGCCGCTCCAGACGGGGCCGGGGGTGTGCAGGACGTACTTCGCCTTCAGGCGGTAGCCCTTAGTGATCTTGGCCTTCCCCGTCTCGCAGCCGTGCAGCGTGCGGCACTCGGCCAGCAGCTCCGGCCCGGCGGCGCGGTGTATGGCCCCATCCACGCCCCCGCCGCCCAGCAGCGAGGTGTTGGCCGCGTTCGCTATGGCGTCCGCGTCGGAACGGGTGATGTCGCCCTCTATTATCTCGATGCGAGTCTTGTCCATATAAAGACCTCCTTTGCCTTTGATGATACCACTTGCGGCTAAAAAAGAAAAGCCCCGCAAAGCCTCAGCGTCCGGCTTTACGGGGCCTGTCTTTCCGGGGACGCCCCTTAAACAGAGCGCAAAAAAGGCCGGGCATCCCGGCCTTTTTGCCTCAGAGCTTCTCTATATCGGCTCTCAGCGCGTCCACGTCCTCGCTCTTCGTCGCCCAGCTGGTGCAGAAGCGGACGGCGCGGTGTCCCGGGTCCACGCGGCCCCATTCCGAGAAGCTGTACTTCTCCGCGAGCTTCGCGAGGGCCCCGTCCGGGACGATGGGGAACTGCTGGTTGGTGGGGGAGTCGTAACGGAGCGGCCAGCCCTTGGCCTCGAAGGCGGCGCGCAGGCGCAGCGCCAGCTCCACCTCGCGCCTGGCCGTGCGCTCGTAGAGGCCGTCCGTCATCAATGCGGCGAACTGCACGCCCAGCAGCCGGCCCTTGGCAAACATCCCGCCGCGCTGCTTGATGATGTAGCGGAAGTCACGGTTCAGCCCCTCGTTGGTGATGACGACGGCCTCGCCGAAGAGCGCGCCCAGCTTCGTCCCGCCGATGTAGAACACGTCGGTCAGCCGCGCGAGGTCGGGCAGCGTCACGTCCGTGCTGACGAGGGCCGCGCCCATGCGCGCGCCGTCTACGAAGAGCAGCAGGCCCTTCTCGCGGCAGAGCGCGCTCATCTCCTCCAGCTCGGCGAGGGAGTAGACCGTACCGTTCTCCGTGGGCTGGGAGAGGTAGACCAGGGCGGGCTGGGCCTGGTGCTCGTGCGTGGAATCGGCCCAGTGGGCCTCGACCAGCTCGCGCACCTGGGCGGCGCGGATCTTGCCGTCGCCGCTTTCGAGGGTGATCACCTTGTGCCCGGTGGCCTCGACGCTGCCGGTCTCGTGCGCGGCGATGTGGCCCGTGACGGCCGCGACGGCGGCCTGGTGCGGGCGCAGGGCGGCGGCGATGACGGTCAGGTTGGCCTGGGTGCCGCCCACAAGGAAGTGGACGTGGGCCTCAGGCGCGGCGCACCTTTCGCGTATCATGGCCGCGGCGCGCGCGCAGTACTCGTCCTCGCCGTAGCCCGGGGTCTGGGCCAGGTTCGTCTCGTTCAGCGCCTGCATGACCTCCGGCAGCGCGCCCTCCAGGTAGTCGCTCTCAAATCTTATCATTTTACTCGGCCTCCACCTTTATCTTCCCGTCAGCGGCGCTGAGCTTCACGCCCTTCAGGCTGCCGCGGCGCTGGTCGACTATCACGGACGCCACCGCGTCCTCGATGTCCTTCTGTATGGTGCGGCGCAGGTTGCGCGCGCCGTAGGTGAGCGAATAGCTCTTCTCCACCAGGTAGTCGAGCACGCTGCCGTCCCAGGCGAAGCCCATGCCCTTCTCCTCCATGAGCTGCTTCACCTCGCCCAGCATCAGCGAGGCGATGTCGCGGAAGTTGGCCTCCGTGAGCTTGTTGAAGCAGATTATCTCGTCCACGCGGTTGATGAACTCCGGCCTGAGGAAGTCGCCCAGGGCCTTCATGGCCTTTTCGCGGTCCTTGTCCGTGGCCGTGCCGACAAAGCCCAGCGAGCCGCTCTTTGTGTTGCTGCCGGCGTTGGTGGTCATTATGATGACCGTGTTCTCAAAGTTCACCGTCCTGCCCTGCGCGTCGGTTATGCGGCCGTCGTCGAGTATCTGCAGGAGGATGTTCATGACGTCGGGGTGGGCCTTTTCTATCTCGTCGAAGAGTACCACGCTGTAGGGCCTGCGGCGTATCTTCTCGGTCAGCTGCCCCGCCTCGTCGTAGCCGACGTAGCCCGGTGGCGAGCCTATGATGCGCGAGACGGCGAACTTCTCCATGAACTCGCTCATGTCCAGCCGGATAAGGCTCTCGGGCGAGTTGAAGAGGTCGGCCGCAAGGCGCTTGACCAGCTCGGTCTTGCCGACGCCGGTGCCGCCCACGAAGATGAAGCTCACGGGCTTGCGCTTGGCCTGCAGGCCCACGCGCGAGCGCTTTATGGCGGCGCAGACGGCGTCTATGGCCTCGTCCTGGCCGACGATATGCTCGCGCAGGCGGCCGCCCAGGCCGGCCAGGCGCTCATACTCGTCCGCGGTTATATTGCTCGCGGGGATCTTGGTCCACAGCTCTATGACGCGCGCGAGGTTCTCCCGCGTGAGCGTGGGCGTCCGCGTTTTGAGCTGGTTCAGCTCGTCGGTGAGCTGCATGACGGTCGTGCGTATCACGGCCAGGCGCTCGTAATGCTCCTCCTGCGTGTCCGCCAGCAGCAGCTCGCGCTCGCGGTTGAGGTCGTCTATCTCCTTGCGCACCTCGTCTATGCGCGCGAGGCTCTTGTCCTTGAGGTTCACGTCGCTGCAGGCCTCGTCGATGAGGTCTATGGCCTTGTCGGGCAGATAGCGGTCGGTTATATACCGCTCGCTGAGCACGACGGCCTCGCGGCACATCTCCGGCGGGATCTTGACCTGGTGGCACTCCTCGTAGTAGTGCGCGATGCCCTCGAGTATCTTGACGGAGTCCTCGATGCTCGGCTCGGCTACGGTGACGGGCTGGAAGCGGCGCTCGAGCGCGGCGTCCTTCTCTATGTGCTTGCGGTACTCCGTGAAGGTGGTGGCGCCTATGACCTGGATCTCGCCGCGGGAGAGGGCGGGCTTGAGGATGTTGGCCGCGTTCATGCTGCCCTCGGCGTCGCCCGCGCCGACGATGTTGTGTACCTCGTCTATGACCAGGATGATGTTCCCGGTCTTGCGTATCTCCTCTATCAGCCCCTTCATGCGGCTCTCGAACTGGCCGCGGAACTGCGTGCCGGCCACAAGCGCGGTCAGGTCGAGGAGGTAGACCTCCTTGTCGCGCAGCTTGTACGGCACGTCGCCGCTGGCGATGCGCTGGGCCAGGCCCTCGGCGATGGCCGTCTTGCCGACGCCCGGCTCGCCTATCAGGCAGGGGTTGTTCTTCTGGCGGCGGTTGAGTATCTGGATGACGCGCTCCAGCTCCTCGGCGCGTCCTATCATGGCGTCCAGCTTGCCCTCGCGCGCGCGCGCGGTCAGGTCGATGCAGTAGCTGTCCAGGAACTTGCGCTTGGGCCGCTGCTGCGGGGCGCTCTGCGGCCCGGCGCCGCCCTGCCTGCCCTGGCCCTGGTTGGGCTGGGCGGGGAGGTCGGGATTGTCCTGGCGCGGCTGGCCCATCTGGCCCATCAGCCGGTTGAGGAAGGGGAAGGTGGCGGTCTTGCCGTCGTCGTCGGAGTCGGAATCCGCGTTGTCGATGTCCATCAGGCCCTCGACGCTGTTCATCGCGTCCATCATCTCGCTGGCGAGGCTGTCCAGGTCCTCGTCGGAGATGCCCATCTTGTTTATGATGTCGTCCACGGGCTTGATGTGCAGCTCGCGGGCGCACTTGAGGCAGAGGCCCTCGTTCTTCTGCTGCCCGTCCGGCCCCATCCGAGTTATGAATATCACGGCCACGTTCTTGTTGCAGCGTGAGCAGAGAGTTGGTTGCATAGTAAGAATCTCCTGTATGTCAAAAGTCGGACCCCTCGCGGGGGAAAGAAAATTAGCACTCCTTTTATACGAGTGCTAATTTATCACTAAGCGTCAGAATTGTCAACAGCCCGGGGCGCAAATTGACAGTTTGTTCATACATAACGGCGCGCCGGGGCCGGCGGACGGCGGCTCATATGCCCACGCCGGCGGTGATGAGGTCGATGCTGTGGAAGAAGCGCAGCAGCAGCGTGCTCTGATAGGTGTCCGCGCCGAGCAGCAGGCCGAAAAAGCGCAGCAGCCAGGCGATGAGGCAGCAGTAGCACAGGCCGTTTATAAAGCCCATGGCCGCGCCGCCCGCGTCGTTGAGGAGGTCCATGTTCGGGATGCGGTAGGAGAGGTTGGGGATGTTGGCGACGGCCATCAGCGCGACGAGGAAGATCAGGAAGAGCAGCGTGACCCCTGCGATATAGCATATGCGCTCGCACAGCACCTGCACGACGGCCTCGCTTATCTGCACGCCGTTGGCGTCGGCGTACTCCTCGGCCTCCGTGGCCATCTGGTCGGCCGCGTCGCCCCAGATTCCGACGCTCTCATAGCTGACGGCGCAGAACTCGTGCCGCAGCTCGGCGTCGCCCGCGAGGATATCCTCATAGCTGAGGTCGGTGTCGGAAAGGCCCATCTTGTCCAGCACCTCGTCGTTCATCTGGCTCTCTATATAGCCGCTGACAAAGGGCTTGAGCGCGGGTACGGCGTCGTAGGAGAAGGCGCTGGACACCAGCACGGCCCCGTAGAGGGCGACGATAATGCCCAGCAGGTTGGCGATGCCGATGACAAAGCCCTTCTTGTAGCCCGACCACACGCAGATAATTACTATGGCCAGGAGCAGCAAATCTATGACTATATGCACTTGCTTGACCTCCTTCAAATAGGCGCGCCGCTGCGCGCGTCCAGAAGCGCTTCGCCGCCGCCGGTCAGCGCGAGGCGCAGGGTCTCCCCATCCCAGCTTATGTCCCAGGCCGGCTCCGCTAGGGGCGTCCTCCAGGCCTCGCGGCCCGGGCGCAGCGCGTAAAGCGCGGCGAAACAGCCCTCCGGCCCGGCGCAGAGCAGCGCCACGCAGTCGTTGCCGCCGCACTCGGCGGCGAATGGCGCGCCGCCCTCGACGGAAAAGCGCGCGATCTCGCCCGCGGCGCCCACCACCGCCACGTCCACGCCTCCGACGGAGGCGCACAGCGCGCAGACCGCTCCGCCCTCCGAGCCGTAGACGCCCAGCAGCCTTCCGCCCAGCTCCATGCGCCGCGCGCCGCCCTCGCCCAGGAGCAGCAGCCTCCCGTCGGGCGACCAGGCGGCCGCGCCGGGGCCGGAGCTGACGGCGGCGCGTCCGGGGCCGCCGAAGTCCTCGGCGTACAGCAGGCGCCCGGCGGCGTCGTACACATCCACAGTGCTTGACGAAAAACGCGCGTAAGTGTTCCCCTCCGCCGTCGTATCCGGGGCCTCCCGCCCCAGGGACGGCGTCCAGCACATGGCCAGCACGGCCAGGGCCAGGCAGCAGAGCGCGGCGGCGCTCCTGCGCTTCAAGGCAGCCTTCATGGCAGGCCCTCCCTATTCGAGCATCAGCCTGCCTATCTCGCCTTCATACCAGACCCTGTTGAGATATAAGCCCTGCGGCGGCATGGTGGGGCCGGTGAGCCGCCTGTCGCGCGTGGCGAGCAGCGCCGGTATGTCCTCCGGCTCCAGCTTGCCGAGCGCGGCGTAGGCCATCGTCCCGACGATGGCGCGCACCATGTTGTACAGGAAGCCGTCCGCGCAGACGGCGACCCTTATCTCGTCGCCGGACTTCTCCGCCCGGCACCAGTGGACCGTGCGGACAGTAGTCTTTGTCTCCGTACCCACGCTGCGCACCGCGGCGAAGTCGTGCGTGCCGACGAAGGCCTCGCCGGCCGCCCTCATGCGCCCGAAATCCAGCGGCGCGGGGAAAAAGCACACGCGCCTTTGCAAAAAGGGGTCGCGTATGCGCGTGTTCATTATGCGGTAAACGTATTCCTTCTGTATGCAGCTCAGGATCGCGTTGAAGCCCTCCGGGACCTCCAGCGCGGCGAGCACGGCTATGTCGTCCGGCAGGCGCGTGTTGACCGCCAACGGCAGCCTGTCGGCCGGGATGCGGCTCTCCGTGCGGAAGTTCGCGCAGTAGTTCAGCGCGTGGACGCCGGCGTCGGTGCGCCCGCAGCCCGTGAGCCTGACCGGGTGGCCGCAGACCTTCGCGAGCGCCTTCTCCACCGTTTCGGCCACGGAGACGTCGTACTTCTGCACCTGCCAGCCGTGGTAAGCGCTGCCGTCGTAGCGCAGCTTCAGGGCGATGTTCCTCATATGCCGAGGACGTTCATGGCTATCATGCCGCCGAGCAGCGCGGCGCCGCAGAGCAGCGCCAGCACGTCGCGCCGGGCCATGTGCAGCGCGTTCATGCGCGTGCGGCCCTCGCCGCCGTGGTAGCAGCGGCTCTCCATGGCCACGGCCAGCTCGTCCGCGCGCCGGAAGCTGGAGACGAAGAGCGGCACGAGGAGCGGCAGCAGCGCCCTGGCCCTCTCGGTCAGCCTGCCGGTGGAGAAGTCGGCGCCGCGGGCCTTCTGCGCGGACATGATCTTATCTGTCTCCTCGATGAGCGTGGGTATGAAGCGCAGGGCCATGCTCATCATCATGCTCATCTCGTGGACAGGTACGCGCAGCCTCTTCAGCGGGTTCAGGAGTATCTCCAGCCCGTCGGTCAGCGCGATGGGGCTGGTAGTGTAGGTGAGCAGGAAGGTCCCCGTTATCAGCAGCATGATGCGCACGACCATCAGGAAGGCGCGCTTGATCCCCTCGGTGGTGACGGTGAATGTCCACCAGTCGAGCAGGACCGTGCCGCCCTTGGTGTAAAAGAGGTTCAATACGCCCGTCAGGATGATGATGAATATGAGCGGCTTCAGGCCCCTGAGTATGCTCCTGAGCCTTATCGTGGAGACCTTGACGCACAGCGCGGTGACGAGGAACATTGCCGCGTAGCTGAGCCAGTCCACGGCCAGGAACAGCGCGGCGATGAAAACTATGACCAGTATGAGCTTAGTGCGCGGGTCAAGCCGGTGAACTATGGTGTCGCCGGGGAAGTACTGGCCCAGGGTGATGTCCTTAAGCACCGGCGCCGGCCCCCTTCCTCAGCGCGGCGACCGCCGCCGTAAGCTGTTCAAGCGTGTATACCGCCCCGGGCAGCCTGGCCCCGCGCTCGCGCAGGGCCTGGGCTATGGCCGCGCTCTGCGGCACGTCGAGGCCCATGGCCGTCAGCTCCGGCGCGCGGGAAAAGACCTCCTCCGGCGTACCGTCCATGGCGATGCGCCCGGCGTCGAACACCACAAGCCTGCCGGCGATCCTCGCCGCGTCGTCCATGCTGTGCGTGACCAGCAGCACGGTGGAGCCGGTCTGCGCCCGGTAGTCGAGAATGTTCCTGATTATGCCCTCGCAGCCGCCGGGGTCGAGGCCGGCGGTCGGCTCGTCAAGTATCAGCACCTTGGGCCGCATGGCTATGACGCCCGCGATGGCGATGCGGCGCTTCTGCCCCCCGGAAAGCTCCAGCGGGCTTTTCTCAAACAGCTCCTCGCCTATGCCGACAAAGCCGGCCGCCTCGCGCACGCGCTCGTCTATCTCGGCCTCGGAGAGCTTCATGTTCTTGGGGCCGAAGGCGATGTCCTTGTACACCGTCTCCTCAAAGAGCTGGTACTCCGGGTACTGGAACACCAGGCCCACCTTGAAGCGCACGTCGCGCGTGGCCTCCTTGCTTGCGAAGATGTCCTGCCCGTCGACGAACACCGTGCCGGAGGTCGGGGCGAGCAGCCCGTCCAGGTGCTGCATGAAGGTACTCTTCCCCGAGCCGGTGTGGCCGATCACCGCCACAAGCTCCCCGGGGTAGAACTCCACGTTTATATCGTGTATCGCCGTCTTTTCAAACGGCGTACCCACGCTGTAGGTGTGGGTCAGGTTTTGTACTTTTATCACAGCGTCCATTGGCGCAATCCTTTTCCTTATCCCAGCGCGGCCATGACGGCGTCCGCGCACTCGTCCACGGTCAGCGCCGTCAGCGGCAGGTCCCAGCCGGCCGCGTCCAGCCTGTATATAAGCTCCGTCGTGGCGGGGACGCTCAGCCCCTCGCGCTTTAAGAGTTCCACCTGCGAAAAGACCTCGCGCGGCGTCCCGTCGGCGGCTATCCGCCCCTCGCTCATGACTATCAGCCTGTCGGCGCCGACGCACTCCGACATGTGGTGCGTTATGAGCACGACGGTTATGCCCTGCTCGCGGCACAGCCCGGAGACGGTGGAGATGACCTCCCGGCGGCCGATGGGGTCCAGCATGGCCGTCGGCTCGTCCAGGACTATGCACCTCGGGCGCATGGCAAGCACCCCGGCTATCGCCACGCGCTGCTTCTGCCCGCCGGAGAGCAGGTGCGGCGCGTGCAGGCGGTATTCGTACATACCCACGGTCCTGAGCGCGTCGTCCACGCGGCGCCGGATCTCCTCCGGCTCCACGCCCAGGTTCTCGGGCGCGAAGGCCACGTCGTCCTCCACGACGTTCGCGACTATCTGGTTGTCCGGGTTCTGGAACACCAGCCCGACCGTGCGCCGCACGTCCAGCAGCCGCTCCTCGTGCGACGTGTCCACGCCGTCCACCAGCACGCGGCCCTCCGTTGGCAGGAGTATGCCGTTGAAGAGCTTGGCAAGCGTACTCTTGCCCGAGCCGTTGTGGCCGAGTATGGCGACAAAGCTGCCCTCCTCGATCTCGAGGCTCACGCCGTGCAGCGTCTCCAGCTCGTCGCCGTCATATGTGAAGTGCAGGTTTTCTGTCTTGATGATAGGCATAGTTACCTCAGTTTAATCGCGCTATCGCGCGGTGTTTTCCCAGCGGCAGGCCGCGCCGGCCGGGAGGCATAGGCCGCTGGCGGTCACCGGAAGGCCCAGCTCCTCGCTCTGGCTGCGCCCGCCGAAGCGCCGCGTGAATACGCTCTCGCTGATGTAGGTGAGCACCGCCGGCGCCAGGCCCGTGGTGTAGGAATTTATTATAACGAACAGCGGGTCGTCGCTCAGCACACCCGCGGTGAGCGAAACGAAGTCCCAGAGGCTGTCCTCCAGCTTCCACACCTCGCCGCCCGGGCCGCGCCCATAGCTGGGCGGGTCCATTATGATGGCGTCGTAGCGCCGGCCGCGGCGTATCTCGCGCTCGACGAACTTGGCGCAGTCGTCCACTATCCAGCGCACGGGCCTGTCCGCGACGCCGGAGGCGGCGGCGTTCTCCTTTGCCCAGGCGACCATGCCCTTGGCGGCGTCCACGTGGCAGACGCTCGCGCCGGCGGCAAGGGCCGCGACCGTGGCCGCGCCCGTGTAGGCGAAGAGGTTCAGCACGCTGACGGGCCTGTCGGAGGCGCGGATCTTGCGCATTATGAAGTCCCAGTTGGCGGCCTGCTCCGGGAAAAGCCCGGTGTGCTTGAAGTTCATCGGCTTGACGTTGAATCTCAGCTCGCCGTAGCTAATCTGCCAGCTCTCGGGGAGCTTTTTCTTGTCCCAGCTGCCGCCGCCGGTATGGCTGCGCTCATAGCGCCCGTCGGCGGTATTCCAGCGTCTGTCGCGCCGCGGCGTCTTCCAGATCGCCTGCGGGTCGGGGCGCACAAGGGTATAGTCCCCCCAACGCTCCAGCTTTTCGCCCGCCGAACAGTCTATCAGCTCATAGTCACGCCAGTTTTCGGAAATCCACATACCCTGCTCCCTCTGCCCTGGTATCCAGTTATTATATCACGCCTCCGCCGCGCAGGTCAATGAATACGCGCGCCTCAGGCCCCAAAGCGCTGCACGGCGCTGCTGCTGACCAGCGCGGCGTCCACGTCGCCGTGGTTGAGCGCCTCCAGCAGGGCCTGAAGCCCGCCGTTCAGGCGCTTGATCTCCGAAAAGCGGCTCATCAGCTTCTCGTCCGCTTGCAGCAGCTCCATATATTTCTGCTCCGTCGTCACGGCGAGCCTGCCGCCGTTCAATCCGCGCGCGCTGCGCGGGCCTATGTCGGCGCGGGTTATTATGACCAGCTCGTCGGTCAGGTAGGGCGTGAGCACGACGTAGTCCTCCGCCTGGACGTCCAGCGCCAGGCCGCCCCAGGCGCAGTCGACGTTGCCGCTCATCAGCTCGTCGTAGGCGTTCTCGGCCTTTATCGGTATGAACTCCGCCTGCCAGCCCAGGCGCTGGCAGACTGTGCGCGCCAGCTCGACGTCGAAGCCCGTGTACTGCCCGCTCTCGTCCACGTAGCTGAGCGGGTAGGCGTCCACGTCGCAGCCGACAATCAGCGTGCGCGGCGCTATGCCCTGGAACTGCTCCAGGGAATTCGCCCGCGCGGCAAAGCGCGTGTTGTCCTCTATGAACCAGCTGTTTGCAAGGCCGCTTATCGTCCCGTCCGCGGCCAGCTCCTGCAGCGCGGCCTCGACGTAATAGCGCAGGTAGTCGTCGTTGCGGAAGCCTATGGCGTAGCTCTGCTCGGCGAGGGACTCCACAATGCGGTAGCGCCCCACGACCTGCCCGCAGCCGCCCAGAGGCAGCAGCAGCGCCAGCACCAGCGCGAGGGCCAGCGCCCTCCTCAACAGCTTCAAAAGCCGCACCCCTTTCGCAAAATTGCGCGTGCCGCCGGCACGCGCAATTATGATACGTTAATTTGCCCTGATATTCAATAGCAAATTTGTGAATACCGCGAAATTGCCCCGCGCAGCCGGCCTATTTGCCGTAGCTCGCAAGGAAGCGCCGCGTGCGCTCCATCTGCGGGTTCGAGATGACCTCGCTCCCGCCCTGCTCGACGATAACGCCCTCGTCCATGAATATGACGCGGTCACTCACGTCGCGGGCGAAGCTCATCCCGTGCGTGACGATTATCATCGTCGTGCGCTTCTCGGCCAGCGAGCGTATGACGCGCAGCACCTCGCCGGTCAGCTCGGGGTCGAGCGCGCTCGTCGGCTCGTCGAAGCAGAGGATGTCCGGGTGCATGGCCAGCGCGCGGGCGATCGCGACGCGCTGCTGCTGCCCGCCGGAGAGCTGGTGCGGATAGTGCCTTGCCCGGTCGGTGAGGCCCATTGCGGAGAGCAGCTCGCGCCCCTCGGCCTCGATGGCGGCGTGTATCTCCCTTTTCTTCGACTTGTAGTCCTCGCGCTCCTTCGCCAGCAGCTCCGGCGCGAGCGTCACGTTTTGCAGCGCCGTATACTGCGGGAAGAGGTTGAAGCTCTGGAACACCAGCCCGAAATGCAACCGCTTGCGGCGCACGTCCGCCTCGCGGCGCGTGGCGGGGTCGGCGGCGTCGAAGAGCAGCTCGCCGTTTACGCTGATGCTCCCGCCGTCCGGCGTCTCGAGGAAGTTGAGGCAGCGCAGCAGCGTGGTCTTGCCGCTGCCGGAGGAGCCGATTATCGAGAGCGCCTGTCCCTTTTCGAGCGTGAAGCTTATGTCGTTTAAGACCTTCGTCTTGTCGAAGTGCTTCTCTAGGTTCCTGACTTCCAGTACGGACATATCTCCGCCCCCTTATCTGAAGAACTCGAGCTTGCGCTCCAGCCTGCCGAGCAGGAAGGAGACGATGCCGTTGAAGATGAGGTAGTACACGCCGGTGAAGAAGAGCGGCCATATCAGGCCGGAGATGCCGTGCGAGCCTTTCATGAAGGCGTAGCCGGCCCAGATTACCTCCTGGTATGAGATGATGCGCGCGAGCGAGGTGTCCTTGACCAGCGTTATGACCTCGTTGGCCATGGGCGGGACGATGCGCTTTATCATCTGCAGCAGCGTGACGTGGCGGAAAATCTGCCCCTTCGTCATGCCCAGCACCTCGCCGGCCTCCTGCTGGCCCACGGGTACGCCCTGTATGCCGCCGCGGTATATCTCGGAGAAATAGCAGGCGTAGTTTATGACGAACATCACCGCCGCCGCGGCGAAGCGCCCCTCGGAGAAGCTCCAGGGGTTGTGGTCCATAATCATGCCGGGTACATAGAAGATTATGTACAGCTGCAGCATGAGCGGCGTGCCGCGGATGACCCAGACGACGAAGCGGCTCAGAAGCGAGACGGGCCGGAAGCCCGAAAAGGCCTTCGCCCAGAATCCCAGGCGCTTCGCCAGCCTGCGGGCCTCGTCCTCGCCGAGCGCGCGGGCCTTGTCCCCCTCGCCGGCGGTGACGCTCCCGCCGTCGGCGAGCAAGCGCAGCAGGCCCTGCTGCCGGGCGTACCTCCGGCGGCCGAGCGCGCCGAACGGCGCCCAGCGGTTCATGGAGCCGAAGCAGATTATGAGGCCCAGGGGAATGGAGCCGACAAGCGTCACAACAAAGAGCTTCAGCGTCGCGACGAAGCCCTCGTTCAGGGCGGAAATTACGATTTGGAATTCAGACATAGGGACGTATCTCTCCTGTCCGCGCCAAAAGCAGAGAACGCTTCCGCGTCCTCTGCTCAGGCTGGTATTTAGATTTGGCCTATGCGCCGCGCGGCGCTCTTACTCCTGCGGGATAAGCGCCGCGGTGACGCCGTAGGTCTCGGCGATCTCCTGCATGGTGCCGTCGGCGTAGGCCTCGGCGATGAACTCATTGAGGGCCTCGCAGAGGTCGCTGCCCTTGCGGAAGCCGACGCCGTACTCCTCGCTGTTGAGGCTTATCGTGTAGGTGAGGTCGGCGTAGTTAGTACCCTCGCCCACCATGGCGGCGGCCATCAGGCTGTCGATAATGGCGGCGTCGCAGGTGCCGGAGCTGACCTCGAGCACGGCGGTGGCCTGGTCAACGACCGGCGTGTAGGCAAAGCCGTTCTCTATAGCCATGTCCTCGCCGGCGGAGCCGCTCTCGACGGCGAAGTTCAGCTCAGCCATGCTCGCGGCGTCGGGGTACTGCTCGGCAGCGCCGGCGGGCAGTACCACGACCTGGGCGTTATTACAGTAGGCGTTGGAGCACTCCATGGCGGAGAGCACATCGTCGGTGAGGGTCATGCCGTTCCAGACGACGTCGATGGTCTTGCCGTCCAGCTCCATGATCTTGCTGTCCCACTCTATCTCCTGGAACTGGACCTCGACGCCGAGGCTCTCGGCGAAGGCCTTGGCCATGTCGGCGTCAAAACCTACCCATTCGCCGTTCTCGTCCTGGTAGTCCATGGGATCGAAGTTGGTGATGCCGACGACGAGCGTACCCTTCTCCTGGACGTAGGCGAGGTCGCTGCCGGTCTCGCCGGCGGGAGTCTCCTCCCCTGCGGGGTCGGCGGCCCCGGAGGGAGCGGCGCTCTCGGTGCTGGGCGCAGGCTCCTCGCCGCAGGCGGCGAGCGCAAACACCATCATAAGGGCAAGCAGAAGCGCAAGAAACTTTTTCATTTTGTATTCCCCTTCGGTTTCAGATTCCACACGTCCCGCCATCTGCAAGACGTGCTAATATATTATCACATTATCGAAATAAAGCAAGAGTTTTTTCAAAAAATTTTCGCCGCTTGATTTGACGGCCCCGCCGGCGTATAATTCTGCACATGAGAACCTACGACGCGGGACAATGCGATATAGTTGTGATAGGCGCGGGCCACGCGGGGATTGAGGCCGCGCTTGCCGCGGCGCGCCTGGGCTGCTCCACCGTATGCTTCGCCATAAACCTCGACAGCGTGGGCAATATGCCCTGCAACCCCGCCATAGGCGGCACGGGCAAGGGCCACCTGGTACGCGAGCTGGACGCCCTCGGCGGGGAGATGGCGAAGGCGGCGGACAAGGCCTGCATACAGTACCGTATGCTCAACCGCGGCAAGGGTCCCGCCGTGTACTCCCTGCGCGCGCAGGCCGACAGGCGGCGCTACCAGGCCGTGATGAAGCTCGCGCTGGAGAGCCGGGAGAACCTGCGGCTCATTCAGGCCGAGGCGGTGGAGATAGGCCTCGAAAACGGCGCGGCGGCCTCCGTCACGACCGCGACGGGCGCGGTCTGGCGCTGCCGCGCGGCCATAATATGCACGGGGACGTATCTCAAGGGCCGCACGATAACCGGCGAGGTGCTGCGCGACTCCGGCCCCGACGGCCTTGCGGCCAGCGGGCCGCTCTCAGAGTGCCTGAAGGCCCTCGGCGTGCCGCTCCGCCGCTTCAAGACCGGCACGCCGCCGCGCGTCAACGCGCGAAGCGTGGACTTCTCCAAAATGGAGGTCCAGGAGGGCGACGCGGAGCCGGAGGCCTTCTCCTTCTCCACGGAGACGCCGCCCGAGAACCGTGCGAAATGTTACCTCACCTACACCAACGAGCGCACGCACGGGATAATCCGCGCCAACCTCGAGCGCAGCCCGCTCTACTCGGGCGTCATAACCGGCACCGGCCCGCGCTACTGCCCGAGTATAGAGACGAAGGTCATGACCTTCCCGGACAAGCCCCGCCACCAGCTCTTCATAGAGCCGATGGGCCTCGACACGCTGGAGCTTTACGTGCAGGGCTTCTCCAGCTCCATGCCCGAGGAGGTGCAGCTGGAGATGCTGCGCACCGTCCCCGGCCTCGAGCTGGCGGAGATAACGCGCCCGGCCTACGCGATTGAATATGACTGCGCCGACCCGCTCGCGCTCAAGCCCACGCTGGAGTTCAAGGACATACCCGGCCTCTACGGCGCCGGGCAGTTCAACGGCTCGAGCGGCTACGAGGAGGCCGCGGTGCAGGGCTTCATGGCCGGCGTCAACGCCGCGCTGAAGCTCCGCGGGGAAGGCCCCTTCGTCCTCAGCCGCGGCGAGGCGTACATCGGCGCGCTGATAGACGACCTGGTCACGCGCGGCACGAACGAGCCGTACAGGATGATGACCTCGCGCAGCGAGTACCGCCTGATACTGCGCCAGGACAACGCCGACGAGCGCCTTACGAAGTACGGTTACGCCCTCGGTCTGGTGAGCCGCGAGCGCTATGAGGCCGTGCTCGCGAAGTACGCCGCCGTGGAGGCGGAGACGAAGCGGCTTGAGGACACGCACATCGCCCCGACGCCGGAGCTGGCGGAGAAGCTCGCCGCCCTCGGCGAAGCGCCTCCCGCGAGCGGGGCAAGCCTCGCCGCGCTGCTCCGCAGGCCCCGCGTTGGCTACGCGGACCTCGCCGGCTTCGATGAAGGCCGGCCGGATTTGCCCCGGGATGTCGTGAATCAGGTGGAGATCCGCCTCAAGTACGCGGGATATATTAAGCGCCAGCTCAGGCAGGTGGAGGAATTCCGCCGAATGGAGGAGCGGCGCCTGCCGGAGGATCTCGACTACTCCGCCGTGCCGGGGCTGCGCACCGAGGCGAGGGAGAAGCTCGCCGCCGTGCGGCCCGGCAGCTTCGGGCGCGCGGGGCGCATCTCCGGCGTCTCGCCCGCGGACATGGCCGCTCTCGCCATCTATCTGGGGAGGCGCGGGAGATGAGGCCGCGCGTAGTATTGGGCTTTTCCGGCGGCGTGGACAGCGCCGTGGCGGCCAGGCTGCTGGCCCTGGACGGCTGGGACGTCCGCTGCGTCTATCTCGAGACCGGCTCCGGCGAGGCGGACTGCGCGCGCGAGAGCGCGGAACGCATGGGCCTGCCGCTGGAGATAATCGACGCGCGCGAAAGGCTCGAGCGCGAGGTCTGCGCGCCCTTCGAGGCCGCCTACCTCTCCGGCGCGACGCCCAGCCCCTGCGTGCTGTGCAACCGGCGCGTCAAGCTGGCCCTGCTCTGCGAGGCGGCGGACGCGCTGGGCATCCGCAGCATAGCCACCGGCCACTACGCTGCCGCCGTGGACGGCGCGCTCTTTCGCGGCCGGCCCGAAAACGACCAGAGCTATATGCTCTGCCTCGTCACGCGCGGGCAGGCGGAGCGGCTTACGCTGCCGCTCGGCGGGTACGTCAAGGGAGAGGTGCGCGCCCTGGCCCGGGAATTCGGCCTGCCCCAGGCCTCGAAGCCGGACAGCATGGAGATCTGCTTCATCCGCGACGGCGATTTCGCCGCGTGGATAGCCCGGCGCGGCCGCGCGCCCGGCCCCGGCGCGCTCATATACCGCGGCGAGCGCGTCGGCACGCACGAGGGGTATCACCGCTATACGCTCGGCCAGCGGCGCGGCCTGGGCTTCGCCGCGGGCAGGCGCGTCTTTGTCAGCGAGATACGCCCGGAGACGAATGAGGTCGTCCTCTCTGACGGCGAGGGGCTGTACTCGGGCCGCGTCCTCGTGCTCGAGGCCAGCTGGCTCGTCCCGCCGCCGGAGGGGGAGTTCGCCTGCCTCGCCCGCGTGCGCCACTCGCGCGCCCTCTGCGCCGCGCGGGCCTCCGCCCTGCCCGGCGGCGGGCTGGACATCCGCTTCGATTCCCCCGTCCGCGCCCCCGCCCCCGGCCAGGCGGCGGCGCTCTACTGCGGCGAGCGGCTTATTGCGGGCGGGATAATCTCAAAATGCGAATGAAGGCCGGAGCGGGGAGTCCTCCCCGCTCTTTTTTCTTGACAAGGGCCGGCCTTGGGTATATTCTAACTGTATTAGATGGGTTAATACGGTTGCGGGGGGCGAGGCGATGATTGCGATAAACTTCCGGGATTCCCGGCCCATATACGAGCAGGTGAAGGACGCGCTCAGGCGGCTTATCGTCTCCGGCGCGCTCCCGCCGGACGAGAAACTGCCCAGCGTGCGCGAGCTGGCGAGCCAGCTGGTGATAAACCCGAACACCATCCAGCGGGCCTACCGCGAGCTGGAGCACGACGGCTACATCGTCTCCGTCCCCGGCAAGGGCAGCTTTGCCCGGGCGCAGAGCGGGACAGATTCCGCCCGCGCGAAGGAGCTGCTGGCGGCCTTTGACGACGCGGCGGAGGAGCTTATCTACCTCGGCGTCACGGCCGAGGAACTCAAGGCGAGACTTGACGAAAGGGAGGCGCGGCACGATGAAACTTGAACTCCGGGACGTCGTCAAGCGCTTCGGCGCGCACAGGGCGCTGGACGGCCTGAACATGGCCGTCCCCTCCGGCTCAATCTACGGCCTGGTGGGGCCGAACGGCGCGGGCAAGACCACCGCCATACGGCATATCACCGGCATACTCCGCCAGGACTCCGGCGAGGTGCTCGCCGACGGCGCGCCGGTGTTCGAAAACGCCGCCGTCAAGGCGCGCATGGCCTACATCCCCGACGAGGTTTTCTACTTCCCGCAGTCGAGCGTCAACGACATGATGCGCTTCTACCGCGGCGTCTACCCCGGCTTTGACCGCGACCGCTTCGAGAAGCTGGCCGAGGCCTTCCCCCTCGACCGCAGGATGCCGATGCGCCGCTTCTCGCGCGGCATGAAGAAGCAGGCCGCCTTCTGGCTGGCGCTCTCGCTCAGGCCGGAGCTGCTGGTGCTGGACGAGCCGGTGGACGGCCTCGACCCGGTCATGCGGCGCCAGGTCTGGTCGCTGCTGCTCTCCGACGCGGCCGAGCACGGCACGGGCGTGCTGGTCTCCTCCCACAACCTGCGCGAGCTGGAGGACGTCTGCGACCGCGTCGGCTTCATCAGCGGCGGCAGGATGCTGCTGGAGCGCAGCCTGAGCGAGCTGCAGGAAAACGTATGCAAGATACAGTACGTCCCCGCCGAGGGCAGGGGCATACCCGAGTGGCTGGACGTCATGCACGCCTCCGGCGCGGGGCGGCTCAAGACCCTCATCGTCCGCGGCGCGCCCGCGGCCGTCACGGCGAGGCTCGAGGCGGAGAGGCCGGTTTTTGTCGACGCGCTGCCCCTGACGCTGGAGGAGATATTCATATACGAGCTGGGAGGTGAAGGCCGTGAAGTCCGCGAGATCGTTCTTTAGCAAGGCGGTGTTCCTGAAGGCCCTGCTGCGCTTCTGGCCCATCTGGGCGGCCTACGCCTTCATCTGGATGCTGGCGCTGCCCGTGCAGCTCATGGGCGGGCTGGACCGCCCCAACCTCAACGCGGCCTGGGAGGTGCTCAGCACGGTGGAGCTTACCGCGCTCTGGCTCTGCCCCATCGCGGCCTGCGCCGCAGCCCTCGCCGTGTTCTCTCACCTGTACAGCGAACGGGCGGCGAACTTTGCCGCCTCCCTGCCCGTCACCCGCGAGGGGATGTTCCTCTCCTGCGCCGCGGCGGGGCTGCTGCCGCTGCTGGCAGGGAACGCGCTGGCCTTCCTCGCCGCGCTGGCCGTCTCCTTCGCCGGCGGGTACGCCGCCCTCGCGCCCCTGGCGCAGTGGCTGGCCGCCGTCAGCCTGGAGACCGTCGCCTACTTCGGCATAGCCGCGCTCTGCGCGATGCTGACGGGGCATACCGTGATAATGCCGCTGCTCTTCATCGCCGCGAACACGGCCGCCGCCGCGCTGGGGAACATAGCGCTGGTCGTCCCGCGCACCTTCTGCTACGGCTTTGTGAACCCCGGCGTGGTCTGGAGCGAGGCGCTCTCGCCCTTCATCTGGATATTGAACAACGTCGGCACCTCGCACATGGCGGACGGCGTGCTGAACGGCGGCGC
>CALWYT010000044.1 GCA_944385835.1 uncultured Oscillospiraceae bacterium | reverse complement strand
CCCACAGGCGCTCCAACCGCACCTGGAAGCCCAACGTTAAGCGCGTAAAGGCCATCGTGGACGGCAGCCCCAAGCACGTCTACGCCTGCACCCGCTGCCTGCGCAGCGGAAAGGTCACCCGCGCGGTATGAGCCGCGCCGCAGCCTAAGCCGCGCCGGGAGGGATGAGTTCCCACCCGGCGCGGCTTTGCCTTGCGCTCAGCCGCGCAGCCGGGCGTACTCCTCCGGCGCGCGCACCTCGCCGAGGGCGACGCAGGAGAGGCGGGAAAAGTCGAAGCAGCGCCGCGCCAGCTCCAGCACCTCGCCGCGCGTCACGGCGGCGAAGCGGGCCAGGAGCGCGTCTATGTCCTCCGCGCCTCCCAGGAACAGCTCGCCCTGGCCCAGCCGGCGCATACGCGCCGAGCTGCTCTCCAGCGCCAGCACCAGGGCCGATTCCGCCTGGGCCTTCGCGCGCTCAAGCTCCGCCTCCGACGGGCCTTCGTCCAGGAAGCGGCGGAGCATCGCGCAGATCTCCTCGACGGCGCGCGCCTCGTTCTCCGCGCTGGTCGCCGCGCCGACGCCGACCAGGCCGGCGTCCGCCCAGGTCATGTCGAAGCACTCCAGGTCGTAGCAGAGGCCCAGCTCGTCGCGCACGCGGCGGTAGAGCCGCGAGCTGGCAGAGCCGCCGAGGATGGAGTTCATAAGCGCCAGGGCGCAGCGCCGGCCGCTGGTATAGCGGATGCCGGGGAAGGCCAGCAGCAGCTGGTTCTGCTCCGTCGCGCGCCGTTCGGCGGCGATGAAGGGCGTATACTCCGCCCTCTCCGGCTCGGGCGGGGCAGCCGCGGGCAGCCCGGCGAGGGCCGACAGCAGGCCGTCCAGCTGCGGGCGCTCCAGATGCCCGGCCGCGGAGACCACCGCGGCGCCGCCGACGTAATGCCGCGCGCGGAAGTCCAGCAGCGCCTCGCGGCTGAGCCGCGCGACGCTCTCGCGAGTACCCAGAACGGGGCGGCCCAGAGCGCCGGGGAAGCAGCCGCGCGCGAGCAGCTCGTTCGCCACGTCGTCGGGCATATCGTCGTACATACGTATCTCGTCGGTTATCACGCCGCGCTCGGTGTCCATGTCGCGCTCGTCGAAGCGCGAGCGCATGAACATCTCGCCCAGCAGCTCCGCCGCGGCGGCGAGGCTGCTGTCCAGCGAGCGGAAGTAGAAGCAGGTGCAGTCGCGCGAGGTGTAGGCGTTGAACTCCGCGCCCAGGCTGTCCATGCGCTCGGCAAGCCCGGCGCTCGTGAGCGAGTCCGTGCCTTTGAACAGCATATGCTCTATGAAATGCGCCGCGCCCTCCTCGCCGCGCGCCTCGCAGCGCGAGCCGCAGCGCAGCCATATGCCCACGGAGGCGCTGCGCACGCCCTCTATCCTGTCGAGGACGACGCGCACGCCGTTTGGCAGCGTAAAGTTTTCCCGCATAGCCGCAGCCTCCTCCGCCGCGCCGTGCGCGGCTTTTCATAAGCATACCACATTATGCGCCCGCGCTCAAGCTCGGCGCGCGCGGCGCGGGAATATGCGCGGGGAGAAATTGACAAGCGCGCGCGGCGATGCTATAATTTGAAGCAATGCTAAAATGAGCGTATTGCGTATACACATAAAACACAAGACCCAGGGGGAGTGATAGTCCGCAATGGACACAGGCAGTATACTATGCATCGCGGCGGCGGCCGTATCGCTGCTGCTCGCGGCGTTCTTTTCCCTCGCGGAGACGGCGTTCGAGACCGTCTCACGCGGCAGGATAAAGGGACGCGAGGACGACAGGCGCGCGCGCCGCGCGCTGAAGGTCCTGGACGGGTGGGAGGAGTCCCGCTCGGCCATACTCATAGGCACCAACCTCATGCACGTCGCCTTCGCGGCGCTTGTGGCCTACCTCGTCTCGGAGACCTGGCCGCTCTGGGCGGCCGCGGTCGCGGCGGTGTGCGCGGCCTTCGCGGTGTTTTTCTTCGCCGAGGCCCTGCCCAAGGGCGTCGCGCGCAAATACGCCGAGGGCGTCAGCCTGGCGTCGGCGGGGGCCATGCGCTTCTTCACGCTGCTGTTCAAGCCGCTGGGCGCGGCCTATTACGCGCTGGGCCGGGCGGCGGCCGGGCTTACGCGCGGCGACGCGGAGGTCTCCGTCACCGAGGATGAGCTGTACGACATCATCGAGGACATGACCGACGCCGGCAGCCTGGACACCGAGCGCGGCGAGCTGGTCAGCAGCGCGCTGCAGTTCGCCGACCTCACGGCCGAGAACATCCTCACCGCGCGCGTGGACGTCGCCGCCATAGACGTGGCCTGGGACGCGCAGCGCGTCCTGGAGTTCGTCAAGGGCGAGCGGCACAGCCGCCTGCCCGTCTACGAGGACAGCATCGACAATATCATCGGCGTGCTGCAGATCCGCCGCTACATACGCGAATACCTCGCCGGCGGGGGCAGGGTGGACCTGCGCGCCCTGCTGGACAAGGCGTATTTCGTCGAGCGCGACATGAAGATAGACCGGCTGCTGAACCTGATGAGCGCCAAAAAGCTCAACATGGCCGTCGTCACCGACGGCTACGGCGGCACGCTGGGCATAGTCACGGTCGAGGACATCCTGGAGGAGCTGGTGGGCGAGATCTGGGACGAGGACGACGTGGTGGAGGAGAGCTTCGTACCCCTGGGCGGCGGCCGCTATGAGGTCGACGCCGAGGAGAGCGTGGGCGAGACCTGGGAGAAGCTCGGCCTGGAGCTGAAGGACCTGCCCGACGAGCTGGAATACAAGCTCATGGGCGAGTGGGCCTACGAGCAGTTCGACCGCATACCCTCCACGCGCGAGAGCTTTACTTACGGCCGGCTGCTGGTCACGGTCAGCGAGATGCGCCAGAACCGCATCGTAAAGCTGGTCTGCCGCGTGCTGCCGGAGCCGGAAGCGGGCAAGGCGGAAGGAGGCGAGGGGAAATGAGCGGATACATAGCCGGGTTTGTGGCCCTGCTTGCGCTCTCCGCGCTGTTCTCCGCCGCCGAGAGCGCCTATACGGAGGCCAACCGCCTCCGCCTGGAGAGCGCGGCCGACGAGGGCAGGCGCTCCGCCGCCACGGCGCTGAAGCTCTACGACCGCGGCGACGCGACGCTCGCGGCCATACTGCTCGGCAACAGCCTCGCCAACATCTCCGCCGCCACGCTGGCCGTGGCCGTCAGCCTGGAGCTGGCCGGCGGCCCCGAGTGGGTATGGCTGGCCGCGCTGGGCGCGTTTTTGCTGATACTCTTCTTCGGCGAGGTGCTGCCCCGCACCGTGGCGGCCCGCAACGCCAACCGCCTGGCGCTCAGCCTGGCCGGGCCTATCCGGACCCTGACGCTGCTGCTGACGCCGTTTTCCTGGCTCCTGGGCGTCCTGGCCCGCGCCGTCACCGGCCCCCTGCGCGGCGAGGCGCAGCCGGAGGGCGACGAGGCCGCCGTCGAGGAGCTGCAGAACATCATCGACACCGCCGCGGACGAGAGCGTGCTGAGCGAGGGCAGGACCGAGCTGCTGCGCAGCGCGCTGGAGTTCAGCGACGTCAGCGCCAGCGAGGCGATGACCGCCCGCGTGGACATGGACGCGCTGGACATAGACGACGACTGGGACGAGCAGCTGCGCAAGATCGAGGCCAGCACCCATTCGCGCCTGCCCGTATACGAGGACAGCGTGGACAACATAATCGGCTTCCTCTACCTCAACCACTTCCTGAAGGCCCTGACCGACGACCCGCACCCGGATATACGCGCCCTGCTTATGGAGCCGCTGTACGTCTACAAGACGGTCAAGCTGCCGCAGGTGCTCTCCGAGCTGCGCCACGCGAAGAAGCATCTCGCCATCGTCACCGACGAGTACGGCGGCACGCTGGGCGTGATCTCGCTCGAGGACGTGCTGGAGCAGATCGTGGGCGAGATCTGGGACGAGACGGACGAGGTCGAGACCGAGGTCGTGGAGAAGGCCGAGGGCGAGTACGAGCTGGACGGCGACATGACCGTCTCCGATTTCCTGGAGCTGACCGGCATAGACGAGGACGGCTGGGATTTCGAAAGCGACACCGTCGGCGGCTGGACGATAGAGATGTTCGGCCGCTTCCCCGAGCCGGGCGACAGCTTCGAGTACGGCGGCCTCTCGGTCACCGTGCTGGCCATGGACAAACAGCGCGTGGACCGCGTCCTTGTGAAGAGGCTCCCGCAGGAGCAGGAGGACGAATAGGCCGCGCCGCGTCATATGGGAAAAAGCCCGCCGGGAGGACCGGCGGGCTTTTTGCGGCATATGGGCGGGAAATAAAAGGCGGCGGGCCGCGCAGGCGGTCCGCCAAAACAGGGTTGTGGGATAAAGATATGAGCCGGGCCCCGCGTGCCGCCCGCCAGCGGGCGGCAGTTGGATAAGCTGTGATTAAAGGATACCGCGCCGCCGCAGATTTTGCAAGAGCGAAAAATGCCGGAAAAGCACCAGTTTTGACGAACGCATAAAAGCCGCCCCGCCGGGCAAAGCTAAGCGGCGAGAAAACGGAAAAGGAGGCGCAAGGCATGATTATGGACCGCATAGCCCTGGCCCTCGCCGTCATAGGCGGGATAAACTGGGGCAGCGTGGGCCTGTTCCGCTTTGACATAGTGGCCTGGCTCTTCGGCGGGCAGACGGCGACGGCCAGCCGCGTGGTGTACACGCTGGTGGGCCTGGCCGCGCTGTGGTGCGTTTCGCTGCTCTTCAGGCCGCGGGAAGAGGTAACGGAGTGAACGGGCGCCGGGCCTCCCTTCAGGGGAGGCCCGGCGCTTGCCTCGGCCGCCGCGCTGTGATACAATAGCCGCGAAGCGGCTATTGAACGCGGGCTTATGTCCTTTTTCTCGCCCCTTGCGGGGCAACCGAAAAAGATGACGTTGTAACATGACGGCTTTGCCGTCATGATACAATAGCCGCAGCGCGAGCCGCGAAGCGGCCGCGCGGCTTTCGCGGCGGCGCACTTGAACTGGGAGGCGGCTTATGTACATAGACAGGGTTTCCGCAGTATACTTCTCCCCGGGCGGCACGACCCGGCTCTGCGCGCGTGAGACGGCCGGCGCGCTCGGGAGCTTTGACGAATACGACTTTACCGCGTCCGGCGCGGCCGTCCGCTTCGGCGGCGGCGACGCCGCGGTCTTTGCCGCGCCCGTCTTCGGCGGGAGGATACCGGCCCCGTTCGCCGAGTCCCTGGCGCGCCTGGAGGGCGGCGGCGCGGCGGCCGTGGTCATCGCCGTCTACGGCGCGCGCGACTACGACGACGCGCTGCTGGAGCTGGCCGACGCGGTTTCGGCGCGCGGCTTCAGGGTCGTGGCGGCGGGCGCCTTCGTCGCGAGGCACTCCATGGTCCCGCAGATAGCCGCCGGGCGGCCGGACGGGGACGACCGCGCCGCGCTGCGCCGCCTCGGCGAGCTGGCCGGGGCGAAGATAGCCGCCGGGGACTTCACGGCCCCGGACATCCCGGGCGCGCGGCCGTACAGGGCCTACGGCGGCGTGCCGCTGCACCCCGCGGCCAACCGCGCCCGCTGCGTCAAGTGCGGCAAGTGCGCGCGCGAGTGTCCCGTGGGGGCCATAAGCGCCGACGCGCCGCATAAGACGGACAACGCCAGGTGCATCACCTGTATGCACTGCGTCTACGCCTGCCCGAATTACGCCCGCGCGCTCAGCCCCGTGCTGCTGGCCGCGGCGCGCACCAAGCTGAAAAAGAGCTGCGACGCCGGCAGGAGGCCGGAGCTTTTCCTCTGACGTCCGTCAGGGACGCCGCAGAAAAACGCGAGGGGACCCGGTCCCCTCGCGTTTTTGCTTTATTTGACGCCGTACAGCAGCTCGCCGTAGGTTGGTATAGGCCAGGCGTCGTCGGAGGTGACGCTCTCCATGTCGTCGCAGGCGGCGCGCAGCGCGCCCATGACGGGCAGGACCCTGTCGCGCAGGAAGCAGCTCTTCTCCTCCAGGCCCGGGATGCCCTCGGCGGCGGTGAGCGCGTCCTCCAGCTCGCCGGCCAGGGAGTAGGCCGCGTCCATTAGCTGAGTGAGGAAGCTGAACGTGGAACATTCGTACTTCGCGCGGCGCTCAGGCATCAGCGCGCGCTGGGCGGCTGCGCGCCCGGCCAGGCTGGCGGCGAAGGCGCTGACGGCGGGCAGTATCTCGCGCCGGACCATGGTGAGGGCGGTCTTGCCCTCGATGCCGACCAGCTTGCAGTACTCCTCCTGGAACACCTCCAGCCTGGCGCGCAGCTCAGAGATGGAGAACACGCCGTGGCGGGTGAAGAGCTTGACGTTGACGTCGTCGAGCAGATGGGGCAGGGCCTCCGGGGTGGAGCGCAGGTTGTGCAGCCCGCGGCGCGCGGCCTCCTCCACCCAGCCGGGATCGTAGCCGTTGCCGTTGAAGATTATGCGCTTGTGCTCGCGCACCACGCGGCGTATCAGCGCGTGCAGCGCGCCGTTGAAGTCGCCGGCGCTCTCCAGCTCGTCGGCGAACTGGCGCAGCTCCTCCGCCACAGCGGTGTTGATGGCGATGTTGGCCGAGGAGATGCTGGCCGAGGAGCCGGGCATACGGAACTCGAACTTCGCGCCCGTGTAGGCGAAGGGGGAGGTGCGGTTGCGGTCGGTCGTGTCCTTGGGGAAGGGGGGCAGCGCGTGGACGCCGACCTTGAAGAGGGCCTTTTCCGCCTGGCCGACGCTGGTGTCGTTCTCGATGGCGTCGAGGACGGCGGACAGCTCGTCGCCGAGGAAGAGGCTTATGATGGCCGGGGGCGCCTCGGCCGCGCCCAGGCGGTGGTCGTTGCCCGCGCGCGCCACCGAGATGCGCAGCGCGTCCTGATAGTCGTCCGCAGCCTTGATGACCGCGCAGAGGAAAAGCAGGAACTGCGCGTTCTCGCCCGGGGTCTCGCCGGGGTCAAAGACGTTTATGCCCGTGTCGGTCTGCAGAGACCAGTTGTTGTGCTTGCCGGAGCCGTTTACGCCGTCGAAGGGCTTCTCGTGCAGCAGGCAGACCAGGCCGTGGCGCTTGGCCGTCTTCTGCATGACGTCCATGACCAGCTGGTTGTGGTCGGCGGCGATGTTGGCGGTGTTGTAGACGCAGGCCAGCTCGTGCTGGGCGGGGGCGGCCTCGTTGTGCTCGGTCTTGGCGCAGACGCCGAGCTTCCACAGCTCCTCGTTTATGTCGCGCATGAAGGCGGCGACGCGGGGCTTGACGGTGCCGAAATAGTGGTCGTCCATCTCCTGGCCCTTGGGCGGGGCCGCGCCGAAGAGGGTGCGCCCGGTGTAGATGAGGTCGGCGCGGCGCTCGTACATATCGCGCTCGACAAGGAAGTACTCCTGCTCGGCGCCGACCATCGGCGAGACGACCTTGACGTCGTCGTGGCCGAAGAGCTTCAGCACGCGCACGGCCTGCTTGCTGACGGCCTCCATGCTGCGCAGCAGCGGCGTCTTGAGGTCGAGGGCCTCGCCGCCGTAGGAGCAGAAGGCCGTGGGGATGTACAGCACGCCGTCGCGGATGAAGGCGAAGCTGGTCGGGTCCCACGCGGTGTAGCCGCGGGCCTCGAAGGTGGCGCGCAGCCCGCCGGAGGGGAAGCTGGAGGCGTCCGGCTCGCCGTGGATAAGCTCCTTGCCGGAGAACTCCATCAGCACGCCGCCGTGGCCGTCGGGCTTTATGAAGCTGTCGTGCTTCTCGGCGGTGACGCCGGTCATGGGCTGGAACCAGTGCGTGAAGTGCGTCGCGCCCTTCTCCAGCGCCCAGTCGCGCATCGCCCCGGCGACGACCTCCGCCGTGTCCGGCTGAAGCCTGCGGCCGGATTTCATCGTGCGCAGCACGGCGGCGTAGGTCTCCGCCGGCAGCCGCTCGCGCATGACCGCGTCGGAGAACACCATCGTGCCGAATATGTCCTGAATAGCTGACATCGTAAGACCAGCCCCCCGTACATTCTTCCTGGATTCCTAAAAAAGATTATACTAAATCCGCCGCCAAGTCAAGCCGTTCGCGCGGCCCGGGCGTGAGAAAAGCCCGCTCGCGCGGGCCTTCCTTTTGTCAGTATTGGATATTTGCCGCGCCGGCCGGAAAAATACGCCCGGCCGCAGGGCGGCCGGACAGTCAGTCGGAAATATACCTCTCCTCGGCTTCGCGCTGGGCGGCCTTCAGCCCCTCTTCGGCCAGGCCGTAGTTGCGCGCGCTGATTTCCTCCAGCGCGTCGGTTATCGCGTTGAAGAGCAGATGATACAGCGCTTCGTAATCCGTCATGCTACTTTCCTCCTCCGAATATTACCCTGATATAAGGATATACTTAAACAAGGGAAATGTCAATCCGGGTATCCGCTGATAAAATGGAAGCGACGAAGGAGGGTCGTCGTTTTGAGCGAATACAGGAGCATTATCAAATACCAGACCGAAGAGTATGGCTACGTGCGCGTCAAGCTGGCCGAGGCGCTGGACAGCCGCGGGATAAC
>CALWYT010000043.1 GCA_944385835.1 uncultured Oscillospiraceae bacterium | reverse complement strand
CCGCCCAAGCCGCGGGTGCTGGACATAGCCTCAGAATTCATCAAAGATTGGAATAATACAGCCGAAAACAACAAGGAGACAGGTGTAAAAGGATGAAAATGTTGAAAAGAACCGCCGTCTGCGCCCTCTGCGCGCTTGTGCTTATATCCGCGCTGGCCGGCTGCGGAGAGACCCCCGCGCCGGGGACGAGCGGCAGCCCCGCGCCCGCAGCCAGCCCCGGGGCCAGCGCCGAGCCGATGCTCGAGTACGACTGGGAGGGCGCCTGGCAGGCCTACCCGCTGGACGCCGTGGTCATGACCGTGAACGGAGAGGACGTCACCTGGGCCGAGTTCTTCCACTGGTACCGCACGCTGTACATCCAGCGCGCCAACGGCAGCGCCCTCGACACCGAGCTGGACGACAGCGACGGGATGCTGCTCTCGGAGTTCCTGAAGCTGAACACGGAGGGCTACTGCATCCAGTACCACGTCGTGAACCAGCACGTCAAGGAGACAGGCACCGAGCTGACGGAGACAGACCAGCTGCTGCTCGACTGGCAGCTTGAGAGTGACATCGCCGAGTACGCCGGCGAGGGCGGCACGGAGGAGGACTTCTACGAGTACCTGGAGACCCAGTTCATAACCCCGGAGCTGTATGACTTCATCAGCCGCAATACGGTGCTCTACCCGCGCATGTTCTTCACCATCTACGGGAGCGACGCGGCCGGCTTCTCCGACGAGGAGAGCCTGGCCTTCGCCGAAAAATACGGCTTCATGTCCGCAAAGCACATCCTCTTCCTGACCGTGGACGGCGAGGGCAACCCCCTGCCCGAGGCCGAGATAGCCGCCAAGCGCGAGGCCGCCGAGGAGACCCTGGCCGAGCTGCAGGCCGTCCCAGAGGCCGAGCGCGAGGCCCTCTTCGACGAGCTGATGAACACGCGCAGCGAGGACACCGGCCTCGAGAGCTTCCCGCAGGGCTACTGCTTCGAGCCGGGCAAGATGTTCCCCGAGTTCGAGGAGGGGACCGCCGCCCTGGAGCCGGGCGAGATAAGCGGCATAGTCGAGACCAGCTACGGCTACCATATTATAATGAGGAAGCCCGTCACCCCCGACGACAGCGTGGACCTCGGCAGCGGCCAGATTGTGACGCTGCGCTACGTCGCCGCGGCCTACGACTACGACGAGACGCTCAACGAATGGGTCACGGACGCCCAGCTGGAGTACAGCGAGGAGTTCAAGGACTTCGACATGGCGGATAAACTCAAACCTCTGTAAATGCGAGGGCCGGCCGCAGCGCCGGCCCTTTCCGCGCCTCTGCGAGGAAAAATGGAAAGCACGCTTGACATATCCCGCCGGGCGTGCTATATTGTCTATGGAAAGTTTACTTTCCATAGACGAGGTGACGAGATGAAAAACCGCCTTGAAGAGCTGCGCCGCGAGCGCGGACTCAACCAGGAAGACCTGGCGCGCGCCCTGCGCGTGTCGCGCCAGACGATAGGCTCGCTGGAAAACGGTCGCTACAACCCGTCCATAGCGCTTGCCTTCAGGATAGCGCGCTATTTCGGACTCAGCATTGAGGAGGTCTTTATCTATGAAGAGGAACAGGGCTAAGCTGTGGTATCTTGGCTACGCGGCCTGCGCCGCCATGCTGCTGCTTATCGCTTTCGCGGATTTCCCCCGGAGCGCCGACATCGGCCTGGCCTGCGCCCTGGGGGCGGTATTCGGAGTCAGCCATGTGGAGCTGTGGTACGATAAGCAGGTGAAAAAGGACGAGAACTTTGAAATTGAGGTAGAAGACGAACGAAACGTGCAAATAAAATACCGCGCCGGCTTCCTGGCCTGCGGCGTAGATATGTTCCTCTTCGGCCTCGCGACCGTGGTTTTCATCATCATGGACTACACCCTCCCCGCCGTAGTGACCGGCGTCATGCTCGCGGCGCAGCCGCTGATACTCATAGCGGCGAGCAGCGTGATCTCAAAGAGGATATAGGCCGAGGAATACAAAAACGCCCCCGATACGCTCGGGGGCGTTTTTGTGGATATGGGAGTTTGGAAGAGGAAAATCAAGATAAGGGCTTCGCGGTGGGAGTCCGCTCAGCTCTGGATACAAGGTAACACAGGACTTGCTATTAGTAAAGAGAGAGTTTATAATATCTGATATTCAATTATTGCATATCAAAGGAGGGCTGGGACATGGATACGGCCAAGGTGCGCGCGCTGCTGGCCGCGGTGGATCTCGGCAGCATATCTAAGGCGGCGGAGGCGCTGGGCTATACGCAGTCCGGCCTGACGCACATGATGCGCTCGCTGGAGGAGGAGGCGGGCTTCCCGCTGCTGCTGCGCGGCAACCGCGGCGTCAGCTTCACGGCGGACGGCGAGCGGCTGGCGCCGCGCTTCCGCGAACTGAGCAAGGCGGCGGAGCGGCTGGAGCAGGAGCTGGCGCTCACGCGGGGCCTGGAGCGGGGCGCGGTGCGGATAGGCAGCTACTCCTCCATCTCCCTGCACTGGCTGCCGCAGATACTGGAGGCCTTCCAGGAGCGCTATCCGAACATCGACGTGGAGCTGCTGGAGGGCAACGCGGAGGAGATAGACGAGTGGCTCTCCGGCGGGCGCATAGACATCGCCTACACCAGCCTGCACCCGAATTTCCGCTTCGACACGGTGAAGATACTCGACGACCCCATGTACGCCGTGCTGCCCAGGAACCACCCGCGCGCCCATGACGCGACCTTCCCGATAACGGCCTTCAAGGGCGAGCCGTTCCTGGTCTACGTCTCGGATACTCGTCCGGAGAAGGACCTGGCCCAGGCCATGGAGATGGCCGGGATAGGCGCGAAGGCGAAGTATTCCTCCAACTTCGACATGACCATCCTCGCCATGGTGGAGCACAACCTGGGCGTGACCATCATGCCGAAGCTCATCCTCGCCGGCTCCAAGGCCGACGTCGCCGCGATCCCCATCTCGCCGCCGGTCACGCGCAGCCTGGGTATGGCCGTGCGCTCCCTGGCCGAGGCCTCCCCGGCCATGCGCCGCCTCATGAGCGTGACGCGCGAGGTGCTGGGGCTGTAGTCAGATGCGGCGGCGGGCCATGCCCAGCGCCAGCGCGGGCAGCATCAGGGCGAACACCAGCGCGATGTTGGCATACACCACCAGCGTGTCGGAGACGAAGCGCAGCGCGCGGGAATCCGGCGCTACGGCCAGCGCGCAGCCTGCGGCCAGGGCCGCGCAGGCGAGCGTGGCCAGCGCGCGCGGGCGCTTTGCCGCCGCCTCCCCGGACTGGAGGAGGCCTAGCGCGAGGCATATGCACCTGGCCCCCGCCTTGAGCGAGAGCGCGCACAGCGCGAAGTCGCTGAGCACCCACAGCCCGGTCACCAGCGCCTCTATGCGCACCGCGCCGCCGAAGAGGCCCGTGCCGCGCACCAGCGCGAAGAAGGGGTAGGTCAGCGCGGCGGAAATGTCCGGGCCGAAGCGGCCCAGGACCGCGGCCGTAAGCGCCGCCAGCAGCAGCGAGAACCCGCAGCTCCACAGCGCCATGGACCGGCCCCGGTCCCTCGCGGACACGGGCGGCCCCGTCTCGAGCAGCGGGACGTTCACCAGCGCGAAGGCGGCGGTACCCAGCGTTTCCAGCGCGCCCAGCGCCACGCCGGGCGCGTCCCGGGCCGTCACCGGCAGCAGCTCGCCCCAGTCCGCCTGAAAAAGCCCGAGGGCGAGTATGGGCGCGAGCGCCGCCAGCAGCAGCACGCGGAAGATCTCCGCCGTGCGCGCCAGGCGCTTCACGCCGCCCAGCGCGGCGGCCAGGCCGAGGGCAAGCCCCACGGCCACGAATAGCCAGGGCGAAGCGCCGGAATATATCGTGTATATGAAGCGCGAGGCCGCGCTGCGCACGGCGAAGCCCGCGTACAGCGCCAGCCACAGGCCGTAGACCAGCAGCAGGGCGCGGCCCGCGCGCGGCCAGGCGCGCAGCAGCACCTCGCCCAGGCCCTCGCCGTCGCGCTTGGAGCGCAGCGCGTATGAGACCGCGGCGGCCAGAAGCGCGCAGAGCGGCGCGGCCGCAAGCGGGCAGAGCCACATGGCCCGGCCGGCGGCGCGGGCCGCCGCGCCGGGCAGCAGCCTTGTCGCCGGCGGCAGCAGGACCAGGAAGCTCAGCGCGCGTATCTGTCTGGGCGTGGGTTCGTTCATGCCTTCTCCTCCGGATATGGCGAGCGGGCGTACTCGCGCTGGTTTATCAGCTTGCCGCGGCCCGAGACCTCTATCTCCAGCTCCGGCAGCCGGGCGGCCGGGACGTCCAGGCCCTCGCGCTCCAGCCTCCGCGCCAGGCCGAGAAAATTCGCGCCCAGCCGGGACTGCGCCTCCACGGCCGCGAGGACCGACCGCTCCGCGAGGGCGGCCAGCTCCGCCTCCAGCCCGGCCCAGGCCGCCCCGCCGGAGAGATCCGCCCCGGACGGGGCCTCAGCCAAGCTGCCGCGCAGCTCCACGTCTATGCGGAGCCGCGCGTCCCCCAGCCGGACGAAGCCCAGAGCGGCCCCGGCCGCCTCCGCCGTCACGCCGCCGCCCAGCTCCAGCGCGGCCGTACCCGGGCCGCCGAGGAAAAGCCCCGCGCCGAAGGCCGCCTCGCCGTCAAGGTAGCCCGCGAGGCCGCCGTCCGTCAGCAGCGCGAAGCCCGCGGGTACGGCGGTCAGGCCCCCGTCCGCCCCGGCCTCAAGCCTTATCGCCGTCGCCGCGGCCGCGCCGCGCTCAATAAGCGCGCGGGAGACGCCCGCGCAGCTGCTCACGGGGGCCGGGCCGTACTCCGACGCCCTCGAGGCCAGGGCGGAGAGCGCGGACGCCGCGTCCTCCGGCGCGCCGGCGCCGCAGATAAGCTCCCCGGCGCTGCCGCCGCGCAGGACGTACAGCTCCGCGTCCAGGCGCAGCTCCCGGCTGCGCGCCACGGCGTCCAGCCAGCGCGAGGCCTCGCCCGCCGCGCCCTCGCCGAGCACTATCGCGCCCGTCCCGGCGAAGAACAGCCGCCCGCCTCCCGCCAGGCGGTCAAGGGCGCGCAGCGCGCCCTCCAGGGACTCCCCCTCCCCGGAGATGCGGAGCGGCTCCCGGCCGGAGGCGTCCGCGCCGGTGGCCGCCGACAGCCGCAGCGCGCCGTCCTCCCCGGCGTCCAGGCCCAGGACGCGCACGACCTCCAGGCTCTCGATGTCGCGGTAGTTATTGTAGATGGAAAGCGTGCAGCCGCTGAGCGCAAGCATAAGCGCGCCCAGGGCCGCGGCGCAGGCCCGGCGCATGGAGCGGCCCCCTTTCATCTCTGACGCCGGCGGTTAGGCCCGGCGAGATGCGCGGCGCGCAGCTTGTTCGCGGCGTTTGGGCGCTTGAGCAGCACGCGCCCAAGCGCGCCGCGCTCCGCGCCGGTGAAGGGCGCGGTGTAGGGCTTGCCGAAGCTCTCCAGCCCGGCGAGATACCAGACCAGCAGCGCCAGCGCGCTTATCACGCCGTACAGCCCCAGCAGCGCCCCGAGCGCCACAAAGCCCAGCCTGAACAGCCGCACGGCCCCGCCCAGGTCCTGGCTGGGCATGGTGTAGCCGCAGATGCCCGCCAGCGCGACGACGATGACCGCGATGGGCGAGACGACCTTGGCCTCCACCGCGCTCTGGCCGACTATCAGCGCGCCGATGATGCTGGCCGTCTGGCCGACGGGGTCCGGCAGACGCAGCCCGGCCTCCTGCAGCAGCTCAAAGGCCAGCAGCATGGCGATCACCTCCCCGGCCGTGCCGAAGGGTACGAACTGCTTGGCCGCCGTCATGCTCAGCAGCAGCTCCACCGGCAGCATCTCCTGGTGGTACATGCTGACGGCCACGAAGGCCCCAGGCAGCAGCAGGGATATGCCCAGCGCGGCCCAGCGCAGCAGCGTCAGCATACTGGCCACGGCGAAGTGCGCCGCGGCGTCCTCCGGCACGCGCATAAAGGCCGCGAGGTCTGCCGGCAGCAGGAAGCCCAGCGGCAGCCCGTCCACCAGCAGCCCGACGCGCCCGTCCAGAAGGCCCATGGCGAAGGTGTCCGGCCTCTCCGTGTGCAGCAGCTGCGGCAGCGGCGAGCGCGGCGAGTCCACGACGTACTCCTCCAGGTCCCCTGCCGAGAGCAGCGCGTCAATGTCTATGGCCTCCACGCGCCGCAGCGCCTCGTCCACCGTGGAACGCTGCGCCACGCCCTCCACATATAATATAGCTACGGCGGTGTCCGACAGCCGGCCCACGCCGCGCTGCTCCAGCTTGAGCTTCGGCGTGCGCAGGCGGCGGCGCACCAGCGCGGTGTTCGCGCGCAGCGTCTCCACAAAGGCGTCCTTGCCGCCCTTGATGGCCTTCTCCACCGTGGGCTGGCCCACGGCCCGCACCTGCTTCGAGCGCGCCTCGAAGGCGACGGCCTCGCCCAGCGCGTCGATGCACACAAGGCAGCAGCCGGAGAGCAGCGCCGCCGCCGCGCCGTCCAGGTTGCCCAGCCTCCGCACGGTACAGCTGTAAGCCGCGCCCAGCTCCAGCAGCCTCGCCAGCTCACCGGGCGACCTGGCCGAGAGGCCGCGCGTGAGGTCCGTCAGCGGGCGGAGCACGTCCTCGGATACGGCCTCGCCGTCCACCAGCCCGTCCAGCCAGCAGAGCGTCACGCACTCGCCCTCGTAAAGCCCCGGCAGGGCGCCGCGCGAGACAAAATCGGCGCAGCCGGCAAAGACGGCCGCCAGGGCCTCGCTGCTCAGAGGCTGGGGGTACTGGCTCTTGCGTTCGGGATGCGGCGGCACGCGCCGCGAAGTTTTTTCGTCCATGAGGGCTATTATGCCCCGGAAACGCCAGGATATTTGCGCGCGCCCTTGTGGCATATCCATACTTTCGCGGGGCTGAAACTACTAGATATAGTGGTAAATTGCGCAGATTGCGTCCAACGCAAAAAAATTCGAGATTTTTTGAAAAAAGGTGTTGACAACTGCGCGAACAGGTGGTATATTAGTCAAGCGCTCGAGAGACGGCGCTGTGAAAGTTGCCCAAAACTTGAGCCTTGTGTACCTTGTAAATTAAACAATGTAAGAAAAAGCTTATGCGAAAGAGCACCAGAGAAGGGTTCTTAGGCAAGCTCTGAGGAGCTTGCGGACAATTCTTTTGAAGAGACTGTGACAGACAGCTCGGATAGGTTTTAACTGGGCGGCAGCTCAGTTGAGATACCATATTTGAGAGTTTGATCCTGGCTCAGGACGAACGCTGGCGGCGTGCCTAACACATGCAAGTCGAACGAAGCTCGAAGCTTTGAGATTTCGGTCAAGAAGCCTAGATGACTTAGTGGCGAACGGGTGAGTAA
>CALWYT010000042.1 GCA_944385835.1 uncultured Oscillospiraceae bacterium | reverse complement strand
CCAGCACGAGGCGTATCTGGGGTATCTCCTGATACATGCTCACGTAGTTCTCCGCCGCCTCCTCGTCGCGCGGGTCGTACTGCACGTCGCTCGCGCAGTGTAGGCAGTAGGTCCCGTCCGCCGTGGTCATGAGATAGACGCTGGGGACTATGTTCCAGGGGCCCTGCGTGTTGTCGAACTCGTCCTTGGTGAGCTGCTCCGGGTACAGGTCTATCCAGAAAAGGATGGCGGGATTGTATTCGTCATGCGCCTCAAGTGCGTAGACGTAGCCCTCCTCTGTCACGCCGTACCTGCCGCGCCAGCTGTCCGGCAGGATGAGCGTGACGCCCATGTCCTCAAAGGTTATCGTCTCCGGCTCCACCTGCACCTCTATCTCCTGCGCGAACACCGTCGCGCCGAGGCCAAATCCTCCGCCGACCATGATGGCCAGCGCGGCCGCGGCTCCGGCAATGCGCCTGGCGAAGCGCGCGCGCCGTCGCGCGGCGTAGTTAGGTATATCCGCCGCGCCCTCTATGAGCCGGGGGTCAATATTGCCGATACGTTCGGTGAGCTGTTCCTTATTCATATATCAACGCCCTCGCTTTCCAGGTATTCTCTTAGTTTCTGCCTCATACGGAACAGGATGGATTTTATCTTGCCCTGACTGAAGCCCGTCCTGTCGCTCAGCCGCTGCAGGGAATCCATGTACCAGTAGCGGCGCACGAAGATGACGCGCTTGTACTCCTCCTGGCTCCACAGGAAGCGGCTTATGAGCTGCTCTATGCGCCGGGCCTCTGCCACGTCCTCTGGACTCTGGCCGCCGGACACGCACTCGGCCAGCTCGTCCAGGGACAGCTCCGCGGCGCAGCCGCGCCGCTTTTCCGCGTGCAGCCGCCGGAAGCGGTTGAGCGCGATATTGCGCGTTATTTTCGCCACGTAGGCCTGAAAATGCGCGGGGCGGGCGTCGGGTATGGACGTCCACAGGGCCATGTAGGCGTCGTTCACGCACTCCGAGACGTCCTCGCGGTCGGGGAGGATGTTGGCCGCTATGCTGCCGCACAGGCGGCCGTATTTCTCGCTTGTGGCGCGCAGGGCGTCCTCGTCCCTCCGCCAGAACAGAGCGATGATGTCCTCATCGTCCATGGCTTTCCCTCCTAATGTCATGCTTGAGCGCCGCGGCCGCTCTTGCCCTATAAGTACCCTTCCGGGCGGGATGGTTTCGCCCGGGCCGGGAAAAGCCGGGCATAACAAAAGCCGGCGTTATTTCTAACGCCGGCCATCCCGCCGCTGCCGTGGCGGCCCAAATAGAACCTGCACGTCTCCGGCAGGTGGGTCGCCTCTCCGCCGCTACCACGCTTCCAACTTCCAGCCGACCTCGGTGGGGGCCGGGAGGCCTGCAATCCGCGGAGGAATATGGCATCCCTTATAAGTGATGTGGGTTTATATGGGCCGAAAAAGAGGTCCGCGCACAGGGCAGGATTTGATAATCTCTCTGTCCGGCAAGGAACTTACTCCGCGCCGCCTTCGTCAGTATCCTCGCCCTCCTCGTCGGAGTACAGCCTCTCCATAAAGAGGTCGTAGACCTTGACAAGCAGCTCCTCGTCGTCCACGGAGTTGTAAGCAAGCTCCTGCGTGCCGCCGTCATACTCCTCGCGGAGGATGATGAAGCCGTAGTCAGGGTCGTCGGGATCCGTGTTGGCGGGGAGGAAAAGGCTGTAGTCCTCGCCGTCATACTCGAGGCTGTCTATGTGCTCGAGTTCGAATTCGTTTCCGTCCTCGTCCTCGATGGTGACAAGTTCGCCTTCGAAGCCGTCCATAGCGTCGTTTTCGTAGATGTTGTTGCCGTCCATGCTTAAGCCTCCGCCGCCCCGCCTGAGCGGGGTTTCTCTAAGAGTATTGTACAGCATGGCGGCGCAGAAATCAATGCCGTTTTTCTCATTCTTAACATTCCGGCGGCGTTTTGCGGCCTTAAACGCGCCTATGAGCCTAGATCTTCCAGCAAAGTCAGCACTTCGTCGCGATCGGCGCAGGGCAGGCCGGACAGCAGAAGGGCGCGGTCCGCTTCGCGGAGGGAGCGGACGTCTATGCCGGTCGTCGTCATGGGCGAGCTTTCCCCTGCGGCGAACACCGCGACGCAGCCGTTGAACTCGCGCAGGAAGAACTCGGCGTCCTCCGCGCCGGTGGGCCAGTCCAGCTTCCCGGCCGGGGCCTCGGGCGCGGCGGCCTCGGTGCCGGCGATGCCGCCGAGCGCCGCGGCGGCAGAGCAGAGCGCGGCGGCCGCCAGCATACCCGTGCCGGCGAGCTTTATCCACGTCTTCATTATATGACCTCCTTTCCCGGGAATTATTCCACGCCGGCATGGAAAAAATACGCTTCGGCCCGCCGGGCGCAGGGGGAGGGAAAATTAAAAGTTTATCTACCCCTTTTCGACTGAGTATGATATAATACCGGGTTAGAATGGAGTGAGTGCCGCCGGAGCGGCGCTCCCGGTGGACGGAGGTGCGTGATGCCCAAAGACAAAAAGGACAAAAGGATAGGCGCGCAGAAGGCCGCCCACGCCGCAGGGGCCGTCCTCGGCGGCGCGGTTGGCCTGGCGCTGAAGATACTTATCACGGCGATACTCGTGATACTCACGACCTCGCTGCTGTTCGTGTGTATTTTTGCGTTTTACGTCAAGACCACGCTGGTTGACGAGCTGGACATCTCGCTGGACGACTTCTCTCTGAGCGAGTCCAGCACGGTCTACGACGTGAACGGCGCGGTGATCGCCACGCTCTCCGGCAGTGAGAACCGCATCTGGGTCGATTACGAGGACATCCCGGAGGACCTGGAGCACGCGCTTGTGGCGATAGAGGACAAGCGCTTTTACACGCACAAGGGTGTGGACTGGTACCGCACTGTCGGCGCGGTGTTCAATATGTTCCTCAGCATGGACAGCACCTTCGGCGGCTCGACGATAACCCAGCAGCTCATCAAGAACCTCACCGGCGAGAACGAGGTCACCGTCCAGCGCAAGCTGGTGGAGATCTTCCGGGCGCTGGAGTT
This sequence comes from uncultured Oscillospiraceae bacterium, assembly GCA_944385835.1. Taxonomy (GTDB): domain Bacteria; phylum Bacillota; class Clostridia; order Oscillospirales; family Oscillospiraceae; genus Scatomorpha. The sequence goes on along the minus strand of CALWYT010000042.1, from coordinate 350 downwards.
CGAAAAGAAATACGACAAGGACGAGATAATAGAGTGGTACCTCAACGCGGTCTACTTCGGCGAGGGCTGCAACGGCATATACACCGCGGCGCAGACCTACTTCGGCAAGGAGCCGAGCGAGCTCACGCTGGCCGAGTGCGCCTCCATTGTCGGCATAGTCAACCTCCCCACCTATTACAGCCCCTATTACAGCGTTGAGAACAATAAGGATCGGCAGCGCACAGTCCTGCGCGAGATGTACGAGCAGGGCTATATCGACTATGACGAGTACACCGAGGCCGTCAACGAGGAGCTGGTCTTCGTCCGCGGCGAGAACACCGCGCCCGAGCAGGAGATATACCCCTACTACG
>CALWYT010000041.1 GCA_944385835.1 uncultured Oscillospiraceae bacterium | reverse complement strand
CCGCGCGCCGCTGCGCGAGGCGATAGAGGCGGCGGGCGATTTCAAGTCCATAAGCCTGATAACCGGCCCCGAGGGCGGCTTTTCGCTCGCCGAGGCGCGTTTGGCGAAGGGCGCGGGCGCCGTGCTCTGCTCGATGGGCGAGCGCATCTTCCGCTGCGAGACCGCGCCCGTCGTGGCCGTGACCGCGGTGATGTACGCGAAGGGGGAGCTTTGATGATACGGAAGATAGTCAAAATTCACGAGGACAAATGCACCGGCTGCGGCCTCTGCGCCGAGGCCTGCCACGAGGGCGCGATAGAGCTGCGCGCCGGCAAGGCGCGGCTGATACGCGACGACTACTGCGACGGCATGGGCGACTGCCTGCCTGAGTGTCCTGCGGGCGCCATCGAGATAATCGAGCGCGAGGCCGCGGCCTACGACGAAGCGGCGGTCAAGGCGCGCATGGCAGCGCTGGACTCCATGAAATCCCTCAGGGGTACGGCCCCGGCCGCCGGGGCCTCCTGCGCCGCGGCCGGGGGCGCCGCGCAGTGGCCGGTGCAGATACGCCTCGTCCCCGCGGGCGCGGAATGGCTCGCCGGCGCGGACGTGCTCGTCGCCGCCGACTGCACGGCCTACGCCTGCGCCGACTTCCACGCGCGCTACATGGCCGGGCGCGTGACGCTGGTCGGCTGTCCCAAGCTCGACGACGTTGACTACTCTGAGCGCCTCGCCGCCCTCTTTGCGGGCAAGGGCATCCGCTCCGTGACCCTCGCGCGTATGACAGTACCCTGCTGCGGAGGGCTGGAGCGCGCCGTGCGCGCCGCCGCCGGCGGCATACCTGTGCGCGTGGTGACGCTCACCCCCGAGGGCGGGGAGGCCTGAAAAACCGAAAAGGCCCGGGCTGGCAGCCCGGGCCTTTTTTTGCCTCATGCGGCGGGGTTGTTCACAACCCCCGCGAAGAGCGGAAGGTCGTCCTGGGTGGTTATCACGAAGATGAACGGGCGGTCGGCGGTAAAGTCCACCTCGTCGTCGGGCGGCGCGGCGCTGCCGGCCAGGGCCAGCTCGGTAAAGGCCGCGGCGGTGACGCCCTCCTCGTCTATGGCGACGCGCGCGCCGTGCCTCGCGGAGCTGACAAACACGCCCTCCATATCCGTCATCGGCGAAAAGTCGCTGACCTTGCCGTCGAACACGTCCGTAATGCCCAGGGCCTTCAGCCCGCCGCCGAGGTCGAACTGGCTGGAGATGTCGAATTTGGGCAGGGCGTAGTTCACAATGACGCGCGTCTGTCCCTCCCAGCTCCCCGGGTCCAGCACCAGGTCCATGTATTCGCCGCTTTGCAGCAGCCCGTCGGCGCTCACTCCCTCGTCCGGCAGTATAAACCACATCCGCCCGCCGTTTTCGAGGTAGCGGTACGCGGCGGAGAAGTTGTCCGCCCAGTAGTAGTCCGAAGCGAAGCTCGAGTGCACGAAGTCCGCGGTCACGTCCCCGCCCGCGGCGTGGAAAACGCCCTGAGCGGTCCGGGCCTCGCTGAACTCGTCCGACCACTTGGCGCGGAAGTACACCGTCGTGACCAGGGCCATTATCGTGTCCGGCGTGAGTTCTGCCTCGAGCGCCTGCTCCTTCAGCAGGCCTCCGGTCTGCCCGTTGATCCAGTCACGCAGCGCGGCGTTGAAATCCGCGCTGCCCATCTCGCCCCTGTAGCTCGAGGCGTAGTAGTTTTGCGCGAGGGTATCCATCGTGCTCTGTTTGAAGCTCACGTCCTCGTTCAGCCACAGGGAGCCGGCCAAAATGCTCTTTATTATCCCGTCGTCCCGGTAGGTGGCGTTCCATACGCCGTTTGCCTGCTCCCGGAGCGCCTCTATGCTCTCAGAGCCGAGCAGCGAGAGTATCTGCTGCCGGCTCTCCCCGTCCGTCAGCTCGGCCAGCATGGCCAGCGCCATGTAGACGTTCAGCGGCGAATACGCGCGGTTCTCGCCGCCGGCCCCCGCAAGGAACTGCGCCGCGCTCGCGCCGAAGTAGGCGTCCAGTCCGGCTGCGAAGCCCTCCGGGGCGCTGCTGTACTGCGCGTACAGGCCCTCCTGCCAGGCCTCATACGCCGCGTCGAACCCGTCGTTGTCCGGCATACCGTACGCGTCTATCATGTCGTTGGGGTACTGCGCCATTTCGGGATAGCCCGCCTCGCTTATCGCGTAGGCGCTGACGGCCGCGCGTCCGCCCGGCCACATGAAATATCCTCCCGCCATCGCCAGGACCAGCACGGCGGCGACAGCCCCAAGCCAGAGCCGCCTGCGCGGGCGCTTCCGGCCGAGGTCCTGCTTTTCCGCGCCCTCGACAAGGTCGTCCCGGATGCCGGTTATGCCGTCGTAGAGTTTTTCGTTGTCCTTCATACTTCCGCTCCTTCCGCTTCAAGATAGGTTTTCAGCTTCCTGCGCAGGCGCAGCAGGCGCTGCGACAGCCGCTGCGGCGCGCAGCCGCACTCGCGCGCAAGCTCCGCCACGCCCTCGCCGTACCAGTAGCGCCGCACGAAGAGCGCGCGCTCGCCCGCCGGCAGCGTGTCCAGCCAGCCGCTTATCAGCCCGGAGAGGGCGCGCCGCTCGACAAGCTCGTCGAGGCTCCCGCCGCAGGGGACGCACTCGTCCAGCTCGCTGAGCAGCACCTCCATGCCTCCGCCGCCGCGCTTTTGCGCAGTCCTGGCCCGGTAGCGGTCCACGGCGGCGTTCCGGGTCATGCGGCCCAGGAAGGCCTTGAGCGAGCGCGGCTCCTCCGGCGGGATGCGCCGCCAGGCGGCGTACATGGCGTCGTTCACGCACTCCTCGGCGTCCTCGCGCACGCCAAGGAGGTTCAGCGCGATGCCGCCGCAGTAGCCGCCGTACTTGCGCCCGGCCTCGCTTATCGCGCGCTCGTCCCGGCTTTGGAACAGCCTGACGATCCCGGCGTCGTCCATGCCTCGCCCTCCCTTCACCTATCAAGTCGTAATTTGAAGCGGGATATTGCCCGGATATGTGCAAAAGGCCCCGGCCGCTCAGGCCGGGGCCTTTTACCGCTCAGATTTCGACAAGCTCGTACTCGCGGACGCCGTAGCCCAGCTCCGCGGCGGCCTCGATGGTGTGGATGCCGTTGCGGGAGTTGACGCGCTCCATGAAGTGCTCCCTGCCCGGGTCGTCGGAGGCCATGACGAGGTCGATGCAGGCCTGGTCTATGGCGACGGGGTCGAGGGAGGCGAGCATACCTATGTCCTTCATGCAGGGGTCCTCGGCGACGGCGCAGCAGTCGCAGTCCACGGAGAGGTTCTTCATGACGTTTATATAGGCTATCTTCCCGGCGAAGTGCTCCACTACGCTCATGGCCGCGTCGGCCATAGCCTCGGGGAAGGCCGACTTGTCCGCGTGCTTCTTCCAGCACTCATAGCGGTCGTCGCTCACGCCGGCGGAGTGGATAAGCGCCTTGCCCGCGCGGGAGGCGCAGCCGATGGAGAGCTGCTTGAGCGCGCCGCCGTAGCCGCCCATGGGATGGCCCTTGAAGTGCGCCAGCACCAGCATGGAGTCGTAGTTGACGATGTTCCTGCCGACCACGTTCTTCTTCAGCACCTTGCCGTTGGGGATGTCCCAGACCAGGTCCGGCCCCTCGGCGTCCATGAGATCGACGTCGAAGTACCTGTTCCAGCCGTGGTACTCGATCAGCTTCAGGTGCGAGGGGGTGTTGTCGCGCACGCCGCCGGAGGCGTCGCCGTAGGCGGTGTTGCACTCCACTATCGTGCCGCCCACCGCGTCGACCATGGGCTTCCAGAACTCCGGGCGCAGGAAATTCTGATTCCCCTTCTCGCCGGAGTGTACCTTCACGGCGACCCTGCCGGGCAGCTCGACGCCCAGGGCGCGGTACATCTCCACGACATTCTCGGGGCTGAGCGCCTTAGAGAAATAGACCTTCGCTTTCATAGTCCTTCCTTTCCAAACCGTTGATTGCCAAACGCGCCGGGCAGGGCTTCTCTGCGCCGCCCCGGCAGTAAAATTTTACACCCGGACCGCGGCCTTTGTAAAGCGGGTAATTTCGCGCCCCGCGCAAAAAACCGCGCCGGACGACAAAACAGCACGCCCGCCGTGCTAGAGTATGGGCGTAAACAGAAATAAAGGAGGCCACGCAAATGACGTTCTGGCGTTTTGTACTGTTGGTGATAGTGGGCATAATCGTCTTCTGCTGGGTGAGCGATTATATGGAGAAGCAAAAAAAAGCGCGCGAACAGCGCAAGCGGCTCGAGGCGAAGCGCGCCGCCGCCGACGCCAAGGCCCAGGCGCTCCTGGACACGGCGAACCGTATGCTCAAGGTCCCGCGGATACGCGCGCTTATCGGGGAAATCGTCGCGGAGGCCAAGCGCAACTCCGATATGCTCTGGAGCATCAGCTGCGACTGGGACGCGATAACCGTCAGGCTGCGCGACACGAAGCGCGACGCCTGGGCGCCGGTGCGCAGCGGCGTCACGATCAAGTTCCGCCTGAGCGAATACGACCTGTCCCTGGACGACAATGAGAAGCGGGCGCTGCTCTTCGCCGTGCTGTACAACTGCAGCTTCCTGGAGTACCGGCCCTCAAATGCCGAGGCCACGCGCAGCCTGAGAGAGGCCATCTATGCCGACAGCACGCTCTCGTGCCTTATCAACGCCTACCGCCACGGCGCGGACAGCACGCCCATCATGGGCCAGTGACGCGTCAGAAAGCCCGGCCGGGTGGACCCGGCCGGGCTTAGCCATATCAGCTCACAACGGACGCGGCCAGCCAGACGCCGCCGTTCATGACGAACACTATGGTGTAGGCCGTCTCGACGTTCTCGCCGCCCTCCTCAGCGGGGGCGTACTGCACGTCCGCCGTGCAGACGAAGCAGGTCGCGCCGACGCCGGTGAAGCTGCCGTCGCGCACCCTCACGCGCTTTACGTCCCGGCCATCGGCCCCGTCCGCGCCGCGCAGCTCCTCCAGCTCGCCGGAGAGCACGCTGCCGTCGAGCACCATGGCCTGCAGGGCCTCGTAGTCCGCGTCGGTGGCGGCCTCTCCGCTGAGATAGGCCGCGTAGGCCTCCGCGAAGGCCCCGGCCTCCGCCTCGTGCGCCGCGGCGAGGGTCTCGTCGCCGCCGCCGAAATAGGCCAGCTCCGTGCCGTTCACGGCCGGCTCGCCCAGCGTCTCGCCGTCGGCGCCGCGCACCTCCACCTCGGGGGCGATGTGCAGCCCCTCGACCAGCCACAGCTCCAGCTCGGGAAGGCTGCCGTAGTCCTCGAAGCCCTCCAGCAGGGCCGGGACGACGGTGTCGCCGGTGTTGTAGCTCTCGTCCAGCTCCACGCCGTTCACGCTCACGGACGCGCCCTCGGGTACCAGGATGCGGTAATCCAGCGTCCCCTCGCCCAGCGCAAAGACGACGGAACCGCCCTCCGGCTCCCCGGCCGCCTCCAGCGCGGCGCCGTCAACTCCGGCGGCGACCTCCACGGGCGCGTACAGCCCGCCTATGTGGTAGGAGACGTACAGCTCGTCCGCGCGGCCCTGCTCCAGCTCGGGCAGCTCGACTTCCGGCGCGGCGCCGTCTGCAATGTAGTCGGGCGTCACGGCCACGCCGTTCACGCTCACCGCGGCCCCGGCGGGGGCGGCGATGTCTATCTCATGCGGCTGCGGGGCGATGAACTCCGCCAGCAGCTCCACGCGCTTGACCTCGAGATAGGTGAAGCCAAAGCCCGCGCTGCCGTTCTCGGCCACCTCGCCCAGCGTCACGCGGCAGACGTCCCTGCCGCCCGCGGAGACAATATAGGCCATGTTGCCCTCGCCGTAGCCCTCGTCCTCGCGCCAGCTCAGGGGGTTGTCGCGCAGCACGTCCAGGCACAGCTCGTCCATCAGCTCCTCGCGCGTCTCAAAGGGCGTCTCGCCCACGACGAAGGCCCCGTCCACGGCGTCGGCCCAGTAGGCGTCGTCCGCAAGAGCGGCGAAGTTCTCCATAACGCGCCCGGGCCGCGTGACCTCGTAGGCGTCGAGATAGAACCAGAGCAGCGCGCAGCCGGCGGCCAGGACTATCGCCAGCGCGGCTGAGAATATGCCGAGGGCCAGGCCGAAGCGGCTTTTGCGCTCGCGCGGCTCGTCCTCGGGGTGGACGACCCGGATCCTCTCGCGCTGGGGCGGAAGCTCCCGCTCCGCGGGAGGCTCCGGGCGCTCCGGCGTCTCCACCGCCGCGCCGGGGCGGCGAGGCGACTGCGGCCCCCTGGGCCGCGGCGGGCGCTCTGCCCTCTGGGCGGCCGGCGCGCCCTCCGCTGGCTGCGCCCGACGCTCGGGGCGGGGCTGGTGCTCGGGGCGGCCCCGGTCCGATGTCCCGGCGGCCTCCGGTCGGGCCTCCGCGGTCCCCGGGCGGGCCTCCGCGGCCTCCGGCCGGGCCTCTGCGCGCTTCGGCTCCGGCGAGGCCTCGCCTATGTCGCGGCGCACGCTCTCAAGCAGGCGCTCAAGCTCCTCGTCGCCGGAAAGGCCCTTGAAATCAAAGACGTTGTTATCTCCGCTCATGACCCGGCCTCCTCTTCGCCGCTTTCAGTCTCCTCTTCGCCGGCCCCCTCGGTCTCGGCGGGGGTCTCCTGCGCGGGCAGCTCGTCCGTGACGCTTATCATCGGCCGCTCGGTCCCGGCCGGCTCCTCCTCGCCGGCGGGCGGGTTCTCGCCCGGGGCGTCCGCAAGCTCGGCCCGCTCCTCGGAGGAGAGGAAGATGCCGGCTATGCCCTGCATATTGCGCTCGGCCGCCCAGTCATACACGGCCTCCCTCGCGCTCTCGCTCGGCCCCTTGGTGGCTATGAACAGCGCCGCCGCCAGGGCGATGACGGTCAGCAGCACGCCCACTCCCACAAAGGCCAGGATGTGCAGCGCGGTCTTCCCGCCGCTGCGGCCCTTTTCTTCCATATCTATGTACCCCTTCCCGCTGAGACAGCGTTATTTGTTGAAGTATTTGAGGCGCATCTCGCCGCGCAGCTCCTCCACGCAGCTCCAGCAGCCCTGCTCGAACCAGAAGCCCTTGACCTGCGCGTCGCCGAGGCCCAGCAGCAGCGCGAGCGCCGTGGCCAGAGGGCCGTTGTGCGCGACGATAAGCGTGTCCTCGCCGCGCTCAGTGATGTCGTGCAGCGCGGCCTCGACCCTGGCGCGCAGCTCGGCGTAGCTTTCGCCGCCGGGCGGGGGCGTCTCGGTCCAGTCGCGCAGCATGGCGCGCAGCCGCTCGTCCCCGCTGTCGAGCAGCTCGAAAAACGGGACGTTCTCCCACTCGCCCATGTCCTGCTCCATCAGCCTGGGGTCGTACTCCACGCCGCAGCCGGCTATCCCCGCCGCGATGCGCGCCGTCTCCGCCGCGCGCAGGAGCGGGCTGGAGACGCAGCGGAAGGGCGCGCAGCCCCGGAGCTTCTCTCCCACCAGCGCGGCCTGCCCGCGCCCCCTGTCTGTCAGGGCGCAGTCCGTGCGGCCGTAGAGCATATTCAGCACGTTGCACTCGCTCTCGCCGTGGCGAACCAGATATATCCTCATGGGTCCACCCTTATCTCGTCCACCGTGCAGCCGGTCAGGCGGCGGCGCAGCATATCGAAGGCGTTCTGGCAGGCGTAGAGGCGCACCTGCTCGCGGTCGCGAGCCGTTATGTGCTTCTCGCGCACCCAGACCCTCTCCGCGTCCGCCAGGGAGACGAATACCGTCCCCACCTCGTGGACGCCGTCGCCGTCAGGCCCGGCGAGGCCGGTTATACCCACGCCGAAGTCGCTGCCCAGCGCCTCGCGCACGCGGCGCGCAAGCTCCACGGCGACCTCATGGCTCACGGCGCCCTTTTCCTCTATCAGGCCGGCCGGCACTCCCAGCAGCCGGGTCTTGGCCTCGTTGGTGTAGACCACCACGCCGCCCTTCAGCGCGGCGCTGGCGCCGGGGATGTCGGTGATGGCCTTGGTCAGCTCGCCGCCGGTGCAGCTCTCCGCCGCGGCGACGGTGACGCCCCTCTCTATCAGCAGCCTGGTGGTGAACTCGGCGAGGTTCGCCGTGTCCATGCCGTAGGCCAGCTCGCCGAACTCGGCCTTGACGCGCTCTATCACCGGGGCCATCATCTCCTCGGCCAGGGCGCGCGTCGCCGCGCTGGCCGTGACGCGCACCAGGCACTCGCCGTGCTTGGCGTAGGGCGCAAGGGTCGGGTTCGAGAGGGAGTTCATGTAGTCGCGCAGCCTGTACTCCATCTCGCTCTCGCCTATGCCGAAGAAGTGTATGGTGTGCGAGGCGATCACGCCGTCGGAGAGGGCCGCGAGTATGGGCCGCACCCTGTGCTCCAGCATGGGGCCGCACTCGCGCGGCGGGCCGGGCAGCATGATGACCAGCACGCCTCCGGCCTTGAAGGTGCAGCCCGGCGCGGTACCCCAGTCGTTCCTGAGCGGGGTTGAGCCGGCCGGCAGCATGACCTGCTGCAGGTTGTTCGGGGTCAGGTCCAGGCTGGTGTAGCGCCGCTCGCGCCAGAGGTTGCGCAGCCACTCCTCCTCGCCCTTATTCAGCTCCAGCTCCAGCCCGAAGGCCTCGGCCAGGGCGTTTTTGGTCAGGTCGTCGCAGGTGGGGCCGAGGCCGCCGGTGGTGATGATGATGTCGGCGCGCCCCTTCGCGCGCTGCACCGCCTCCACAACCCTGCCGGGGTTGTCGCCCACGACCGTCTGCCAGTAGACGTTTATGCCGTACTCGCTCAAAAGCAGGGCCACGGCAGCCGCGTCGGTGTTTATCGTCGTACCCAGCAGCAGCTCGGTGCCGACGGAGACTATCTCAGCCTTCAAGGCCAATCCATACCCTTTCAACGCCGTCCACGGCCTCGCGGACGAGGGAATCTATATCCAGCGCGCTCTCGGCGGCCTCCACGTCCTTCAGGCGCGGCTTGGTGCGCGGATGGCGCGGGGTGAACACGGTGCAGCAGTCCTCATACGGGAGTATCGACGTCTCGAAGGTGCCGATGTTCCGCGCGTGGCGGATGATCTCCTCCTTGTCCATGCCCACAAGCGGCTGCAAAATGGGCTTATCCGTCACCGCGCGGGTGACGGCCATGGCCTCCATGGTCTGGCTGGCCACCTGGCCCAGGTTCTCGCCAGTGACGATGGCCTTGCAGCTGTTCTCGTCGGCGAGGATATCCGCTATGCGCATCATAAAGCGGCGCATGACCAGGGTGAAGTACTCCTCCGGGCATTTGACGCGCATCTCCTCCTGGATATGCGTGAAGGGTACGACGTGCAGGCACATGGGGCCGCAGGCGGGGACAAGCAGGCGCGCCAGCTCCATGACCTTCTCCTTGGTGGCCTCGCTGGTGTAGGGGAAGCTGAAGAAATGCACCGGCACAAGCTTCACGCCCCGGCGGGCTATCATATAGCTCGAGACGGGGGAGTCTATACCGCCGGAGAGCAGGGTGACCGCCCTGCCGTTGGAGCCGACGGGCATCCCTCCCGCGCCGGGCGCGGGCGCGGCGTGGACGTAGGCGGCATAGTCGCGCACCTCGAGGTGGACGACAAGCTCGGGATGGCGCACGTCCACCTTCGTGTCCGGATAGGCGTCGGCCAGAAGGCCGCCGACGTACTGGCTCAGCTGTATGCTGGTCATGTGGAAGCTCTTGTCCGAGCGGCGCGTCTCCACCTTGAAGCTCTTCGCGCCCTCCATGTCCTCGCGGAGGTACTCGCGCGCCTTCTCAAAAATGGCGTCCTCGTTCTTCTCGCAGGCCGCCGCGCGCGTCAGCGCGATTATCCCAAAGACATGGCGCATGGCCTCGAAGGCCGCGTCCATATCGGCGCTCTCGTCCTCCGGCTCGACGTAGACGGTGGACTGCACGCAGTAGACGCGGAAGTTACCTATGGGCTTGAGCCGCTTGCGTATGTTCGAGAGCAGCTTCTGCTCAAAATAGCGTTTGTTGAGGCCCTTGAGCACGACCTCGCCCTGCTTGAGTAGTATGATGTCCTTCAAAATATCACCTTAAATTATTCGCGCAAGATTTCAGAGTATTTTACCATAAACGACAAGCAAACGCAACCGCCCGGGAAAACTTTCCCGGGCGGAACAAAGTGTGTATTCAGGTTATTTTTACAGCTCGGCAAAGCGCATGAGCATGGCCGCGCACTGCACGCGGGTGGCCGTCCCGGCGGGGACTATCGTCGTGTCGGTCACGCCCTCAATTATGCCCTTCTCGACCGCCCAGGCCATGGCCTGCTGCGCGTAAGCGCTTATCGAGGCCGCGTCGGTGAAGTCCGCCAGGCTGTAGCCGCTCGCTCTCTCCCCGGCGTAGCGCCAGAGCATAGTCGCGAACTGCTCGCGGGTCACAAGCCCGTTCGCGTCGGTGCCGTCGGATACGCCCTCGGCCATCGCCCACTCGCGGGCCGTCTCGGCCCAGTTGGAGCCGGTGACGGTCTTGCCGTCGATGCGGGCGAGTATCGCCCAGACCATCGCGCGGGTCATGTTCGCGTTCGGCTCGAACGTGGTCGCCGAGGTGCCGTCCATCAGGCCGTTGGAGTAGACGTAGGCGACGTAGTCGTAGTGCCAGTCGCCGCTCTTGACGTCAACAAACGGGAAGCTCACGGGGACGAACACGGCGCTTACCGTGACCGCCTTGTCAGGCATCCTGAACGTGTTTCCGCTTATCTTCTCGCCGTCGACGGTTATATAGGCCAGCTCATAGCC
>CALWYT010000040.1 GCA_944385835.1 uncultured Oscillospiraceae bacterium | reverse complement strand
GAGGGTCCGGCGGACGCGGCCTTTGACCTCCCCCTGCCGCCGGAGGCGGGCGTGCCGGAGGCGGAGCCGGACCTGGACGCGCTGCGCGCCGCGAGGCGGCTGCGCTCTGCCGGCCTGTTTGGCGAGCGCGTACTGGAGATATGCGCCGCGGCGGACGCCGTATTCCTCGCGCTTCACGGCGGCTGCGGGGAGGACGGCCGCGTGCAGGCGGCCTTCGACCTCCTGGGCATACGCTATACGGGCAGCGGCAGCCTGGGCTGCGCGCTGGCCATGGATAAGCGCCTGACAAAGCTGCTGGCGTCGCGCGCCGGCGTGCGGACGCCGGAGTGGGAGTATCTCGCCCCCGGCTGCGCACTGACTGCGGCGCCCGCTTTCGGCCCGCCCTGGGTGGTGAAGCCGGCGAACTCCGGCTCCAGCATAGGAGTGGAGGCGGTGCGCTCGATGTCCGGCCTGCCCGCGGCTGTGGAGCGCGCGGCGGCGGAGGGCGGGGGCGTGCTCATAGAGCGCCGCATAGCGGGGCGGGAGATCCAGCTATCCGTCCTGAACGGGCGTCCCCTGCCCAGCATAGAGATACTGCCGGAGGCGGGGCTTTACGATTACCGCAGCAAGTACCAGCCCGGCGCGGCGCGGGAGGTGACGCCGGCGGACGTCCCGCCGGAGACGGAGGAGCGGGCCGCCGGAGCTGCGCTGAAGGTCTACGGCGAACTTGGCCTGCGCGGCCTGGCGAGGGCGGACTTCATCCTGGACGGGGCGGGGGAGCTGTGGTTCCTGGAGATAAACGCCCTGCCCGGCCTGACGCCTACCAGCCTGGCCCCGCAGGAGGCGGCCGCGGCCGGCATGAGTTACGAGGAGCTTTGCCGCGCCATACTTGAAGAGGAGGAAGGGTAATGACAGGCTTCACTGTCTCGGACATAGCCCGCGTGACGGGCGGCACGCTGTATGGAGGCGGGGAGGGCCGGCCCGTTACGGGCGCGGTGATAGACAGCCGGCGCGCCGGGCCGGGCCTCATGTTCTGCGCGCTGCCCGGCGAGAGGGTGGACGGACACAGCTTCATCGCCTCCGCGCTGGCGCTTGGCTCGCCCTGCGCCCTGGCCTCGCGCGCGCCGGAGGGCGCGCCGGGGCCGGTGATATGCGTCCCGGACGTGCAGCTGGCGATGGGCCTGCTCGCGCGGGAGTGCCGCGCGCGCTTTTCCGGGCCGGTGGTGGGCGTCGTGGGCAGCAGCGGCAAGACCACCACAAAGGAGATGTGCGCCTCCGTCCTGGCGCAGCGCTTCAACACCCTGCGCACCGAGGGCAACCTGAATAACGAGCTGGGCGTGCCGCTGACGCTCTTCCGCCTGGACGCGGCGACGGAGGCCGCCGTCGTGGAGCTGGGTATAAGCGACTTCGGCGAGATGACTCGCCTGGGCCGCATGGCGAAGCCGGATATAGCAGTCTACACGCTCATAGGCCGCTCGCACCTGAACACACTGGGCGACCTGGACGGAGTGCTGCGCGCAAAGACGGAGCTGCTGGATGAGATGGACGGCGGCGCGCTGGTGCTTTTGAACGGCGACGACGCCCGCCTGGCGTCGCTCAGGCCGCGCCAGCGCACCTTGAGCTACGGCCTGGGCGAGGGCTGCGGCCTGCGCGCGGCGGAGCTGAGCTTCGGCGAGGGCGTCAGCTTTGAAATCCGCAGCGAGGGGCGGAGGATACGCGCCGGCGTGCGCGCCTACGGCCGCCATCTGGTCTACGCGGCGCTGGCCGCCGCGGGCGTGGGCATGGCCCTCGGGCTGACGGACGAGGAGATAGCCGCGGGCCTCGCCGCGTACGAGCCGGTGGGCCGCCGCGCGCGTGTGCTGCGCGCCGGGGGCGTGACGGTGATAGACGACTGCTACAACTCCAACCCCGATTCCGCCGCGCTCGCGATAGACTCCGCCGCCGACCTGGGCGGCCGCCTGGTCTGCGTGCTGGGCGATATGCTGAACCTGGGCGAGGGCAGCGCGGATATGCACCGCGAGGTGGGCGAGAGGGCGCTCGCCCGCGGCGCGCTGCTGCTGACCGCGGGCGAGGCCGCCGCGGCGATGGGCGGGGTACACTTCAAAACCCGCGACGGGCTGATAGCCGCCCTGCCGGAGTACCTGCGCGAGGGCGACACGGTGCTGGTAAAGGCCAGCCGCGCCATGGAATTCGAGCGGGTCACCGAGGCCGTGCTCAAGCTGTTCGGATAAACGCTCGCCGCCCGCGCAGATGCGCGGGCGGCGTTTTCATGTCATATAAAGTTATGTACCAGCACCAGCAGCACCACGCCCGGTATCCCCAGCACGCCGGAGACAAGGGCGTTGACGGCGTTGATGCCCAGCGGCTCGATGTCGAACATCCCGCCCAGCGCGTTGAATACAAAGAGCAGCACCAGGCCGGAGGCCATGTTGAGCAGCAGCTTCACCGCAAACTTCAAGGGCAGGCGGATTATCGCCAGCAGCAGCAAAAGCAGCAGCACGCAGACGGCTGCGACGACGATGGCGGCGACGTTTTCAGGTATGGCGGGCATATGTACCTCCCCGGCGCCGGGACCGGCGCCTATAGATAGAATGATTTCAGCGCCCGGACGGCGCAGTTGTAGCGGCTTTTGAGCGCGCTTATCTCATAGATGCAGGTCTCCAGCGCCGCGCCGTCTGTGACGGCGTTGAAGCGGCCGTAGGTTTCGTTCAGGCGGCCGCGCACCTCGTCGAGTTCGGCGAGGGCCTTTTCGTATTCGGCCTTCCTGGCCCGTTTCTGCTTGCGTTTGGACAAGGGTATCACTCCTCGTCCCTATTGTATTCAGTTCCGGGGCGGCTTAAACGCGCATCTTTCAAGACGCGAAAATTGGCTGATTGTTCCTCTCATAATCCGCGCCGCGCGGCGCACAATAGACTCGGACACAGCGAGAGGCCGCGGCGGAGCCGAGACAGACAGAAAGCTCAAGGCCGGTGTCGGACGCGCGCAAGCGTCATACGACGGATGGCCGCCCTAAGGGGCCGCCGTCGGACAGGCAGCCCGCCGGCGCGGCGGGCGGAGGTCCAAAGCCGGATTGCTGGGTCAAGCGCCGGAGCCTGAAGCGAAAGCGGCGGGCAAACCCGGCGCGGCGGGGGAGAAATCCCCCGCTTTTTTGCGCCGACCCGGCGGCGGGCGGGCGCTTTGCACGCTTTGACTTGAAAATCGGCGCGAAATAATATATAGTATATGGGAGTGAAATCAAAACAACATCTTGCGATAGGCGAGGGAAAGACGCTACATGGCAAAAAGGACAAGCCCCGAATACGGAAACGACAGCATCGCCCAGCTCAAGGGCGCGGACCGCGTGCGCAAGCGCCCGGCGGTCATATTCGGCTCGGACGGCCTGGAGGGCTGCGAGCACGCGGTGTTTGAGATACTCTCGAACTCCATCGACGAGGCGAGGGCCGGAAACGGCAACATTATAACACTGACGCGCTATCTCGACAAGAGCATAGAGTGCGAGGATTTCGGCCGCGGCTGCCCGGTGGACTGGAACAGCGTCGAGGGCAGGTACAACTGGGAGCTGGTATTCTGCGAGCTGTACGCCGGAGGCAAGTACCGCAACAACGAGGGCGGCGACTACGAGTACTCGCTGGGCCTCAACGGCCTGGGCAGCTGCGCCACCCAGTACGCGAGCGAGTACATGGACGTCACCGTGCGCCGGGACGGGAAGAAGTACACGCTCCACTTTGAGAAGGGCGAGATTGTCGGCGAGATGAAGGCCGAGCCGGCGGACCGCAAAAAGACCGGCACAGACATCCGCTGGCGGCCGGACCTCGAGGTCTTTACGGACATAGACATCCCCCTCGAATACTACCGCGACACGCTGCGCCGCCAGGCCGTGGTCAACGCGGGCGTCACCTTCAGGCTGCGCAGCGAGGTCGCGGAAGGGAAGTTCGAGACGGAGGACTTCCTCTACGAAAACGGCATCCTCGACTACGTGCGCGAGACGGCCGGGGAGGACACGCTCAGCGCGCCGTACTTCATACAGGCCGAGCGGAAGGGCCGCGACAGGGCCGACAAGCCGGAGTACAAGGTCAAGCTCTCCGCCGCCTTCTGCTTTTCGCGGCAGGTGAACCTCATCGAATACTACCACAACAGCTCCTGGCTGGAGCACGGCGGCGCGCCGGAGAAGGCCGTGCGCAGCTCCTTCGTCTACGCCGTGGACAGCTACATCAAGAAGGCCGGGAAATACCAGAAGAACGAGAGCAAGATATCCTTCCAGGACGTGGCGGACTGCCTGGTGCTGGTGACGAACTGCTTCTCCACGCAGACGAGCTATGAGAACCAGACGAAAAAGGCCATCACCAACCGCTTCATCCAGGAGGCGATGGCGGAGTTCTTCCGCGAGCAGCTGGAGATATACTTCATCGAGCACAAGGCGGAGGCCGACCGCGTGGCCGACCAGGTGCTCATCAACAAGCGCAGCCGCGAGCAGGCCGAGAGCGCCCGGCTGAACATAAAAAAGAAGCTCACCGGCAGCATGGACATCTCCAACCGCGTGCAGAAGTTCGTCGATTGCCGCAGCCGCGACGTGTCGCGGCGCGAGCTCTACATCGTGGAGGGCGACAGCGCGCTGGGCTCCGTCAAGCTCAGCCGGGACGCCGAGTTCCAGGGCATCATGCCCGTGCGCGGCAAGATACTCAACTGCCTGAAGGCGGACTATGGCCGCATTTTTAAAAACGAGATCATCACCGACCTGATAAAGGTGCTCGGCTGCGGGGTGGAGGTGCAGAAGCACGCCAAGGAGCTGCCCGGCTTCGACCTGGAGAGCCTCCGCTGGCGGCGCGTCATCATCTGCACGGATGCGGACGTGGACGGTTTCCAGATACGCACGCTGATACTGACCATGCTCTACCGCCTGACGCCGACGCTCATACGCGAGGGGCTGGTGTACATCGCCGAGTCGCCGCTGTATGAGATAAACTCCGGCGGCAAGACCTGGTTCGCCTACTCCGAGCGGGAGAAGGCGGAGGTGCTCGCCTCGCTGAACGGGGCCAAATGCTCCATCAACCGTTCCAAGGGCCTGGGCGAGAACGACCCGGACATGATGTGGCTCACCACCATGAACCCGGAGACGCGCCGGCTCATCCGCGTGATGCCGGAGGACGCCGAGCGCACGGCGGAGATGTTCGACCTGCTGCTGGGGGACAACCTGGCGGGGAGGAAGCAGTATATTTCGGATTTCGGCAGCCAGTACCTGGACCTCGCCGACATATCCTGAGGAGGAAGGAAAATGAAGTTTCAAACGGCAAAGAGAATGGTGCTGTCGCTGTTCGTCATGATCGTGCTGTGCTGTGTCAGCGCGCTCATCCTCCGCGGCTCCAATGAGTCCCTGGCCGCCGTCATCACATATTTCGCGGTGGCGCTGCTGGCGTTCGTCACCTTCATCATCTTCAAGTGGCTGCGCTGCCCCTGGTGCGGCGGGGTGCTGCTGAGGCGCGTGGTCTGGCTGAAGAGCTGCCCGCACTGCAACCGCGACCTCGTCACGGGCCTGAGGGACAAAAAGAAGGCCAAGGCTGGTAAATAAATGGCTAAGAAAAGGCAGGATAAAGACGC
>CALWYT010000039.1 GCA_944385835.1 uncultured Oscillospiraceae bacterium | reverse complement strand
GAGACGGAGCGGCCGGAGTACGACGAGGCCCGCGATGAGTTCACGCAGCCGCCGCGGCTGTACAGCGTCTACTTTGCCTATGAGGAATATGACGAGCGCGCACACCCGCGGGATATCGATATATTCTCCGGCGGGACGGTCATGTTCGACAACGTGTGCTATGCCTGCGAGGCCGGGAGCATCGACACCGGGCTGCTGGAGGAGCTGCTCGCCGCGCGGGTGAGCGTGGAGAAGGACCCGGCGCTGATAGAGGAGGCGGAGGCCTTCCTGCGCGCCGATTTCGCCGTGGCGGCAGAGGGCTGCGAGATAGAAGCCCTGGAATATGACGCGGAGACGGACGCGTATTTCACGGATGTGGCGTCGCATGTGTTCCACGGCGCGCCGGCGGAGGGCATCGACAAGGGCAGCCTTGTCACCCTGCGCTTTGAATACAGCGGCGGCGCCGGCGCGGTTTACCGCGGCATTGGGCCGGGGACGGAGGCCGCGCTGGTGCTGATAAAGACGGACGAAGGCTGGTCGGTCATGAACTGGGCCGAGATCAGGAGCTGAACTGGCGAGCTCAAAGCCCGCCGCGGCGGCATTTTGAGCGTGGCGGCGGATAAAGTGATCCGCGCTCCGTCATCCGGAGGGGATGGAATGAAAAATGTGTGCATGAGATCTGTGCTGCGGCAGCCGGGGCGGTACTTGGCGCTCTTTCTGGTGCTCGCGCTGGCTGCGTGGGCGGCGCTGTCGCAGGCGCTGCAGTACTTTGTGCTGGGCAGCGCCGTGGAGGAGATCCGCGGCTATTACCGCGCGGTGGCGGACTTTTCCGCCGCCGACGGGGCGGACGCGGCAAGCGCGCAGGATGTGCTCGCCGCGCTGGAGAGCAGCTCCTACGGCCTTGAGGCGGATCTGCCGCGGCATGTGCCGGCGGAGATGGACGGCATATATTCGGCGGACATCTACGCTGCCGACATCGACCACGGCCGGCACTACATATACGGCGACGTCAGGTCCGCCACGGTGGGCGACCTGACGGCCGTGCCGACGCTCGGCTATGTGTTCGGTGCGGACTCGTTCGAGGACTCGTTTGAGTATTTCGAGCAGGACGCGAAGATGCTCACGCTCGTAATTTCCAACGCGCAGCAGCTCGCCGGGATGCCCGAGCAGTGGGAGCTCATCACAAACAGCGCCGGGGAGGCCACGCTTTTCTACTATTCTCGAAACGCCGCGGAGCTTGAGGCCTTGGCGGAGGAGCTCAATTCTGCAGGGCGGGTGCTTTGCAGCGCGCTCGTACATGGGACAACCTATCAGTTCGGCAGCGTTTCTGCCGACGTGCAGCTCGCGCCGATGTTGAGCGGGGAGATTTTCACCGCGCTCGGGCCGGGCGAAACCCCGGACCTCGCCGCGCCGGAGTACGCGCGGCTCGCCGGGGAGGTGGAGCTGCTTAATACGAACCTGCGCTCTGCCTATCTTTACACAACCCGCGACATGGAGCTCATAGACGGCCTCCAGGACGACTACATCCTCCGGGAAGGGCGGCTGCTGACGGAGGAGGACTACGCCTCCGCGGCCGGGGTGTGCGTTATTTCAAGCGAGATGGCGCAGCGGCGCGGCCTCGCCGTGGGCGACGAGCTCAAATTGACGCTCTGGGACACGCCCTCCGGGTACTATGGGATACGCCAGCCGGAAGAGGGCTCGTGGCGGGATTACACGACATACGAGGCCTTGTATGAAGTGGCCGGGATAGTGGAGCCGGTGTACCGCGAGGAGACGGAGCCGTATTACAGCCGCGCGCAGGACTGCATATTTGTGCCGGACAGCACGGTGCCGGCCGGGCTCGGCACGGGGAAGCACCAGCAGTGGCTGAGCGAGCTCGTCGCCGAGCTTGACGACCCCTCTGAGCAGGAGGCTTTTTCCCGCGAGATGGGGCCGGTGCTCGCCTCTCTCGGCGTGGAGCTGAACTTCCGCCCCAACAACCTCGGCAGCTTTGAGGCCGCGGCCGGCCCGCTGATGGACTCCGCGGCGGTCTCCGCACTTCTGTTCGCGGCCGTGGCGCTTGCGTCGCAGCTGCTGGCCGTGTTTATCCACTGCCGGCTGCGGAGCAAAGAGCTCGTTTTGCTGCGCGCGTTCGGTGTTCCGAAGCGGCGGGTGCTGATCCAGGGCGCCGCGCCTCTTGCCCTTCTGGCCCTGTTCGGCACGGGTCTCGGCGCGGCGGCGGCGTATGGATACGGCCTTGAAAAGGCGGCGGAGACCGTCAGCCGGCTTGAAACGGAGTACACGGTGGCCGTGTCGTTCGAAGAAGCGAAGATGCTGCTGATGGCGGCGGTGGTTTGGGCCGTGCTGCTCGCCGTGCTCTGTGCGGCGCTGCACATCAAGCTGTCGCGGCCGCTGATCGAGCAGCTTCAGGGGCCAGACGCGGCGGCAAAGCGCCTGAACGTCCCCACCGCAGCAACAGCACAGCCGGCCGAAGCGCCGCGTGGCGAAACCGGCGCAAATTCCGAGCCGGCAGAGCGCAAGCACCGTAAGGGGTATGCGTGGATGCCGCGCTATATCTCAAGAAGGCTTACGCGCCAGCCGGTGAGGGTGCTGCTCTCGGTGCTGCTTGCGGTTTTGGCGATCTGCGGCCTTGCCTTTGTGCGCTCGAGCATAACGAGCGGGCAGGAGAGGATAGATACGCTCTACTCCACCGTGAGCGTGGAGGGCGAGATTGTGGCCGGACACGGCGCGCAGCTCCAGCCCGGCGGCGGGTTTATGAGCATACGGGAGTGCGACGCGCTGATGGAAACGGACGCCGTGAGCTCGGTTGACCGCTGTGCCGCCATGATAGGGTATATGTATGGCAGCGAGGAGTACGCCGCTGCCGAGCGCCGTGGCGGGGCGATAGCGCTCGAATATGTGAACCTGCTCGCCGCGGAGCGGGAGGAGAGCGCCGCAGCCGAGGGGGCGGTGACCGTCACGGGGGCGGACGGCGCGGAAGCCGCCTCGGGCCTTGAAGTTGCCTACGCGCGGGGCGTGGACGCGGAGCTGTTCTTCTCGTCCGTGGAGAGCGGGCTGCTGTTGGAGTCGTCGCTCGCGGAGCGCCTCGGCGTGGCAGCCGGCGACTCCGTGGAGCTGTTCCACTGGAGCGAAAACAGCCACCGGACCTATACTGTCGCGGGCGTCTTCACCGGCTCAGCGCGGAACGGGGCGAATGTGATCATGAGTTATGAGTCCGCGCGTAGCTGCTTTTTCATGCTGTATGTAAACAGCTGCCGGTTTGCCGTTGACCCGGAGTACAACCGCGAGCTGGACGGCGTGAAGCTCGGGTTCGAGTCCGGGCTGGGAGAGGGGCTCGAGCTGCTTATAGATGATGGCGAGCTTACGCGGGCGGTGCAGCCCCTTGAACGGGGAGTTTCGCTTTTGCAGACGCTCTATCCGCTGCTCAGAGCCCTGTCGGCGGCGCTGTTCTTCGGCCTGGCCGCTCTGCTGATATCTTTGAACTCCCTAGAGGGGGCCGTGCTGCGTGTGCTGGGGGTCAGCAAAGGCGAAGCGGCCCTTACGCTCGCAGCGGAGCAGATCCTGTCCGCGATGGCCGGGGCGGCGGTCGCGGTTGCGCTTACCTGCTCGATCGCGGCGCTGGACCGCTCGGGGCTCGGGACGGATGCGGCGCTCTGCATTTTGGGGAATATGGCGGGCTCCCTGGCCGCGGCGGCGCAGAGGGTGTCCAAGCGCCCGTTAGAGCTTTTACAGGTAAAGGAATAGGAGGGAAAGATCATGGCAGAACTGACGTTGCACCGTGTGAGCTACCGCTATCCGCGCGCGGCGCGGGATGCGCTGCAGGGCGTGGAGTGCCGCTTCCGCGCCGGGGAGGTCGCGGCGGTCGTCGGACCGTCCGGCAGCGGGAAGACCACGCTTTTGAGCATCATGGCCGGGCTCGACCGCCCCTCCGGCGGCGAGGTCCTGGTGGACGGCAAAAAACTCAGCGAGATGGACCTGGACGCCTACCGGCGGCAGTACGTGTCCGTGATCTTCCAGGCGTTCCACCTGTTCCCGCTCCTGACCGTTCTGGAAAATGTGTGCTTCCCCATGGAGCTGCTGGGCGCCGGCGAAAAGGACGCCAGGGCACAGGCGCGGCGCAATCTCGAGCTGGTGGGCATAGCGGAAGAGAAGCACCGGCGGTATCCGAGCCAGCTCTCGGGCGGCGAGCAGCAGCGCGTGGCGATAGCGCGGGCGCTTTCCTCGGGGGCCAGGATCCTGCTGGCGGACGAGCCAACGGGCAACCTGGACGGGGAGAATTCGCGCAATATCGTGGATATCCTCACTCGCCTCGCGCACGAGGGCGGCTACTGTGTTGTGATCGTCACCCACGACCCGGCCATCGCCGAGGCGGCCGACGCCGTCTACACCGTCGCCGACGGCGAGCTGAGCCGGATGGCATAGGCGGGAAGAAAAAATCTTCGCAACGTATTATGCATCTGGCAATGGGATATATCATGGCGGCACAATGGGAGCGTCTAAGGCCTATGAGCTTGCAGTTGACGGATACGATTATAAAGATATACTTCGGTATTTTTATGATCACTGCCCCGGTGCCAATGGAAATGCAGTGGTTTTTCGCTTGCACGTTTGATTGGAAATGTATAAGAGGATGATCAAATACATTTTTCTGCTCTGCCTTGTTCTTCTATCGGCATGCGGAATTGAAAACGTTGTGTACACAACTAAAACGCCGAACGCAGCATATAACACAGAGAATGCCGAGCCTGTTATAGAGCGATATGAAGCTGCGGCTATACGCGATCATTTAAATGCTCGACGCGAAGATATGCCATTCTATAACCTTTTCTCTAAAGATATTGGTAGTTTTTACGCCGAATATGGTGGCGCTGATAGTGAAATATATGCTTTTGGAAACAACGTAGATATTGCTATACCACGCTCTGAAAGCGTATATTTCTGGCTTGGGAGGGAGGATACAACGCCGTCCGAGGCGGCATTTGAGCTGCTTACTATTTTGCTCGAAGATGTAAGCAGAGCTTCAACGTATGGGAGTGACTTCTTCTACCGTCTAACAGATTTTGAGATCGGCATTCAGACACCTCTCGATTGGGAAGCGCTACTAAATAGAGAGCTTGATATGGTTTTGCCGCACGGCAACGATCCTACCACCATTGACTGGGAGGGGACTCTTGAACACATATTTCAGCAACTTCTCCCACTGGGAGAAAACATGTGGGTTTTTACACCGGTGTTTTCATATGAATATACAGGCGTTGCGGAATTGCGTAGATCAAATGGTGCTCCTGTCAGTTTTCAGGGGGCGGACAAGTACATCTTGATGGTTGATGACGGTGTATGGCGCCTACAAAGCCTTTCTTCGCTTGTAAAAATGTATGACAGCCTCAAACCCAATGTGCCTACTCTAGGCGAGGCAGGTCGGATCCCCGACAACATCCGTCTGCCTGATGAGTTAAGCGTGAAGGCCAAAGAAAACGGAGAACTGTTGTTACAAAACACCGACGGGATAATATGCGGATGTGGGGCTATGCTAGAAGCTGGCAGCACTGAATTTGAAAACGGCAAGATCGTATCGCTTTTACCGTTGGTCAATCACGCGATATATACAACGCCTCTTATTCCAGTCGAAGGCGGCGCTGTGGTACGCATCGAACTTGACATCTATGATGATCGAGGAATGTATTTGCCGCTGACTGATGCGTACTGGTGTATAGTAGCTCAAACCGATGATTCAGCGCCCGCTTATGCGCTGCTGTTATCGGCTGATGAATTTACACTTACGGAAGCGCTCAATGTATTGAGTGCAAAAACATGAGAATATTGTGTTGACAGCGCCATATGGTAAGATCGAACTGAATTCAAGGCCAATCAGTGTATATCGGCGGCAAGCAGGGCGTTGAGGGCCCCAAAGCCTCAAACGCGCGGAGCGCGGGGATGTTCCCCGCGCTCCGTTTGCTTGTTGGTATTTCATCCCAAACCCTGAAACTCAAAACAGCCCGGCTTTGCAGCCGGGCTGTTTCTCGGCGGCGCGCCCGGTTGGGCGCTTATCTTTCGCCGTGAGCGCGGCGGTCGGGGTTGGACTTTTCGCCGGAGAGGAAGCGCTCCGCCAGCTCGCGCCCGACGCGGTTTGCCTCCTCCGACGTGATCTCGCCGGGCTTGAATGATTGCCGGATGTGGTACGCAATTACGCCCAGCTCTTTGCGCCCGGTGCGCAGCGCGTACCGCTGCTTCGAGAGCGCGAACTCCGCCGCCACGAGCTGCGGCGTGCAGCCATAGGCGTAGACGAGAGAGCCGTTGTCGGTCGTATCCGGGGTCTTGACGTAGTGGGTGCGCTCGGCCAGCGAGCGTATTACGCTCCGGCCTTTTGAGCCGCGGATGGGGATGATACGGGTGACGGCCATGATTTTTCCCTTCCAGCCATTATAAAATAAGAGGCCTTTGAATACTCATGTGCCTTACAGTAACACAAACAAGAGAACAGGCGGCTCCCTCACTATTCCATAAATCATTTCACGGCTGGCTGGTAGAAATATTATTCCAGGAGTGCTAAAATGCAACATAGGAACAGGCGATAAAACCGATGGAGATCAGAAAAGTCATCTCCCTTCGAGGTGGGTCATGAAGAAACTGCATTGGACACAGTACTGGAGGAACAAAGTACTACAACTCGGTCTGGACGCCGCTTTTCCGGAGGCGCAGAGCGGCGTGCTCGATCTGCGGGAATACGAAAAGGGCGAACACATTACGCTGTCCGGCATGGATCCGGAGGGGCTCTACATTTTGCTGTCTGGACGAGTGCTGGTGACTCCGGTTTCGGAAGAAGGAAACGAGGTCATCCTGACATATCTGACCCCTCCGGAAATGCTGGCTGATATTGAACTGATCAACGGTTCCACCTATATGCACACGACAAAAGCTGATACGAAGGTCACGGCTATTTTCATTCCCCGCAAGATGTTTTTCTCCGATCTGGCGGAACAGTCCTGCTTCCTGCGGTATATGCTTGGCGCCGTTACGGCCAAGTTGACGGGACATTCCGCCGTATTCTCCAGCTTTCGCCTGTATAATGTGCGGGGCCGTCTGTGTCGGTATATTCTTGACCGGCAGGACAAACTTGGAAAGGATGTGATCCCATTCTCCGTCCGGCAGACGGCCGCATATATCGGTCTCAGCGAACGTCATCTCAGGAGGATCGTTGCCGCTATGCAGGATGAGGGGCTGATCGAAAAGATGCCGCGGCATCTCCGCATCATCAATACGCATCTGTTGCGGCTGGAGTTATCCGAAAAGACAGGATAAGTTTCAAAAAAGCGGACATATGTCCGCTTTTTAATATGGAGGTTCTGTTAGAATGGCCGTGTTCGAAAGAGAACGGTCAACGTCATAAGGAGGAGCTTAGAGATGTCAAATGCGGAACACAAACAGGAAAAGTTGGCATTGCAGGGCGAGAGCAGGCTGCGCTGGATACGCTCGCGCATGCATCTGCTGGCCGCCGTGCGCGAGAGATTCGTCAGGGAGCGGCCCTTCGCCGGGCTAACGATAGGCGTGGGCCTGCACACCGAGCCCAAGACCTGCGTCCTCTTCGAGACGCTCGCGGCCGGCGGCGCGCGGGTGGTCGGGACCGGCAACCACGGCTCCACGCAGGACGACATGGTGGCTGCGCTCGCGGCGAAGGGCATAAGGATCTTCGGCCGGCGCGACGAGAGCTGGGACGAGCACATGGCCAATGTGGGGCGCACGCTGGACGAAAAGCCCGACATCCTCCTGGATAACGGCGCGGACCTTATCGCCGCCGCGCTGGAGCGCGGCCTCGCGGGCACGCTGCTGGGCGCCACGGAGGAGACGACCTCCGGCGCCTACCGCCTGCGCGAGGCCTTCGGCGAGGCGGTGAGCTTCCCCGTGATAGTGATAAACGACAGCCCCCTCAAGGCCATAGGCGAAAACGAGCACGCCGTCGGCCAGAGCGGCGTGGAGAGCCTGATGCGCATCACGAACCTGCACATACCCGGGCGGCGCTTCGTCGTGGTCGGCTACGGCTGGTGCGGCCGCG
>CALWYT010000038.1 GCA_944385835.1 uncultured Oscillospiraceae bacterium | reverse complement strand
ACAGCTTCAGATCCAGTTTCAGCTTCGCCTCGTGGGCGATGGCCGGCAGGTGCAGGGCGCTGTTGGTGGAGCAGCCCAGAGCCATGTCCACGGTGATGGCGTTTTTCAGCGTCGCCATGGTGACGATGTCTCGGGGACGGATGTTCTTCTCCACCAGCTCCATGATCTTCCGGCCGCTCTCCTTGGCGAACTGCACCCGCGCGGAGTAGGGGGCTGGAATGGTGCCATTGCCGGGCAGTGCCAGGCCCAGGGCCTCACACAGGCAGTTCGTGGAGTTGGCGGTGAACATACCGGAGCAGGAGCCGCAGCCGGGGCAGCAGTGCTGTGTAAGCTCCTCCTGCTCCTCGGGGGTCATGTCGCCGTTGTGGACCTTGCCGACGGTCTCTATGCAGGCGCTGTAGTCGGAGACCTCGCCCCTGTAGTGGCCGGTGGGCATGGGGCCGCCGCTGACGACGATGGAGGGGATGTTGAGCCTGGCGGCGGCCATCAGGGCGCCGGGGACGGTCTTGTCGCAGCTGACGACGAGGACCAGGCCGTCGAGGGCGTGGGCCATAGCCATGGACTCGATGCTGTCGGCGATCAGCTCGCGGCTGGGCAGCGGGTACATCATGCCCTTGTGGGCCATGGTGATGCCGTCGCAGATAGCAATCGCGGGGAACTCAACGGGGACGCCGCCGCCCATCAGGACGCCCTGCTTCGCCGCGTCGGCGATGCCGCGCAGGTGGAAGTGGCCGGGGACGATCTCGTTGAAGGTGTTGACAACGCCGATGAGGGGCTTCCTGCCGATGTTCTCGGCGAGATGGCCGGTGGCGTACAGCAGGCTGCGGGCGTCGGCGTGCTCAACGCCGCAGTAGATCTTTTCGCTCTTCAGCATTCGCTTATTACTCCTTTACCATTGCGTCCTTGGCGGCGTCTACTATGTCCTGCACGGACAGGCCATAGGCGTCGAGCAGCTCGGCGGCCTTGCCGCTGCGCGGATACACGTCGCGCAGGCCCAGGCGGCGGATCTTGCTGGGATGGAAGTGGCAGGCGACCTCGCAGATGGCGCTGCTCATGCCGCCGTAGAAGTTGTGGTCCTCGACCGCGACGGCGCAGTTGGTGCGGCGCAGCACGGCGGCGACGCCTGCGCTGTCCATGGGCTTGACGGTGGAGACGTCGATCAGCACGCCGTTCACGCCCTCGTTGTGCAGCTGCTCAAGGGCCTCGATGGCGCGGTTCATGATGAAGCCGGTGGCGAAAATGGCCACGTCGTCGCCGTAGCTCTTGACCTCGCGGATCTTGCCGTACTCGAACGGGGTCCCCTCGGGGAAGACCTCAGGCTCGCGGCCGCTGCCCAGACGCAGGTAAGCGGGGCCTTCGACCTCCATGAACGCCTTGGCGGCGAGGTAGGCCTGCTGCGCGTCGGCGGGGCAGATTATCTTGACGCCGGGCATACTGCGGAGGATGCCCACGTCCTCGTAGAACTGGTGGGTGACGCCCTCGCGCTCGCCGCCGAGCATACCGCCGTTCAGGCCGATGAACTTGACGTTCAGGCCGGGGTAGGCGACGAAGGTGCGGATCATCTCGCAGGCGCGCATGGTCAGGAAGCCGGCGTAGGAGACAACGACGGGCTTCATACCGGTGGTGGCGAGGCCGGCGGCGATGTCAACGGCGTCCTGCTCGGCGATGCCGACCTCGATGACGCGGTCGGGGAACTCCTCGCGGAACTTGGTGGCCCTGGCGGCCGCGACGGCGTCGGGGGAAACTATAACGATCTTGTCATCTTCGCGAGCCAGCTCCTGGATGGCCAGCATCGCGGCTTCACGCGTGCTCTTGGTAGTCATTTCGCCGCACCTCCTCACATCTTGTCCTTGAGAGCCTCGCGGGCTATCTCGACTTCCTCATCCGTCGGCACCCTCTTGTGCCAGGCGTTGTTGTCCTCCATATAGGGGATGCCCTTGCCCTTGGTCGTCTTGCAGGCGATAAGGGACGGCTTGTCCGTGACCTTCTTGGCCTCGGCAATCGCGTTCTGGATGGCGGTGATGTCGTGGCCGTCTATGGTCTGGACGTGCCAATGGAAGGCGTTCCACTTGTCCTCGACGGGGTACAGGCTGCTCAGCTCCGTGACGCGGCCGCCGGACTGGTGGTTGTTGCAGTCGGCAAAGACGATCAGGCGGCCGAGGTTGAACTTCGCGGCGGCCATGGCGGCCTCCCAGATGATGCCCTCTTCCTCCTCGCCGTCGCCGACGATGACGTAGACGTAGTTGTCAATGTTCTGCATCCTGCAGCCGAGCGCCATGCCGGTGCCGATGGCGACGCCGTTGCCGAGGGAGCCGGAGACGGTGTCGACGCCGGGGGTCTTCTTCATGTCGGGGTGGCCCTGCAGGAAGCTGCCGAGGCTGCGCAGGCCCTTAAGCTCCTCCATCGGGAAGTAGCCCTTGCGCGCGAGAGCGGCGTAGAGGATGGGGCAGGCGTGGCCCTTGGAGAGCACAAACCTGTCGCGCTCAGCCCACTTCGGGTTCGCGGGGTCGATCTTCATCTCCTCGAAGAAAAGCACGGACATGATGTCGGCGATAGACATGCACGGCCCGGGGTGTCCATCCCCCGCGTCGTGTACCGTCTCGACCACGTCGAGGCGGAGGCGGTTGGCAATGCGGGACAGTTCATCAGCATTCATGTTTTATTCGCACCTCCATTTATAATGTCCAATGTAGGATGTTTAAAGTATACCAACTCATCGGCTGTTTGTAAAGACCAACTTCAGCACATTGCTTATTTTCGTTGACATGTTGTATTCCCGCGCTCGAAATTGTGCAACCTGACGATTGGACCGTCAAGCAATAACTTTATATTGACAATTGAACTCATTTGGGGTACAACAGACGTAGGATGTAGTATTATACTCTTTTCGCAAGTAGGTGGTTTAGCTAAAATGGACAGTAACAGCTCTCTGGAGTACACGGCCATAATCAAAAACACTTCCGTGGTCGACGCGGTCAAGGACTGGATTATAGACCAGCTCATCAAGGGCAACCTCCGCCCCGGCGACAAGCTGCCGACGGAGGCCGAGCTGCGCGAGAACCTGGGCGCCAGCCGCAACAGCGTGCGCGAGGCCATCAAGCAGCTGGAGGCCTACGGCGTGCTCTACATCAAGCGCGCAGAGGGTACCTTTGTGACCGACAGCTTCAACGCCAAGATCCTCTCCCCCGTACTCTACAGCATAATACTGCAGAACAATCACTGGGAGGACTTTGTGGACCTGCGCCGCGCCATCGACATTGGCACGCTGTACGTCCTCCTCAACCGCAAGCTGGCCCCCGGCGACCTCGCCGGACTG
The DNA here is from genome assembly GCA_944385835.1 of uncultured Oscillospiraceae bacterium. Classification (GTDB taxonomy): domain Bacteria; phylum Bacillota; class Clostridia; order Oscillospirales; family Oscillospiraceae; genus Scatomorpha. The sequence goes on along the minus strand of CALWYT010000038.1, from coordinate 1,269 downwards.
CGCCGAGCGCTTGACAACCTGGAGCTGGCCGTCGGCAGCGGTACGCTGGACGTCGAGCAGATCACTCAGCGCGACTGCGACTTCCACAACGAGATCATCCGCCTCACAGGCAACCCGCAGCTCATCACCCTCTCCGACTACGTCAACCGCATCACGGTGCCGAGCCGCGAGAGCACGACCGAGAAGGTCATCGCGAGCGGGCAGATAGACTCCTACATCCGCCTCCACCGCCAGCTGTACAACATCATCGCCGCCGGCGACAAGTCCAGCATCGAGAGCGCGGTCATGGACCACTACTACTTCTGGCAGATGTACACGGGCGAGGCCTCGGGCGCTCCCCTCACGACGAGGCCGGGCAGCGTGACCCCAGACTGAACCGTTCAATCCGGGCCGCCGGGCTTTAAGAAAAAACGCTCCTTTGCGGGAGCGTTTTTTCTTTTCTGTAGTTACCAGATTTTCCTAATGACAGTGCGGGAGGGGTTGCCGTGGGCCTTTATGATGGCGAGGACCTCGGCGTCGCGCCCTTCCATCTGGCGGCGCGGCACGACCAGCGCCTCGCGCGGCGAGGTGTAGATGAGCAGCTCCTTGCGCAGCCATACCACCAGGGCCAGGCCGGTCCAGGGCAGCTCGACGCGGTTCTTGCCGTCGTTGGCGACGATTTTGTCCTCGCTGAAGGTGTAGTTAATCGGCTGGAGCGCCGGCGCGGCCTTTATGGCCTGGTAGGCGAACAGCAGCGGGGAAAACAGCACGTTCAGCAGCCCTATGCCGAGCACGATGACCGAGAGGTACGTATCGATGCTGCCGAGGGTGCCTATCCCCAGCGCCAGGAAGATGGCGCTGAAGATAAGGCGTCCCACGCCCGCTACGCACACAAAGGTATGGTACATCTTGTAGGCGAAGATATCGCCTGCCGAGGGCTTCGCTCTAACGGTGACAAGATTGGTCGAATCCATTTGCGCACTCCATCGGGTAAATCAAAGGTTTTGCTCTCTTCAAGGCGCCCGTTTAGGCGTAAATCATGTTCGGCAGGACCGTGGAAATCCAGGGGATAGCGGTCAGGATGAGCAGGCCGCCGAGCAGGCTCGGGAAGTACGGCAGCATGGCCTTTGTAACCTGGCCGAAGCTCAGGCCGGTAATAGCCTGGCCGAGGAACAGGGCGGTGCCGAAGGGCGGGGTGAAGATGCCGATAACGACGTTCAGGCAGACGATGACGCCGAAGTGGATCGGGTCGACGCCGATGGCCTCCAGGGCGGGCAGCAGGATCGGGGT
>CALWYT010000037.1 GCA_944385835.1 uncultured Oscillospiraceae bacterium | reverse complement strand
ACCCTTGTTGGAGTACCTCTTGATCATATCCGGCATCTGGGTGCCGCCGTCGCGCAGGCAGATCATGCCGCTCATGTAGTCGTGCATGGCGCCGCCGATGACGTTGCCGATGGGGATGGTGATGAAGGCAAGGGGCCCGAAGAGGATGCCCTGGATGGGTCCTATGATGGGGCCGGTGCCCGCGATGTTCAGAAGGTTGATGAGGCTGTTCTTCCAGCCGCGCATGGGGACGTAGTCAACGCCGTCGCCCTTGGTGTACGCGGGAGTCTGGCGGTCATCAGGTCCAAAGACGTGCTCGCAGAGCTTGCTGTAAAGCGCGGCGCCGACGAACAGGATAGCGAGACCGATGATAAAGGTTACCATAAACTCACACTCCTTTTAGTTTTTGTTCCTCTCTTTCGGACTTATGAATCACAGGCCGCCCGGCGTTCGCCGCCATAGATCGACTTGCGCAGGGCCGTTGCTTGCCTGATATTCACCCGGTTCACGCCCCGGCCGGACTGAGAGACGGTTTCCGGCCGAATAAATGAATAAACCATGAACAGCACATAATATATCTCGAAACAGGGAAATAATCAATATCTTTTTGGCAATTTCTCAGTAATACACAGTTCTGTACCCCTTTATAACCGTGCATTTTGTCTAAATAGCTGTAAACGTAACAAAGGGCCTGCTTGGGAAAAGAGCCGGTTTACAACTCGCCGAAAATAATGTATGCTATGTGTTGATACGGAATTGAAAGTTTCCGCGCCGCGGCGCGGAAAAGTATGTACGGGTGGGATGCAGATGAGCTTGTCGGCCGGGAACGGACGGCTGGAGTGCGCGGCGAGCTGCCTGTTCGGGCTGGAGGGTCCGCTGGGCAACGAGCTGCGGCATATGGGCATGGAGGATGTGCGCCCTGAGACGGGCCGCGTGGGCTTCAGGACGGACGCGGCGGGGCTGGCGAGGGCCAACATCCGCTCGCGCTTCGCCGAGAGGATACTGCTGGAGCTGGGGCGCTTTCCGGCGCGCAGCTTCGACGAACTGTTCGAGGGCGTGCGCGCCCTGCCTCTGGAGGACTGGATAGGGCGAGAATCCGCCTTCCCCGTGGAGGGCTGGAGCCTTTCGAGCGCGCTGCGCTCGGTGCCTGACTGCCAGAGCATAGTCAAGAAGGCGGCCGCCTCGCGCCTGGGCGCGAAGTACGGCCTGGCCTGGCTGCCGGAGACGGGGCCTGAGCGGAGGATACGCTTCTCTATATTAAATGATGAGTGCCGGATATACCTGGACAGCTCCGGCGCCGCGCTGCACAAGCGCGGCTACCGCCCTGCGCACAACGCCGCGCCCCTGCGCGAGACCCTGGCCGCGGCGATGGTGGACATAGCCGGCTACCGCGGGCGCGGGGAGCTGGCCGACCCCTTCTGCGGCAGCGGGACGATAGCCATAGAGGCCGCGCTGGCCGCCAAGGGCCGCGCGCCGGGCATAAACCGCAGCTTCGCCGCCGAGTGCTGGGAGAACGTCCCCGCCGCCGTCTGGCGCGCGGAGCGCGAGGCCGCGCGCGCGAGGGAGTTCAGCGGCGAGTACCGCATCTACGCCGCGGACATAGACGCCAGGGCCGTGGCCATGGCGCGAGAGAACGCGCGCCGCGCGGGCGTGGAGCGGTACATAGACTTCGCCGTCGCGGACGCCAGGCGCTTCTGCCGCGCGACGGAAAACGGCGTGATAGTTACGAACCCGCCCTACGGCGAGCGTATGCTCGAGCGCGAGGGGGCGAGGGAGCTGCTGCGCGCCTTCGGCGCGGCCTGGCGCGCGACGGCCTGGCGGCTCGCCCTGCTCACCAGCGACGCGGAGGCGGAGGCGCTGCTCGGCGCGAGGGCGGCCAAGCGGCGCAAGCTCTATAACGGCACGATAAAGTGCGCGCTGTACCTCTACGGCGCGGAGCGCGAGGGAGCTGGAAGATGAAACACCTGTTTGTAGTCAACCCCGTGGCCGGCAGGGCCAAGCCCGAGGAAAAGATACGCATGATACACGAGGCCGCCGGGCGGCACGGCGGGCTGGACTTCGAGATATACGTCACGGCCGCGCCCATGGACGCCGCGGAGAAGATACGCGCCGAGGCCGCGAAGGGCGGGGAGGTCCGCGTCTACGCCTGCGGCGGCGACGGCACGCTCAACGAGTGCGTAAACGGCTCGGCGCTGCAGCCCAACGTGGCGGTGACGCACTTCCCCTGCGGGACGGGCAACGACTTTATCCGTATGTTCGGTGAGGACCGGGCCAGGTTCTTCGACCTGGGCGAGCTGATAGACGGCGAGGTGCGGCCCATCGACCTCATCCGCGTAAACGGCCGCTACGCGGTCAACATCTGCTCCATGGGCATAGACGCGCGCGTGGGTACGGACGTACACAAGTACAGCGGCCTGCCCCTCATAGGCGGCCCGGCGGGCTATGTGGTCAGCCTGGGCGTCAACTACGTCAAGGGCGTCAGGCAGCGCATGACCGTCTCCGTCGAGGGCATGACCTGCGGGCCGGAGCTGAACATGGTCTGCCTGTGCAACGGCCGCTTTTACGGCGGCGGCTTCAACCCCACGAACGACGCGAGGCCCGACGACGGGCTGATGGACGCGCTGATAGTCTCCGGCGTCGGCCGCGCGCGCCTGCCCGGCCTTGTCATGAGCTACGCCAGGGCGAAGTACCGCGCCCTGCCGCAGTACGTCACCTTTGTGCGCACGAGGCGGCTGGAGGTGGAGTGCGCCAGGCGCGAGGTGATAAACATCGACGGCGAGGCGGAATGGGCCGAGCGCGCCGTGTTCGAGCTGGTCCCCGGCGCGCTGAACTTCCTCTGCCCCAGGGGCATGGAGTTCTGGCGGGAGGCCTGAGCGTCCGCGTTCACAAAAAATTATCAACTTTATTTTGGCTGACGGCTTGACATTTCGCAAAAGTGTGGTACATTTATAAGCGGGTTAGCACTCAGGACTAAAGAGTGCTAACCCGCTGAAACTGTTTTCGGTTCGTACAAAATTCTTAGGAGGTAATATACATGAAACTCAAGCCTTTGGCCGACCGTGTCGTACTCAAGCAGAAGGAAGCCGAAGAGCGCACCAAGAGCGGCATCTACCTGGCGAGCACCGCGCAGGAGAAGCCCGAGGTCTACGAGGTCGTCGAGGTCGGCCCCGGCGGCATGGTGGACGGCAACGAGGTCGTCATGACCGTCAAGGCGGGCGACACCGTGCTGGTGGGCAAGTATTCCGGCACCAAGGTCAAGGTTGACGAGGAAGAGCTGACCATCGTCCGCCAGGGCGACATCCTCGCGATTGTAGAGTAAGGGGCTTGGACGGCCCCGCGAGGGGCGCTTTCGAAGCACCCGGAACCTTTCATTTAGTTATCAGGAGGCAGATTAAACTATGGCTAAGCAGATTATATACGGCGAAGAGGCCCGCAAGGCCCTTGAGCGCGGCATCAACCAGCTCGCCGACACCGTCAAGATAACCCTCGGCCCCAAGGGCCGCAACGTCGTCCTCGGCAAGAAGTTCGGCGCGCCCCTCATCACCAACGACGGCGTGACCATCGCCAAG
>CALWYT010000036.1 GCA_944385835.1 uncultured Oscillospiraceae bacterium | reverse complement strand
CATTGCCGACGTTGACAGCATCACCGGCGCGACGATAACCTCCAGCGCCGTGCTCAGCGCCGTAAACAACGCCGCCAAGTTCATGGCCGACTCCGGCGTCGGCGCCGACGGCGCCCTCACCGGCGAGGGCAGCGGCTTCGGCGGACCCATCACCGTCGAGGTCACTATGGACGGCGACGACATCACCTCCGTCACTATAGTCTCCAACAGCGAGACGCCGAGCATCGCGGGAGACGCGCTCGAGCAGATTCCGGCCGCCATAGTCGAGGCCGACACGGCCGATGTGGACATCGTGGCCGGCGCCACCTACACCAGCAACGGCATCATCAACGCCGTCAAGGACGCCCTCAGCAAGGCGGGCGGCGGTGGTACGGACGGCGCCCTCACCGGCACTGCCGACGGCTTCATAGGTCCCATCACCGTTGAGGTGACCATGGACGGCGACACCATAACCAGCGTGACCGTTGTGGACAACAGCGAGACGCTCAACATCGCCTCCGGCGCGCTCGAGCAGATACCCGAAGCGATAGTCGCCGCCAATTCGCCCGACGTCGACGTGGTTGCGGGAGCAACCTACACGAGCAACGGTATCATGAATGCCGTCAAGGACGCCATTGGCGCGGCTGAGTAAAGGGAGGCTGAGAATATGAAAGCTGTGACTTTTAAACTCAATACGGTGCTGGCCGGAGTAGTCGGCGCCGCCTGCCTGCTGGCTGTGCTGCTGCGCGCCTTCGCCCCCATCACGGCCTGGCTGCCGAACATCGACATCCCCTGCCTCGCGGCTGTGTCCATCCTGGCCATGGTGATAGACTGCTATATCGACTACTTCACCGGCGTGAAGAAGCCGGCGCGCTGCTGGGCGCTGACCGCAGCCATGGCCCTGCTGACCTTCTGGCTGATGCCCTGGGCGGCCGGCCTGGCCGACGCGGGCGAGGCCCTGCGCATCGGTGTGATAGGCGCCATACTCTTCACCGTGCTGGCTTTCCTCTTCGGCACGATACGTGAGCGCCTGCTCTCCGGAAAGAGCAACGTCCTGACTCCCGCCTGCGTGGGTTTCGAGATGTATCTCGCCTGCCAGTGCTTCATGGGAATACTGCTGTAAAACAAAAAGGAAGGCTCCTCGGAGCCTTCCTTTTCTTTTGGACGCATGGCAAAAAATAAAAGGCTGGCCCGTATAGGTCAGCCTTTTTTGACTCAAAGCGCGGCCTTGGCCTGCTCGCAGAGAGCGGTAAAGGCGGCGGGGTCGTGTATAGCGGTCTCGGAGAGCATCTTGCGGTTCATGTTGATGCCCGCCTTCTTGAGGCCGTGCATAAAGGTGGAGTAGTTCATGCCGTTGAGCTTGCAGCCGGCGGAGATGCGGGTGATCCAGAGGGAGCGGAAATCGCGCTTCTTCTGCTTGCGGCCGACGTAGGCGTAACGGCCGGACTTCATCACCTGCTGCTTGGCCATCTTGAAGTGGCGGGACTTGTTGCCCCAGTAGCCCTTCGCAAGACCGAGCATCTTGTTCCTTCTCTTGCGCGTCATCATCGCGCCCTTGACTCTAGCCATTTCTTACGCCTCCTCTTATTTATACGGAATCATACGCTTTATCGCGGAGACATTGGTGACGTCCGCGTAGGCGCCCTGACGGAGGCCCCTCTTGCGCTTGGTGTCTTTCTTGGTGAGAATGTGGCTCTTGTAAGCGTGGCCGCGCTTGACCTTGCCGGTCTTGGTGAGGCTGAACCTCTTCTTCGCGCCGGAATGCGTCTTAAGTTTCGGCATGATATTTGTCTCCTTCCTTGGTGGCTTTACTCTTCTTTGGCCGCGTCCGGGGCAGGCTCCCTGGGGGCCTTCGGCGGCTTAGGCGGCTTCTTGGCGGGTGACTGCGGCTTGGGGGAGAGGAAGATGGACATATTCCTGCCCTCCAGCTTGGGCTGCTTGTCGAGGTTGGCGATCTCGGCGCATTTGTCCGCAAAAGAGCGCAAAAGCTGCTCCCCTATGTTGGTGTGAGCCATCTCACGGCCGCGGAAACGCACGGTGACCTTGACGCGGTCGCCGTCCGAGAGGAACTTCTGCCCGTTGCGCAGCTTGACGAGGAAGTCGTTCTCGCCGATGCTGGGGGACATACGGATCTCCTTGATCTCGATCACGCGCTGGTTCTTGCGCGCCTCCTTCTCCCGCTTGCTCTGCTCGAAGCGGTACTTGCCGTAGTCCATGATCTTGCAGACCGGCGGGTTGGAGCCGGGCGCGATCTTGACCAGGTCGAGATCCTTCTCGATGGCGATCTGCATGGCTGCGGCGCTCGTCATGATGCCGAGCTGCTCGCCGCCCTCGCCGATGAGGCGTACCTCGCGGTCGCGTATTTCCTCGTTGACCTGATAATCTGTGACAGCTATTAAAGACACCTCCCGCTGAGTGTAGCTCATTGCGCAAAAAAGCGCGGACGCCTTGACAGCATCCGCGCAACAAGACCTCGCAAGGCCCAGAGGGCCGCAGGGGAAGTCAAATCTTGACCGCGGCGCGCGCGATTGCGGCCGGGTGAGCACGGCGGACACCGTCCTGCTTTGTTTAGCTCATGTATTATATATGCCCCATGCGGCTTTGTCAAGACCAAATTTGCGCTTTTGCAGCGTCAATCCCTGGGGAAAAGCTCGCCGATGAGCGCCTCCAGCTCCTCGTGCAGCTCGAAGCGCGCTACCTTCGCGGCGAAGGCGAGATCGCGCTGTTCGTCTATCGCTTCGTCCAGGTCTGCGCCCTCCGCGCCCTTCGCGCGGGCCGCGCGCGCTTCGCCGTCGCGCTCCGCAAGCTCCGCCATGGCCTCGACGACGCGCGGGAAGCCCTCGGACGCGAGCAGCGCGCCGACAATGCGGCCATAGCGCTCCGGCTCATGGCCGAAGCCGAGGCTGTCCCCGCCCGTACCCGCGGCGCGGCGCAGCGCCTCGACGGCCTCCGGCGCGAGGCCCGAGTATTTACAGAAGGCGTTCATGAGCCTCGTCCCCTCGGAGTAGTCCTCCTCGCCGAGCAGATAGCCCAGCTCGCAGCCGAAGACCTCGCAGAGGGCGAAGAGGACGTCCATGGGCGGTATCAGCTTGCCCAGCTCGTAGTTGGAGACCTGCTTGTGGCTCACATTTATCAGCTCGCCCAGCTTCGCCTGCGACCAGCCGCGCTTCACGCGCTCGTCGTGTATGAGTTTACCTGTTTTTTCTTGGTCATAGCGCATGGGTTCACCACGATTGTACTTATAAACAGAATATAATAACTACACATTACCCTTGACAGGTAAATTTGGGCGTGGTACAATGTCCTCACAGATGGAAAAGCCCGCCTTAATGCGAGAGCGGAGACAGACGGTTAGGAGGAATTACAATGGGCAAGTTTGTTGTCCGGCTCATAGAGGGCCTGAGCGGCCGCGTGCTGGAAACCGAGGACGAGGTTTTTGACAGCGAGGCTGAGGCGCAGGCCTATGCGGACGAGTGCAACCTGGCCTTCGCCGAAGGGGCGGAGGTTTTGGAGCTGGCCGGACGTGATTTTGCGTCTCCCGACGATGCTGAATACGTAGTGGAGCGCGCATGATGAAGAAGCTGACAGCCATTCTGCTCGCCGCCATGCTGGCCCTGTCGCTGGCCGCCTGCGGCGGCGAGACGCCGGAAACGGATCTCCCCACGCCGGGAGCGGAGGAGCCTCCGTCGGAGAGCCTGCCCGCCGCCACGCCCGCCGCGGGCGCCACGCCGGAATTCAAGTGCACGGCGCAAATAGCCGAGACTGTCCTCGTCGATGAGAACGGCCTGCGCATAACGGCCGCGGGCCTGAGCTATACGGACTACTCCGCGGAAATAGCCCTGTGCATAGAGAACACCGGCTCCGCAGACCTCAGCGTCACAAGCGGCACGATAGGCTACGCCTGCAACTCCGTGAACGGGTTTATGGTGGATGACGGCTATCTCAACTGCGACGTGACGGCCGGCAACAGCGCTAACGAGACGGTGAGCCTCTCCTATGACTCGCTGCTGCTCCTGGGCATAGACTCCCTGGCCGAGATAGAGCTTGGCTTTGCGGTCAGCGATTAGGATTATAATACCACTTACACCGGCCCGAGGCAAATTCTCACGAGCGAGGCGGCCGGCTATGAGCCAAACCCGAACAGCTATCAGGAGGCCGTCGGCTCCGCCGGCGTGCTCGAAGGCTTCGGCCTCTCGCTTCCGTGGTATT
>CALWYT010000035.1 GCA_944385835.1 uncultured Oscillospiraceae bacterium | reverse complement strand
GAAAACGGCCGGGCGTATCAGCCCGGCCGCTTTTGAATGTAACTACCACGGAGGTAACTTAAATGGAAATCAAGCGTGACACCATGATATCCGAGATCATCGAGGAATGCCCCCAGGCCATGCCCGCATTCCAGGCCATTGGTATGCACTGCATGGGCTGCGCCCTTGCCAGCGGCGAGACCCTGGAGCAGGCCTGCTACGCCCACGAGGTCGACCCCGATATGTTCCTTGAGAAGCTCAAGGAGTATCTCGCCACGGTGTGACTGACTACCCGGCCTTCGCCCGGCCCGGCGGCGGCGCCAGGCGCCGCGCTGCAAAAAGCCTCCAGCCCAGCGCTGGTGGCTTTTTTGCGTCAGATGAGGTATAATCACGGTATGAAAGACTTTGAATTTGCAGCCGAATGTAAGACAGCCGCGCGCCTAACCCCGCGTCTCGCGCTGTGCGCGCGCTTTGCCGCGGGGGCGGACACTCTCTGCGACGTCGGCACGGACCACGGCTACTTGCCGATCAGCCTGCTCTCGGCGGGCAAAATCCGGCGCGCCGTCGCCGCGGATATCCGTCCCGGCCCGCTCGCGAGCGCCAGGCGGCACGCCGCCGAGGCCGGGCTGGAGGGCCGGATACGCTTTGAGCTGGCCGACGGGCTGGATTTCCCGGGCGCTGACGGCTGCGACGCTGTCGTCTGCGCGGGCATGGGAGGCGAGACCATAGCAGGGATATTGCGCCGCGCGCCCTGGACAAAGGACGGCGCGCGGCTGATACTCCAGCCGCAGAGCAAGCTGGATGAGCTGTGCCTCTGGCTTCGTGCCGACGGCTACGCCGTCCTGGACGCCGCGCTTGCCGCGGAAGGGGAGAGGCTATACGCGGCCCTGCTTGTCCGGGGCGGCGCTGATGGCTTCAAATGGGCCGAGGACGCCCTCGCGCGCAACGGCGACCCGCTGCTCGGCCGCTGGCTCCAAGGCCGCCTGAGGCGCCTGGAGCGCGCCATAGAGGGCATGGAGCGTGGCGCGGACGCTTCCGCCGAGATTGCCGCCGCCCGTGAAACCGCCGCGAGGCTGCGGGCATACGAAGGAGGAAAAACATGACGACAGTAAAGGACATACTCGAATTTCTCGACTCCAAAGCCCCGCTGGACACCCAGCTCGGTTTTGACAACGCGGGCTTCCTCTGCGGGGACGCGGCGGCGGAGGTGACGCGCGTCCTCGTCGCGCTCGACATCACCGACGGCGTCGTCGCCGAGGCGGCAGATTTCGGCGCTGAGCTGATTGTCTCGCACCACCCGGTCTGCTTTACGCCCATGAAGAGCGTCACGACGGATGACCTCACGGGCCGCAAGTTCGCCGCCATGCTCAAGGGCGGCATATCCGCCATATGTATGCACACTAACCTCGACGCCGCGCCCGGCGGCGTCAACGACGCGCTCTGCGCCGCGCTGGGCGCAGAAAACCTCGGCCTGCTTGCGCCGGAGCACGACACGATGAGCCGCCTGTGCCGTTTTGCAGAGCCGATGGAATATGCAGATTTCCTCGCCCATGTCAAAGCCGCGCTCAAGGCCAACGGACTTCGCTGCGCGGGGCCGGAAAGGCGCGTGCAGACCTTCGGCGTCTGCGGCGGGGCGGGCGCGGACTTCATCCCCGACGCCGCCGCGCGCGGCTGCGACGCCTATATCACCGCCGACGTCAAGCACCACCAGTTCCTCTGGGCCGGCGAGCTTGGCATAGCCCTCGTCGACGCCGGGCATTTCTCCACAGAGAACGTGGTCGTACCCGTCCTGGCCGGCTGGCTGCGCGAGCGCTTCCCCGCGCTGGAGGTCAGAATTGCCGCGAGCTACAGGCAGCCGGAGAGGTTCTACGTCTGAAGTTAAGGAACTCTTAAACTCTCCGCCCCTTTTTTCTTAAATCGCTTCCGATACAATGACCATGAGGTGAGGGATATGGCGAAGATACTCATTTGCGACGACGACGCAGACATAGTCGCGGCGCTGAAGATTTACCTCTCCAGCGCAGACTATGAGCTGTTCACGGCCTCGACGGGCCGCGAGGCGCTGGACTGCATACGGGAGAACGGCATCGACCTCGTGCTCATGGACATCATGATGCCGGAGATGGACGGTCTCGCGGCCACGGCCAGGCTGCGCGAGGATTTCAACATCCCCGTCATACTGCTGACGGCCAAGAGCGAGCTATCCGACAAGGTGCTGGGCCTCAACGTGGGCGCGGACGACTATATCACGAAGCCCTTCGACCCGATAGAGGTCCAGGCGCGGGTGCGGAGCCACCTGCGGCGCTATATGCGCCTCGGCGGCCGCATGGAGCCGGAGCCGAAGAAGGACGTGATAACGATAGGCGGCGTGGAGCTCGACGACGCGGCGAAGTCCGTCACCGTCGACGGCGAGCAGGTCAGTCTCACGCCGATTGAGTACAACATCCTGCATCTGCTCATGCGAAACCCCAACCGCGTCTTTTCGTCCAGCCAGATTTACGAGCTGGTCTGGAACGAGAACGCCATAGGCAGCGAGGGCTCCGTCGCCGTCCATATCCGTCACCTCCGTGAGAAGATCGAGATCAATCCCAGCGAGCCTAGGTATCTCAAGGTCGTTTGGGGCCAGGGCTACAAAATGGAGGCGAGGAAATGAACGAAGAACTCGAAAAAATAGACACAACCGTGCGCGAGCCGCCAAAAAAGCAAGCTCGTGCCGGTAAAATTCACCTGAGCAGTTATACATGGGCAAAGGCTGTAGCATATGTGCTGATGCTGCTGTTTTTCATAGTTCTTGTGGCCGGCGTGTTCGAGCTGTTCATGTTCTACGAGGAATACTATAGATATGACACCGCCGAGCTGTTTGTGTCATCATCGCATATTGAACAGCACGATAACTTGTCATTAGACGATATAGTCTTTGCCCGCCGACTGATGATGTTTATGTATAACCTCGGCAGCTGGGCAATTCCGCTTATAATAGTCGGTGCAGTCGGTATGTTCGCGTGCATAGTTTTCCTACTGTGCGGCGCCGGACGCCGTCCGGGCAGGGAAGACGTGAGAATGATAGTGCTCGACAAAATTCCGCTTGACCTGTATCTGTGCATCTGCATCGCGATAGCTGTCCTGGGTGTGTTTGCGTATGCCTACGGCATGATACCGATAACCGCCAGTATATTTGTTCTGTCATCAGAAGGGGTCATATTTGCGGTTTCGTCCTGCGTGGTATGGTACATTCTGCTGGTAATATGCCTGCTTCCATTCCTGTCACTTGCGACGCGTGTCAAGGCAGGGGGCGGCATCTGGTGGCGCAAAACCGTGATATACTGGGTGTGCAGCCATTGCTGGCGTGCTGTCAAATGGTGTTGGAATTGGCTGTGGAGTCTGGTCAAGCGCTTCTGCGGTTGGATATGGTACATGACGAGGGAGATACCGATTGTACCGCGCACCGTGATTATAGCGCTCGCGGTTATTATCGTTGAAACCCTCATTTGCTGTAGCGCGTTTGCGTATTATTATTCAGACGGCATCTTCATTCTGTTCTGGGTTGCTTTCAACGCCGCGCTTTTCATCGCCATATGCTTCGGCGCGTGGCAGATGAAGTCGCTCAAGGCGGCGGGCGAGCGCATGGCAAGGGGCGAGATCGACGAGAAGATAGACACACAGCACATGTATTGGGAGTTCAAGCGCCACGCCGAAAACCTCAACTCGATAGGCGAGGGCATGGCCGCGGCGGTGGAGCAGCGCATGAAGTCCGAGCGGCTCAAGACCGAGCTCATAACCAACGTCTCGCACGATATCAAGACCCCGCTAACCAGCATCGTGAACTACGTCGACCTCCTCCAGC
>CALWYT010000034.1 GCA_944385835.1 uncultured Oscillospiraceae bacterium | reverse complement strand
ATCCATGGGGAGGACGACCGCTTCGTCCCCTGCGATATGTCCCGGGAAATCGCCGCCGCGTGCGCGGCGCCGCCCACGCTTGTCACCTTCCCCGGCGCAGGCCACGGCCTCAGCTGCATAGCGGACCCGGAGCGGTACAAAAGTGCCGTTGAAGAGTTCATCGCGCATTAGGGTCCTGCCTCCCGGCGGTCAAAACCGGCGGCGCATAAGGGCATGGAAAACCGCTGCGGCGCGCTCTTGTCGAGCGCGCCGCAGCGGGCGTTTATATCAGCTTTTCAACTTCGCGGCGCAGCTGCGCGATTGGGAGGCCCGTCTCTCGCGCGAGGCGCGCAAGGTCTTCGAACTCAGGCTTGGCCCTCTCCACGCCGAAGCCGGCAGATCGCTTTACCCGCACGCGGCCGTAGGGCGTCTCAAGCTCCTCCACCGAGCGCTCCAGCCGGTAGCGCTCCGGCGCGTAGACGCGCACGCCCAGCGTAGAGGTGTGCTCCAGCATGAGCCGCGCGAACTCCTCGCGCCGCTCCCAGGCGCAGAGGCAGCTCAAAAGCGTCCCCTGCCTCCCCTTTTTCATGCAGACCGGCGCGGTGTAGGCGTCCAGTGCCCCGGCGTCCAGCAGCAGCTCCCGGGCGAAGGCGGCGTCCTCGGCCGTCATATCGTCCAGGGTGCAGAATATCTCCGCCACGCGCTCCGTCCCGGCCTCCGCCTCCCCCAGAATGGCGCGCACGCAGTTGGCCGTCTCGAACTCGCGCGTACCCATGCCGTAGCCCACGCGGCCCATGGTCATGGCCGGCAGCCCGCCGAAGCCGTCCGCCAGGCTCTTTATCAGCGCCGCGCCGGTCGGCGTGACCATCTCGCCGGCAATTTCGCCCGCGAACACGGGGACGCCCTCCAGCAGCAGCGCCGTGGCCGGGGCCGGGACAGGCAGCACGCCGTGCGCGCATCTGACCGTACCGTAGCCCGTGCGCACAGGCGAGACGACCGTCCTGTCCGGCGAGAGCATATCGAAAAGCAGGCTAACGCCCACGACGTCGGCCACGGCGTCCATGGCGCCGACCTCGTGGAAATGCACCTCGCCCGGCTCGCGCCCATGTACGCGGCCCTCGGCGCGCGCAATGCCGGCGTAGACCTCAGACGCGCGAGCCTTCACGCGCGCCGGTATGTCCAGGCCCTCTATAATCCCGAGTATGTCGTCCAAGCCGCGGTGGCAATGATTTTCATGCCCATGCACGTGTTCATGCCCGTGTCCCTCTTCCACGCCGCGGACGGTTACGGAGACGCGGCTGCCGCAGATACCGCAGCGCACGGCCCTCTCCAGCCTCGCCTCCACGCCGGGTATCCCGAGGCCGTTCAGCCGCTCTATAAAGCCCTCGCGCTCGCCCTCCGGCAGCAGCTCCAGCAGCGCCGCCATGAGCATATCCCCCGCCGCGCCCATGCCGCAGTCCAGATAGAGTATCCTCATATCGCGCCTCACAGGTGGTTGATCATGCCGGCGAGGTAGCCCGCGCCGAAGCCGTTGTCTATGTTGACGACGGAGAGGCCGCTCGCGCAGGAGTTAAGCATACTCAGCAGCGCCGCGACCCCGCCGAAGGCCGCGCCGTAGCCCACGCTCGTCGGGACGGCGATCACAGGGCAGTCGGCGAGGCCGCCGATAACGCTCGGCAGCGCGCCCTCCATACCCGCCACGGCCACGATGCAGCGCGCGGTCATGATGTCCCCGGCGTGGTCCAGCAGGCGGTGTATGCCGCTCACGCCCACGTCGTACAGGCGCTTGACCCTGTTGCCCAGGCACTCGGCTGTCAAGGCCGCCTCCTCGGCGACGGGGATGTCGGTCGTGCCGCCGGTGGCGACAACTATCGTACCCTTGCCGTCCGGCTCGGGCGGCTTGCCTATAATGCCCACGCGGCAGTTCTCATAGTAGCGCAGCTCCGGGAACTCCTCCGCAAGCCGCTCGGCAGCCGCGCCTGCCATGCGCGTTATCAGAACCACGTCCTCGCGCGCGCGTATGAGCGAGCGGGCTATGGCGGCGATCTGCTCCGGCGTCTTGCCCTCGCCGTATATGACCTCGGCCGCGCCCTGCCTCAGCTCGCGATGCAGGTCCACCTTGGCAAAGCCCAGGTCGTCTATGGGCGCGAGCTTGAGCTGCGTGAGCGCGTCCTCGGCGCTCATGGCCCCGCTCTCGACCTGCTTCAATATGTCCAACACAGCCTGTTTTTTCATGTTACCTCCCCCTTAAATCCAGCGTAACACGCGTAAAATCCCCCTCCAGCGCGGAGAGTATGTCCGTCCGGCCGGCCGCGGCCCGCTCCAGCTGCGCCTCAGGCAGCTCCAGCCGCGCCCAGCCCTCCCGCGTCAGACGCACGCGGAAGTCCGTATATCCCAGCGCGGAGAGAGCCTCCTCGGCCCGCTCCACGCGCTCCAGGTCCTCCAGCCTTATCTCCATACCCGCGGGTACGCGCGTCGCAAGGCAGGCGTATGCGGGCTTCTCCGCCGTGAACAGGTCCATCCGGGCGCTGCGCAGCCGCAGCTCGGCCTTGGAGACGCCGCAGTCCCGCAGCGGGCTGAGCACCCCCAGCTCGCACAGCGCGCGCCAGCCCGGCCGGTCGGACACGTCGTCGGAGGCGTTGGTCCCGTCGATGAGCGCTGTGTACCCGTCCCGCGCCGCCCTCTCACGTATCAGGGAAAATATGGCGCGTTTGCAGAAATAACAGCGGTCCCGGGGGTTTTCCTTCACCCCCGGCACCGCGAGAATGTTGTAATCAAGCACTGTCAGCTCCGCGCCCAGACCGGCGCAGAGGCGCCGCGCGTCGTCAAGCTCAAAGCCCGGCTGGAAGGCAGTGCGCACAAAGTACGGCCTAACGTCGGCGCCGCAGCGCAGCGCGGCAGCCAGCAGGTAGGCGCTGTCCGCGCCTCCTGAGAAGCCCAGCGCGCATCTGGGATGCGCGGCGAAAAAGTCCCTAAGCTCCATAGCGCCGGTCAATAGAAGCAGAAGCGGAAGCCGCCGCCGAGGCACATGTTTATCGCACAGAGGCCCAGGCAGACGTTGAACAGGCCGTTAGGCGCGGGGAAGCCGCCGCTGCGGCTGGTGTAGACCGTGCCGCCGCGCTGCAGCTCCTCCAGGAAGCTGCGGTACTCGCTGTTGCCAGGCTCCATCTGCACGGCGCGGCGGGCAAACTCCAGCGCGGTTATGCGGTTGCCCATGGCGGAGTTCGCAATGCCCGCGAGATAGTACCAGCGCGCGTCGCGTTCGGACTGCGGCACCTGGGAGAGGGCCGTCAGCGCCTCCTGATAGTGGCCCGCTCGGATATAGTTCTCCGCCGCGCGTATCTCGTTGCTGCCGCCGTAGGAGGAATCATATCCGCCCTGCTGCTGCCATCCGCCGCCCCAGGCGCCCCAGGGGTCGTACTGCTGCCAGCCGCCGGTACCGTAGCCGCCGTAACCGCTCGAGCCGTAGCCGCCGGCGCCGTATGCGCCGCGCTTGGCCTCGCCTGACTTTATCGCGTCGTAGGCCGCGTTGATCTCATTCATCTTTTCCGCCGCAGCCGGGTTGTTCGGGTTGCGGTCGGGATGGTATTTCTTTGCCAGCCTGCGGTAGGCGGACTTGATTTCATCGTCAGAGGCGTCCCGCGAGACGCCCAGGACCTCATAGGGGTCACGGTTCACCGGCCTTTTCTCCCTTCCTTGCCTTCCTGCGGGACATTTCAGCGTTGTACCTTGTCCACACGCCAGAATAGAGTATGTTCCTCATAATGTCCGCGTCCCGCACCAGCGGCAGAAGTTCAAAGACCTCCGCGCACTCGCCTATAAGTATGGTCAGCAAGCTGTGCATCTCCTCTTCCGTCTTGCCCTCGGCCCAATCCAGCAGCGGATTGTAGCGGTCGTGGGCGCGGTCGGATTCGAGGTCGAGCACCGCGTCCATTATATATATGAATTCGCCCAGCTCCTCGCCGAAACGGCGCAGCCGCGGCGACCAGACCGCGTCCTCCGGGCGGTATACGAAAAGCTCGCCCAGCAGGCGGCCGAAGCAGTGGGCCGCCGCGTCCGGGTCGCGGACGCCGCCCGCCTCCAGCCCCGCCAGGTCGACCAGGCGGTCCTCGATGAAGGCGCACTTCTCCGGGTAGGCCGCGCTCACGCGCTCGTACCCGGCGCGCAGCAGGGCCGCCTCTGCCCGGGACAGCAGCCTGCGCTCGTCGCGCCAGTCGTCCAGGCAGTTATGATAGGCCAGCGCGAGGTCCATGTCCGCGGCGTAATCCGTTACGGCGCTGCGGCTGTACACGTGCGGCCGCAGCGGGTGGACGAGGCAGCGCTCGCTGCCGCCCTCCGTCTCAGGCTCGTACATACTCTCCAGCAGGAGCACAAGGAAGGTCATGTCGTAGGTCAGCGTCAGCCTCGCGAGGGAGCCGTGCCTGGCCTTCAGCGTGCGGCACAGCCCGCAGTACGCGCCCTTGTAGCGCTCCAGCTGCTCGGGAGAGAGCGAATTGGGATTTGCGATAACGTAGCCAAACATCAGGTGTTGCGGATAAACGAGTTGCCACACTTGCGGCAGACTATTTTGATCTTGCCCTTGCCGCGCGGCACGCGCAGCAGGGTCCTGCACTGCGGGCAGCGGAAAAACTTGTAGTCGCGGCGCTGCCTCCACCTCTCGCCGAGGCTGCGGAAATAGGAGCGCGCGGAATAGGTGCGGTCGAGATACCAGGAGTTCTCCGCACGGCGCCGGGAGACGTTGCGGGAGAACATACGGAAATATATATACGCTATCAGGATGAACACCAGCAGGCGCATGATCTCGCCGGCCCTGCCCTTGACGAACAAAGAAGCAAGCAGCAGCGCAAACGTGACGTACATCAGCTCGCGGCCGAGCTGGTCTACGCCGTTCCTTCCGGCCATGAACCTTGCTAATTTCTCCCGCATACAAGTCACCTTTCACTAAAAGGTAAGCGCTCAGGCAGGGCGGCGGGGCCGTCCCGCGTATATGAGGCGGACGCGCCGCCGCAGCCGCAGCGGCCCATTGGGCGCGTCCGCAATAAGTCTGAATGCTTTACCCACAAATAATAGCACCAGGCGCGGGATTATTTATCAATAATCTGTTAATTCGTGCGCAAAGGCGCCTTTGCGAGCGGCTCAGCCGGGCTGCTCGCCGTTCAGCTCCTCGGGTGTGACGGGCTTCGGCTTGGCCTCCTCGCCCTCCAGGTCGCCGACAAGCAGCTCCAGCAGGTCGTTTATCGTGACTATGCCGGTGACCCCGCCGTACTCGTCCAGCACGACGGCGAGGCGCTTCTTAAGGCGGCGCATACGCTCGAACAGCACGTCGGCCTTGATGGAATCGGGGACAAAATACGCCGGCTTGACGCACTCGGCCATGGCGCGCTCGGCGCTGCGCTCGTCGAGGGCGAAGTAGTCCTTGATGTCCAGGACGCCGACGACCTTGTCGGTGGTGTCCCGGCATATGGGATAGAGCGAGTGGCGGGAGGTGAATATCTCCTTCTCCCATTCCTCTGTGCTCTCGTCGGCCCAGAGCACGCTCATCTGGGTGCGGTGGGTGCAGAAGGCCTCGGCGCTCTGGTCGTCAAACTCAAAGAGGTTCTGGATGAACTCGTTCTCATCCTCGCCGATGCTGCCCTTCTGGCTGCCGGCGATGGCCATCATGCGGATTTCCTCCTCGCTGTACTCGTCCTCCTCGCTGTGCGGGTCCACGCCGATGAGGCGCAGCACGCCGTTGACTGAGACGCTCAGCAGGCTGACCACGGGCTTGAACACCTTGCTTATGCCGTAGAGCATACCGGCCAGCTTGAGCGAGACGCCCTCGGGGTTCTTCATGGCGAGGCGCTTAGGCACCAGCTCGCCGAATATGAGCGTGATGTAGGAGAGGATGATGGTGACGATGACGACGCCTATGCTGGTCAGCGTGGCTCGGCTGATGTCGACGCCGAGGGAGATTATACCGTCGGCAATGACGCCGGCGAAGTTGGTGGCCGCGGCGGCGCTGCCGAGGTAACCCGAGAGGGTGATCGCTATCTGGATGGTGGAGAGGAAACGCTCCGGCTGCTCGGTGAGCCTCTTGAGCTTGACGGCGGACTTGTTTCCGTCGGCAATCAGCTGATCCAGCCGCGCGTCCTTGACGGAGATGACCGCGATCTCCGCGCAGGCGAAAACCGCGTTACAGGCGATAAGTACGACCTGAAGTACCAGCTGCCAGATGAGTGATGTGTCCAAGTTAGTTGACCTCCTGTTGATTTGACGGGTTTGTTTGGATAAATATAACCAGTGCCTTATTGAGTACCGGCGCCTGCCGCGCCGGGCGGTTATTCGCCGCAATTCCCGGGCGTTTTTCCCAAAAAAAGCGCAAAAACGCCCGCACCCTTAAAACACGGGTGCGCGCGTCACAAACGGTGTTCAGTTTGGTGACAGTTGCCTGAGCCGTCGTCCATAGTCGCAGCAAATCTCCTTTGCACAGTATTGAAACATAAGACTCAGGAAATGTCAAGAGGCAATCTCGCC
>CALWYT010000033.1 GCA_944385835.1 uncultured Oscillospiraceae bacterium | reverse complement strand
ATGCGCAGCGAGAAGCAGGAGCAGCCGCAGCAGTTGCATATCGCAGCCGCGCCGTTGGGAGCGTCGAGGTTGGAAATCTCATGGACAAGCCCGTTTTCTTCGCAGCGCTTGAGTATCTCGTAGCACTCCTCGCGGTCGATCTCGCGGCCGTGGCCGGTGCGTATATGATATTCCGCGCTCTCGTTGAAGAAGATGCACACGTCCTTCTCCAGGTGCCCGCAGCCCTCGCCCATCAGGCGGCGTGTCCGGCGGCAGGAGCAGTCGGTTACGGCGATAGCCCACGAGTTGTCGACAATCTGATGGATTTCCTCATATGTGCCGCGATGCGCGTCGTTCTGTATGGCCATCTCGACCGGAATTACGCGCATCATGCCCTGCCCGACGGGGATGAAGGGCGCGAGAGGGGCGATGCGCCGGCGGGTGTACTCCTCGAAGCACTCGGCTATCACCGGGTAGCGCTCGCACAGCTCCTTATTGCCGACCATCATCTCCATGATGCCCGGCACCCATATCGGCAGGAAGTACTTGTCCTCGCCGTCCTTGAAGTTGCAGCGGCAGAAGCCGATCTGCGTCAGCTCGTCGAGCACTTCCTTGACGCGCGGCAGCGGCTTTTTGACCTTCTTCGCCACCTGCTCTGCGGTGACGTACTTGCGGACCTTCAGGCCCATGGCGATTTCGGCCATCTCGTCGGTGATGACCGGGTCGAGTATCTTGTACTCGGGGTCGTTCGGCGTCACGCCGGTGTACGTGCCGCACTCGATGCTGACCTTGGTCGCCAGCTTGAGGATGCTTGCTCTCATTCCGATAGATTCCCCCTTCTCGTGATTTTTATTTCAAAGCGGCTTTCAGCCCTCTTTCCAGGCCTTAACTTCCCTGCGCAGCCAGGCGCACCACTCGTCTATGCCCTCGCCGGTCTTGGCGCTTATCGGGATTATCTCTATGTTCGGGTTGCGGCGGAGCGCGTACTCGCGCACCTTGTCGAGGTCGAAGTCGAAGTAGGGCAGCACGTCTATCTTGTTTATCAGCATGACGTGGCAGACCTCGAACATCAGCGGGTACTTGAGCGGCTTGTCGTGGCCCTCGGGGACGGAGAGGATCATCGCGTTCCGGACCGCGCCGGTGTCGAACTCCGCGGGGCAGACCAGGTTGCCGACGTTCTCGAGTATGGCGAGGTCGATGTCCTCCGTACCCAGCGCCTCCAGGCCCTGCCGGGTCATGTCGGCCGTGAGATGGCACATCCCGCCTGTGTGCAGCTGTATGGCCTTGGCCCCGGCCGCCTCCACGGTGTGGGCGTCCACGTCGGAGTCTATGTCCGCCTCCATGACGCCGATACGCATCTCACCCCTGAGCGCGGCGAGGGTCTTGACCAGAGTGGTGGTCTTGCCGCTGCCGGGCGAACTCATCAGGTTGAGCAGGAAAATGCCCCTGCGCTTCAGCTCCGCGCGGACCTTGTCCGCCTCGCGGTCGTTGCTCTCAAATACGCTCTGCTTTATCTCTATGGTCCTGAGCATATAGAACTCCCCTTCCAGCGCTTTTTCTACAAAACAGCTGGTCAAATCAGCGCCAGCGCTTGTGAAAAAGTGAAAATTTATCGTCCCCAGTTTAACATACGCGCCGGTTTAAGTCAACGTGAAAGCTCCATAGCGGCGCAGCGCGGGAGATTATTAAAAGTGCGTTTAATTGTTTTGACAACATGAGAAAATGATGTTAAAATGCCGGTGGTAACCAAGACCCATCTGGGAGGTAATTCATATGCTTGACTTTCTCCGCCGCGAGGGCATAGACCCGGCGATAATTTCCGAGATAGAGGCGTTCCGCGCGGCGCACCCGGTGCCGGAGACGGCCGGCGCCAGGCTGGAGCATCAGCCGCGCTACGACTACTATGGCAAGGAGATATGGGAGGCCGCCGCGACGGCCCTGCTCTGCGGCGAGAACATCCTGCTGGTCGGGCCCAAGGCCACGGGCAAGAACGTCCTGGCCGAGTGCCTCGCCGCGGCCTTCGGCCGCCCGAGCTGGGACGTCAGCTTTTACATCAACACCGACGCCGCCTCGCTCATAGGCACGGACACCTTCAAGGACGGGGAGGTCAGCTTCCGCGCCGGCCCGATAACCCAATGCGCCACGCTGGGCGGCTTCGGCATCCTCGACGAGATAAACATGGCGAAGAACGAATCCCTCGCCGTGCTGCACGCCACGCTGGATTTCCGCCGCGTGATAGACGTCCCGGGCTACGAGCGCATACGCATGGACGACGCCACGCGCTTCATCGCCACGATGAACTACGGCTACGCCGGCACGCGCGAGCTGAACGAGGCCCTGGTCAGCCGCTTCGTGGTGATAGACATGCCGCAGATCACGCGCGAGAACCTCAAGAAGCTGCTCAAGCGCGAGCACCCGGAGCTGAAGGACGAGTGGGCGGACCAGTTCACCGGGCTGTACGACGACCTGCGGCGCAAGGTGGACAGCGCGGAGATCTCCACCAAGGCCCTGGACCTCCGCGGCATGATGAGCGCGGTGGACCTCATGGCCCACGGCCTGAACGCCGTGGAGTCCCTGCGCATGGGCATAGTCAACAAGGCCTTCGACCCCTTCGAGCGCAAGCTGGTCGAGGACGTGATAACCTCGCGCATCCCGGCCGACCTCGGCCGCGGCGGCCTCTTCGCCTGATATGCTCAGCGAGCGCGAGGCCGAGCGCGAGGAGCGCCGCGCGACAAACCTCATATGGAACTCCGCCGCGGACTACAGCCTGCACCCGGAGTCGCGGGCTTACGACGCCGAGGGCTACGCCGACGTATACATGAACAGCATCGTCGGCGCGGTGTACCGCTACTACGACTACCCGGTCATACGCAAGCTGCTCGACGGCATGGAGAACGCCCCGCACGGCGAGGCCTACCAGGACCTCTTCTGGACGGGGCTGGAGAACTGCGCCTATCAGCGCGCCGTCGGCGACAGGCCCGCGCTGCGTCTGCTGCGCCTGGGCTACGCCCGCGGCGTGGTCAAGCAGGCCGAGCGCTGGAACGAGCTGGACCTGCCGGTGTGCGACCGGCTGAAGCTGGAGCACTACGCGCGCATCCTCGGCGAGGGACACAAGCTGTCCGCGCGCGAGGAGAAGATCCTCGCCGCGCTTGAGTTCCCGCCGGAGCTGACCAGCGAGCAGCTTGTTGAGCGGATGCGCCGGATCCTCGCCGACTACTTCGGCGTCACGGGCGGTATGCTCAGGCGCGAGGCGCTGGGCAAGCTGCCGCAGTTCATGGGCGGATTCGGACGCCGCCGCTACAGCCTGGGCGCGCGCGTCCGCTCCGGCGACGTCAAGAAGCGGCCGTCCCGCCGCGGCCCCTCCGGGGCGATAAGCAGGCTGACGGGCGAGAAGTCGCCCGAGCAGCTGCGCAAATACGTCACGGACTGCTTCGGCCTGCCCATGTACGGCGCGAGGGAGAACGCCGCCATCGAGGAGCGCCTCTGCCGGGATAAGCACGACGGCTGCCTGCTCCACTTCACGCGGGGCGAGCTGGGCGACGTCTCGCTGCGCGACGGCGAGGTGATACTCCAGCGCAAGGTGAGCCGCGAGCAGTCCGAGCGCAACAGGAAGTACTACCAGGACGGCATCGTGGCGCACCGGCTGGCCATTATCCGGCTCACGGAGCGCGTGCGCAACTGCATCCTGGTCCACCTGGACGACGCGATGATAAAGTCGCGCGCCGGCGCGCTGGACGCGCGCGCGGTCTGGCGCGCGGTGTACCTGGGCGACTCGCGCATCTTCCAGAAGCGTGAGCGCACGACGGATACGGAGCTGTCCGTGGACGTCATGCTCGACGGCTCGGCCAGCCAGCTGCAGCGCCAGGAGAGCGTGGCGGCGCAGGCCTACATCCTGGCCGAGAGCCTCACACGCTGCGGAGTGCCGGTGCGCGTGTTCTCCTTCTGCACGGTGGGGGCCTGCACCTCGGTGCGCATCTACCGGGACTACGGCGAGACCAACCGCAACGCCGCGGTGTTCGACTACGCCGCCGCCGGCTTCAACCGCGACGGCCTGGCCCTGCGCGCGGCGGAATACCTGCTCAACCGCACGCCGTACGAAAACAGGCTGCTGATAACCCTCTCCGACTGCAGCCCCAACGACGTCAAGAAGATAGACCCCGGCACGGGCCGCCCGGCAGAGTACCACGGCGAGGCCGGCGTCAAGGACGCCTCCATGGAGGTGGAGAAGCTGCGCCGCCTGGGCGTCAAGGTCATGTGCGTGTTCACCGGCGAGGAGGAGGACCTCCCGAACGCGCGGCGCATCTACGGCCGCGAGCTGGTGCGCATACGCAGCATCAACCAGTTTGCCGAGGCCGTCGGCAACGTCATAGTGCAGCTGATAGGCTCCATGTGAGCCGCAGGGAAGGGGGCGGCCGCCCCCTTCCCGCGCTTTTGGCGGCGCGGCCCTTGCCTGCGCGGGCGCCGCGGTGTAAAATAAAACGAAGTATACAGGCAAGCCGCCCCGGCGGCGAGGAGGTTTAATATGACGCTCAATGAGATCTGGGCCGCGGCCAGGCCGCGCCTGGCGCCTAAATGCCGCGCCTGTCCCGTCTGCGACGGCCGCGCCTGCCGCGGGGAGATACCCGGCTGCGGGGCGATGGGCGACGGCTCCAGCTGGACGGCCTGCACGGAGTTCCTCGCGCGCGTGAAGCTGCGCATGGACACGCTGCACGAGTGCTGGAAGCCGGACGCGTCGGCCGAGCTGTTCGGCGTGAAGCTGGCCGCGCCGCTCTGCCTTGCGCCCATAGGCGGCATGGCGCACAACTATGACAACGCCATCACCGAGGAGCGCTGGACGCTCTGCGCCGTGGACGGCGCGAAGCGCGCGGGCATACTGCCCTTCACCGGCGACGGCGCGCCCGAGGAATACGAGATGGGCCTCGCCGCGGCGCGGGCGAACGGCGGCTTCGACGTCCCGACCATCAAGCCCTGGCGCGACAACGGCAAGATCATCGCCCGCGCCCAGGAGTGCGCGGCCCTCGGCTGCCCCGCCGTGGCCTGCGACGTGGACGCGGCGGCCTTCGCCAACATGGGTTCTGCCGTCGGCCAGGTCGGGGCCAAGTCCCCGGCGGACCTGGAGGAGATCTGCGCGGCCGTACCCGTACCCTTCATCGCCAAGGGCGTCATGACAGGCGAGGGCGCGCGCAAATGCGCCGGCTCCGGCTGCGCGGGCATAGTCGTCTCCACCCACGGCGGGCGGGTCATAAGCTCCGCCCAGGCCACCGGCGAGGCGCTGATCGAGATACGCCGCGCCGTCGCGGACTCTCTGACCGTGATTGTGGACGGCGGCGTGCGCACGGGCGCGGACATATTCAAGCTGCTGGCCCTGGGCGCGGACGCGGCTATGATAGGCCGGCCCTTCTTCGTCGCGGCGGTCGGCGGCGGCGCGGAGGGCGTAAGGCTCTATGCCGACACCAAGCTCGCCGAGCTGGAGAACGTCATGATAATGACCGGCTGCCGCAGCATAGGCGAAATAGGCCCCAACAAGATCTCGCTGGGCTGAGCCTGAGTCCTGCCGGCAGCGGGAAACGAAAAAACAAGCCCCCGTATGCATCGCATACGGGGGCTTGCGCCTTTTACGCGCGCCTGGGACGCTGGTTGCGCTCCCATATCCTGTACAGGCCCTTCATGGCGAGCTGCTCGTCCAGCTCCAGGCCGCAGCTGCAGTAGGGTACGATCAGCCGGGCGAGCGCGCCCGTGGCGACCCGCCTCGCCTCGCAGCCCAGCTCGCGCTCAAAGCGCTCTATCATGCCGTCTATGGCGGCGGCGGTGCCGAAGACCGCGCCGGACTTCATGCAGTCGTTGGTGTTGGTGCCAACCACGCGCTTCGGCGCTTCCAGCGGGATACTGGGCAGCAGCGAGGCCGTGCCGGAGAGGGCCTCCAGGGAGACGGCCGCGCCGGGCATTATCGCCCCGCCCAGCAGCCGCGAGCGCGAATCGATGGCGTACAGGGTGGTGGCCGTGCCGAGGTCGGCGATGATGAGCGGCGGCTCCCTGTCGCAGAGCGCGCCGACAGCGGCGGCGACCAGGTCCGCGCCGAGCTGGGAGGGGTCGTCTATACCTATGTTCAGCCCGGTTTTGACGCCCGCGCCCACGACCAGCGTGTCGCAGCCGGCCAGCAGGCGCACGGCCTCGCGCAGCACGCCGGTCAGCTGCGGCACCACGCTGGCTATGGCCGCGCCGCCTATGCCGCCGGGCGCCACGCCGCGCATGGCGAGGGCGTCGCGGAAGAGCACCGCGTACTCGTCCGCCGTGCGCCGCGCCGTGGTGAAGGACGCGAGCGCGGTCACGGCGCCGTTTTCGACGCAGCCGGCGGCTATGGTGGAGTTGCCGGCGTCCAGGCAGAGTACAGTCACGACGCGCCCCTCTTCCTATAGCGTATGATGCGCTCAACGCCGCTCGAGAGCGCCAGGTTGAGCGCCAGCTCTATGACGAAGTTGATACCGCACAGGCCGAAGATGATGAAGTATATCACGCTCTCGCCGCTGTCGGACGCCCAGCCGGCGAGGGCGCTGGGGAAAAACACGACTACGCCGAGTATGAACAGCCCCGTGTTCACGACCGGGCTGACCACGGCGGCGGCCAGCACCGCGCCGAGGCCGCTCTTCTTCTCCGCAGCCCCGTATGCCAGCGCGGCGGCCAGGCCCGCGAGCGCGCCCTTGCCTATGCAGATAAGCGTGGTGTAGAAGGGGTTGATGTTCCAGAGGAACGCGCCCGTCGAGTCTATGCCGGCTATGCTCATGAGCCAGACCACGACGCCGAACACGCCGCCCAGCCACGCCCCGCCGCGCAGGCCGTAGAGCGCGCAGCCGACGACTATCGGCACCAGCGTCAGCGTGATCGGCACGCCGCTGATCTTGATGTACTCGGCGATGAACTGCAAAACGATGACCAGGGCCGTGAGGATAGAAAGCCCCACCATGCGCCTGGTCTTTTCAGTACTGGGATTTGCCATGATATTTACCTCCTGCTGCCGTTCCGGGTCTGCCCGGATATAGCGCAAGGACAATTATACATGAAACGCGCGGGAAAGCAAGCGTTTTCCGCCGGAAAGCGGCGCAATCGGCACAAAAATAAAAAACATCGAAAAAACCGAAAAAAACTCTTGCAAAGCCGGCCCGGCTGTGCTAACATATAAAGGCTCGATACAGAGCGTATGCGCCGTTAGCTCAGCTGGATAGAGCGTCTGGCTACGGACCAGAAGGTCGGGGGTTCGAATCCCTCACGGCGTGCCAAAGGCCGCCCGCCTCTTTTGAGACGGGCGGCCTTTTGCTGCCCCGCGGCCCTGCGGCCTGGGGATAAGGCGAAGGCCCCGGCGCTCTCCGGGGCCTTTTTCAGCTTGGCAGCCGCTCGTCCAGGCGGCGCAGCCTGGGCCGCGCGAGGCGGAACAGGACACCGCCCGCCGCGCCGCCGGCGGTGTTCATGATGAGGTCGGTCACGTCGAAGATGCGGCTGTTGGAGACGCCGCCCCAGCAGTAGAGCAGCTGGACGGACTCTATAAACAGGCTGGCCGCGAAGGAACCGAGGACGACGCGGAGGAGGCCGCGGCGCTTCAGCGCGGGCAGCATGAAGCCGAAGGGGATGAACATGAGCAGGTTCAGCGCCGCGCCGCTGCGCGCGCCCAGGTAGCCGCGCCTGATGTCGCGGAACGGCTCCAGGTTGACCTGCTCGAGGAACAGGTTGTTGCCGCCGGGTATGGCCAGCCGGAAGGGCATGAGCGTCACGCAGGCCACCAGGCAGCAGTAGATATAGAAGAGAGTAAACCACACGCGGTAGCGCTCGTCGCGCCGCCTGAGCCGGGCGGCCCAGAGCAGGGCGTACAGCGCCGCGAGCAGGGCGAAGTCAAATATGATCTCGAACATGGCGCGTCCTTTCGCAGATGGGGTGCCGGTACATACTAACACTTCCCGCCCGCGAGGTCAAGCGGCTCAGGTGGTCACCTTGTGGATGTCGTCCATGTTGCCGAGGACCAGGACGTGTTCATTTGTGTTGAATTTGTACGCCGGGTCGAGGACAGGGTGGAGCTTTTCGTCGTCCGTGCGCGCCGCGATTAAGTTGAGGTTGTAACGAGAACGCAGCCCGACTTCCGCCACGGAGCGGCCCATCCAGTCATGAGGCGGCTCGATTTCACAGATGGCGCAGCCTTCGGAGAGGCTGATGAAGTCGAAGATGTGCTGGCTGGACTCGCGCACCGCGATGCGCTCGGCGGCGTCGCGCTCGGGGTAGATGATGAAGTCCGCCCCGCAGCGGCGCAGGAACTTGGCTTCCAGATCGCGGTCAGCCTTGCTGTACACGCGTTTGGCGCCCAGGTCCTTAAGCTGGTCGGTAATCTCCAGGCATGCCTGGAAGGCCTGGTTGACGCAGACGAAGCACGCGTCAAAGTTCTCCACATCGAAGCTGCGGAGCACGTCGATGTTCGTACAGTCGGCGACCTTGGCTTCGGTGACATATGGCAGCATGTCCTCGACGGCGTCGGGGTTCTGGTCTACTATCATAATTTCGCATTTGTTGCGGTACAGAGCCTGGGCGAGATGGTGGCCAAAGGTGCCCATGCCGATTATAAGGAATGACTTCATCGTTTTTGACCTCCGTTAACCTATTGTTACAGCTTCTTCCGGGCAGCGCACCCTGGCGTGGGCCCGGCGCTCCAGCAGGGCCATGGCGAAGGAGAGGCTGCCGACCCGGCCCAGATACATGAGCAGGGTTATTATTATCGCGGAAAAGTCGTTCAAATCCCGCGTTATGCCTGTTGTCATACCCACTGTACCCATTGCGGAAAAGACCTCGAAGAGCACGTCCGTGAGTTCAAAGTCCTGTACCAGGCAGATCAGCAGCGCCCCGGTGAGAGCAAGGGACAGGTTCATGAATACCATGACGCCGGCCTGGCGCACGTTATCGTTGGATATTCGCCGCCCGAACACCTCCGGATCGCGCTTGCCGCGCACGCCGGCGATTAGGCACGCGACAAGCACGGCTATGGTCGTGGTCTTGACGCCGCCAGCCGTCGAGCCGGAAGAGCCGCCTATAAACATGAGGATTATGGTCAGAAGTTTGCTGCCGGGGCTGAGCGCGGCGGTGTCCACGCTGTTGAAGCCAGCTGTGCGCGGCGTTACAGAGGAGAAAAAGCTCACGAGCACCTGTTCTCCAAAGGTCATACCGGCATTCATGCGGTTGCGTTCCAGGAAGAAGAACACAACGGCGCCGCCAACAGCGAGTATGGCGCTGGTGAGCAGCACCAGTTTGGTTTGCAGTTCATAACGCCGCCAGCGCAGTTTGTTGCGCTTTATGTCGTCCCAAACCAGAAAGCCGAGGCCGCCGATAGTGATGAGGGCCATGATAGTCACGCAAACTAGAGCGTCATCGTAATACGCGGTAAGCGAGGCGTAGTTGCCTATGATGTCGAAGCCGGCGTTGCAGAAGGCCGCGACCGAGTGGAAGATGCCGAACCAGAGCCCCTCCCAGAAGCCGCGCTCCGGAATGAACCTGATGCACAACAGCAGGGCTCCGACCCCTTCAAAAAACAGAGTACCCCAGCCTATGGTGCCGGTAATCTCGGTTATGCGCCCGATGCCGCTGGAACTTATCGAGGCAGCCATTACGCCGCGCTCGTGCATGCTCATGCGGCGTTTCACGAGCTTTGAAAACAGCGTAGCGATGGTCATAAAGCCGAGACCGCCTATCTGGATGAGCACAAGCACGACAACTTGGCCGAAGAAAGACCAGTGGGTGCCGGTGTCCACCATCACGAGGCCGGTAACGCACGAGGCGCTGGTCGACGTGAAAAGGGCAGGAATAAAGCCCGTGACCTCTCCCGACGCCGAAGAGACTGGCAGCATCAAAAGCAATGTGCCAATCATAATGACTAGGAAGAAGCCAAGGGCTATCGTCTGTACAGATGTAAGCTGTCTACGTTTCATACACACCCGGGCCATAAGCCTGGCCCGCCGGCCTAAAGCGTTGCGTACATTGTACCACAGATGTAGAAACTTGCAATCAGCAGCATAGACAATTATGCACTATGAAAAATGTGCAAAACACACAAAAATGCATTGACGATAGAGATAACCGCTCAGTGTTCCAGAATCCTGCCGGGACAAAACAGCTCCACCCCGTTACCAGGCAGGCGCCGGAGATAACGGGGTGGAGCTTTGCTGCCCGGCAGGGCGGTCCGGGTTCACCGCATCGCGTCGCTGATATTGTCCGCCAGCTCCCCGGCGGCCTTGAGCGCCCGGCCGATAACGTTGTCGCCCTTCTTCTTAGGGGCCATGAGCATACCCATCGAAGCGCCGATGGCCATGCCCATGCCCACGCCCTTGAGGAAGGACCTGCTGTCCATGCTCTGCATACGCGCACCTCCTTGAAAAGTACACAACAAGTTTGCGCCGCCGGGCGGGATTTTATGATTTGCCGCGCGAGGTAATATGTGCTATACTATTAAATTGGAATGTTATTCGCGCAATACGCGCCGAATCTGAAAGGACGAAAGCAATGGCTTACAAGATACTTGCAGTGGGCGACACGGTCGGCTCGTCGGGGCTGGAATTCCTCCAGCGCCGCCTGCGCTCCATCAAGCGCGAGCTGGGCGCGGATTTCGCCGTGGTCAACGGCGAGAACGCCAACGTCGTCGGCTGCACGCCGAAGCAGCTCGACGCCATCCTGGCCGCCGGCGCGGACTGCATCACCCTCGGCAACCACACCTGGACGCGCTGGGAGCTGCAGCCCTACCTCGACGCCGAGCCGCGCGTCCTGCGCCCGGCGAACTTCGCCCCGCAATGCCCCGGCCGGGGCTGCGCCGGCTTTGACACGCCCTGCGGGAGGCTGGCCGTCATAAACCTTATGGGCCGCTTCACTCTCGACCCCAACACGGACAACCCCTTCCTAACGGCGGACGCGCTGCTGGACGAGCTGCGCGCGGACATGGTAGTAGTGGACTTCCACGCCGAGGCGACCAGCGAAAAGACGGCGATGGGCTACTACCTCGACGGGCGCGCCGGCGCGGTCTGGGGGACGCACACGCACGTGCAGACCTCGGATGCGCGCGTCCTGCCCAAGGGTACGGGCTATATCACCGACCTCGGCATGACCGGCCCGGCGGAGAGCTGCATAGGCATAAAGCCGGACCAGAGCATAGGCAAGTTCCTCGGCGACGTCCCGCGCCGCTATGAGCAGGCGGCCGGCCCCGCCAAGCTGGAGGGCGCGCTGTTCACGCTGGACGAGGCGACGGGGCTGTGCATGGAGGCAAAGGCGGTGAGGTACCTGTGATAAGGCTGCTCCACGCGGCGGACCTGCACCTCGATTCGCCCTTTGACGCCCTCGGCGAGGAGAAGGCGGCGCTGCGCCGCCGCGAACAGCGCGGGCTGCTGCGCTCCCTCGCCGCCATACGCGCCGAGCAGGGCGCGCAGCTGGTGCTGCTCTCCGGCGACCTCTTCGACAGCGACTCGTCCTGGCCCGAGACTGAGGAGCTGCTGCGCCTCGCGCTGTCCGAGATGGACGTCCCGGTGTTTATCGCGCCGGGGAACCACGACTATTACGGCGCGGCCGGGCGCTGGAGCAGGCTGAGCCTGCCCGAAAACGTCCATGTGTTCACCTCGCCGGACTTTGACGCCGTCGTGCTCGAGGAGCTGGGCGTACGCGTCTGGGGCGCGGCCTTCACTGACAACTACAGCCGCGCCCTGCTGGGCGAGCTGCGCATACCGCGCCAGGACGGCTTTACCGAGCTGGTCTGCGTCCACGGCGAGGTCGGCGCGGCCGCCTCGCGCTACAACCCCATCGACGAGCGCGACCTAGCGGCGTCCGGCGCGGACTACGTCGCGCTGGGCCACGCGCACAGCTTTTCCGGCCTCAGGAGGGCGGGGAACACCTGCTACGCCTGGCCGGGCTGCCCGGAGGGGCGCGGCTTCGACGAGTGCGGCGAGAAGGGCGTCATAATCGCGGACGTCGCGCCGGGGAAGGCCGGGGTGCGATTCGTACCCACGGCCGCGCGCCGCTACGAGCGCATAAGCGTGCCGGCCTCGGAGCTGGAGGGCTTCCGGCTGCCCGAGGGCGCGGAGAGGAACGTGTACGAGATAACCGTCACAGGCGAGACGGAGACGGAGCCGGACCTCGCCGCGCTGCGCCGGGCGCTGGAGCCGAGGGTGTTCGCGCTGCGCCTGCGCGACGCGACGCGCCTGCGCCGCGACGTCTGGGAGCGCGCCGGGGAGGACAGCCTGCGCGGCGTATTCCTGCGTATGCTGCGTGAGAAGTACGACTCCGCGCGCACCGACGCCGAGCGGGAGAGGATAACCGCCGCGGCCCGCTGGGGCCTCGCGGCGCTGGACGGCAGGGAGGAGGCTGAACCGCTTTGGTGATAGAAAAACTGCGGGCCACCTTCGGCTGCCTGGACGGCGGCGAGCTGGAGCTTAAACCCGGGCTGAACATCATAAACGCCCCTAACGAGAGCGGTAAAAGCACCTGGTGCGCCTTCATCCGCGCCATGCTCTACGGCATAGACAGCGCGGAGCGCGCCCGGGCCGGCTACCTGCCCGACAAGACGCGCTATGCGCCCTGGTCCGGCAGGCCCATGTCGGGCGTCATGGAGCTGCGCCACGGCGGCCGGGAGATCACGCTCGAGCGCTCCACCGCCGCGGCCAACGCGCCCATGCGCCAGTTCTCCGCGGAGTATACGGGGACCGGCGAGGCCGTACCCGGCGTGGGCGCCGCGAACGCGGGGGAGTATTTCACCGGCGTGAGCCGCGACGTGTTCTGCTCCAGCGCCTTCATAGGCCAGGGGGCGGCGGCCGTGCGCGGCAGCGCTGAGCTGGAGCGCCGCATCGCGGGCGTGGTTTCATCCGGCGAGGAGGAGGTCTCCGCCCAGGAGGCGCTGGAGCGGCTGCGCGCCTGGCAGCGCCGCCGCCGCTACAACAGGCGCGGCGCGATACCCGAGCTGGCCGGGGAGATCGCCCGCGGCGAGGACGCCCTGCGCAGGGTGGAATCCAGCGTGGCCGAGCGCGAGAGCGTGCGCGCCGAGCTGGAGCGCTGCACCGGCAGCGTGAAGGACCTCTCCGCGCGCCTGGAGGAGGCCAGGAGGCAGGAGCGGGAGAGCGCCCGCGAGAGCCTCGACCGCTCAGGCGAGCGCGTGGGCGGCCTGGAGCGGGACTACTCCGCCGCGGCCGCGGCCGCGGCCAGGGCGGAAGCCGCCGCCGGGGAAGGCCCCTTCGCGGGAATGGACGCGCCCGCGGCCGAGGCCTTGGCCGCGAGCGAGGCCGAAAAGGCCGAAAGCCTGCGCCGCCGGAGCGAGGCCAGGCCCCGCGCGGCCTCCGCCGCCGCGTGCGCCGTCCTTGCGGCGCTGTTCGCGATACTGGCTGTCGCGGTCAGCCCCTTCGAGCTGATAGGCACGGCGGTTTTCGCCGCGCTTGCGGCCTGGCGGTATTCGGCCTACAGCCGGCTGAAGGCCTCGGCGCTCGCCGCCGCGGGGGAGTACGCCGCGCTGCTGGCCAGGTACGGCGCGAAGTCGCCGGAGGAGATCGCCTCCCTCGCCGGGCGCTACGCCTCGCGCCGCGCGGCGGCGGAGGCGG
The DNA here is from genome assembly GCA_944385835.1 of uncultured Oscillospiraceae bacterium. GTDB lineage: Bacteria > Bacillota > Clostridia > Oscillospirales > Oscillospiraceae > Scatomorpha. Next base: position 9,433 of record CALWYT010000033.1, on the reverse strand, counting down.
CGGCCCGGGAGCTGGAGCGCGCGCGCACTGCGCTGGAGGAGGCCCGCGCCGCGCGCCGTGCGGACGAGGGCCGCCTGAGCGGCGCGCAGGAGAGCGGCCTGCTGCGCGGCCTTGAGTGGGAGCTGGCCAGCATGAACGCCCGGCGCGAGAGCCTTTCGGCCCGGCTTGCGGAGCTTTCCGGCGCAATAGGCGCCATGGGCGACCCCGTCGCCGTGGAGAGCGGCATATGCGAGCGGCAGCGGCACATGGAGGCGCTGGAGGCGCAGTACGACGCGCTTGAGCTGGCCGCCTCGACGCTCGAGCGCGCCGGGGCGGAGCTGCAAAGCCGCTTCTCGCCGGCCCTGGGCCGCCGTGCGGCGGAGATATTCGGCCGCCTGACCGGCGGGCGCTATGACGAGCTGACCGTCGCGCGCGACTTTTCCGTCGCCGTGCGCCAGACCGGCGACAGCGTCCGGCGCGGCAGCCTCTACCTGAGCGCGGGCGCGGCGGACCTCATGTACCTCGCCGTGCGCCTTGCGATCGCCGAGCTGGCCCTGCCGGGGGACGAGCCATGCCCCATAATCCTCGACGACGCGCTCGCCTATCTCGACCCTGAGCGCCGCGCCAGGGTGCTGGAGCTGCTCGAGGAGATAGGCTCCGCCAGGCAGGTCATACTCTTCACCTGTTCGTGACCTCGCGCCCGGCGCAGCCTGGGCGCAAATTTCCCCGGCCGGACGCGGTTTGGCCGGGGAAATATTTTGCCCGCGCATTGAATTGTTCACAATTTGGCTGTATAATACCGCCTTGCAAATCGACACAGGCGTTGAAAGGACAGGTTTTCTTGCTTACACTCAAGGATATACGCAAGGACTACGTGCTTGGCGACATGACGGTACGCGCCCTGCGCGGCGTCAGCATCAGCTTCAGGGAGAGCGAGTTCGTCTCCATCCTCGGCCCCAGCGGCTGCGGCAAGACGACGCTGCTGAACATCATCGGCGGCCTCGACCAGTACACGGCCGGCGACCTCGTCATAAACGGCCGTTCCACCAAGGAATACAGGGACCGCGACTGGGACACCTACCGCAACCACACGATAGGCTTCGTGTTCCAGAACTACAACCTCATCCCGCACCAGAGCGTGCTGGCCAACGTGGAGCTTGCGCTGACCATATCCGGCGTGGACAAGGCCGAGCGGCGCGAGAGGGCGAAGAAGGTGCTCGAGCGCGTCGGCCTCGGCGACCAGCTGGGCAAGCGGCCCAACCAGATGTCCGGCGGCCAGATGCAGCGCGTGGCCATCGCCCGCGCGCTGATAAACGACCCCGACATCCTCCTCGCGGACGAGCCTACCGGCGCGCTGGACAGCGAGACCAGCGTGCAGATAATGGAGCTGCTTCAGGAGATAGCCAAGGACAAGCTGGTCGTCATGGTCACGCACAACGCGGAGCTGGCCGAGCGCTACTCCACGCGCATAGTCCGGCTGCTGGACGGCGAGATAACCGGCGACAGCGCGCCCTTCGACCCCGCGGGGGCGGAGCCGCCGCGCGCGGACACCGGGAAGAAAAAGCCCAGTATGTCCTTCCTCACGGCGCTCTCCCTCTCCTTCAACAACCTGCGCACCAAGAAGGCCCGCACCATCCTCACCGCGTTTGCGGGCAGCATAGGCATAATAGGCATCGCGCTCATCCTCTCCCTCTCCAACGGGATACAGACGTATATTGACCAGGTGCAGGAGGACACGCTTTCGACCTATCCCCTGACGATAGAGGCGGAGGCCGCCGACCTCTCCAGTATGATAGAGGCCATGGCCGGCGCCGCCGGCGACGGGAACGAGCACGAGCGCGACGCGGTCTACTCCAACGTCATCATGTACGACCTGATGGACAGCCTGATGAGCATGGACACCGAGACCAACGACCTCGAGTCGTTCAAGGAGTTCCTCGACTCCAACGGCGGCGGCATCCAGGACTTCACCAGCGCCATACAGTACGTGTACAAGCCGAACTTCGACATCTACAGCAAGGACGCCGACGGCAACGTCGTGCGCAGCGACGTCGTGGCATTGCTCAACGAGCTGATGAGCGGGATGTACGGCGGCGACTACTCCAGCTATTTCGACACCATGGGCGACTTCTACTCCAGCTTTGAGAGCTGGCAGGAGATGCTGCCCGGCGACGGCGGGGAGCTTATCAACCAGACCCTGCTCGACCAGTACGACGTGGTGTACGGCGCCTGGCCGCAGAGCTACGACGAGGTCGTGCTGATAGTGGACAAAAATAACGAGGTCAGCGACCTGGTGCTCTACACCCTGGGCCTGCGCACCGAGGACGAGCTTACCGGCTCCCTCGACGCCTATATGAACGGCGAGACCGTGGACGCCGAGGTAGAGAGCTGGAGCTATGAGGAGCTGTGCGGCCTGAGCTTCAAGCTGGTGGGCTACTTCGACAAATACGTCTACGACGCCGCTACGGGCGCCTACACCGACGTCTCCGGCACCGACGCCGGGCTGGAATACCTCTTTGATAACGACGACGTGGGCGTCACGCTCAAGATAAGCGGCATAGTCCGCCAGAACGAGGACGCCGTCGCCGGCATGATGAACGGCGGCTCCATAGGCTACACAAGCGCGCTGGTGGACCACGTCATAGAGCAGGCCGCCGGGAGCCGGGTGGTAAGCGACCAGCTGGCCGACCCCGAGACCGACGTCATACTCGGCCTGCCCTTCGCCACCGGCGAGGAGGCCGAGCCGACAGCCGAGGAGATAGCCGCCGCGGTGGACGAGTATATAGCCTCGCTCGACGTCGCGGGCCGCGCGGAGCTGTACACCCAGCTCGCCGTCACGCCCTCCGAGGAGTATCTCGACGCGGCGGTGAGCCAGGCCACCGACGGCCTGACGCGCGAGGACATAGAGGGCATGATGCTCAGCGGCTACGCCCAGGAGATGGGCGTGGACGAGGACGCCGTGCGCGACTACGTCAGCCAGATGGACGACGAGACGCTCATGGGCTACGTGGACGAGATGGCCCGCGAGGCCATAGCCGAGCAGTACGCCGAGGGCGTGCGCGCCCAGCTCTCGCGCATGAGCCAGCAGCAGCTGGCCGCCGCGCTGGGCATGACGCCGCTGGAGGCCTGGCAGTACTCCTACGTCTACGACGAGCTGATGCCCGCCCGCCTGAGCGACAGCAGCTATGAGGAGAACCTGGAGCTGCTTGGCTACGTAGACCTCGAAAGCCCCGATTCCATCAACCTCTACGCCGCCAGCTTCGCCGACAAGGACGAGATAGCGCGCATCATAGACGAGTACAACGCCTCCGCCGCCGAGGAGCAGCAGATCAGCTACACCGACTACGTGGCCATACTCATGAGCAGCATCTCCACGATTATCAACGCCATAAGCTATGTGCTCATCGCCTTCGTGGCCATCTCGCTGGTGGTTTCCAGCATAATGATAGGCATCATCACCTACATCAGCGTCCTCGAGCGCACCAAGGAGATCGGCATCCTGCGCGCCATCGGCGCGAGCAAGCGCGACGTCTCCAACGTTTTCAACGCCGAGACGCTCATAGAGGGCCTGGCCGCGGGCGTCATCGGCATAGGGCTTACGCTGCTGCTGACCATACCGATAAACGCCATAGTCCAGCATCTCACCGGCATAGAGAGCCTGCGGGCCATCCTGCCCGCGGCGGGGGGCGTGCTGCTGATACTGATAAGCATGTTCCTGACCTTTATCGCCGGCCTGATCCCCTCCCGATTCGCCGCCAAGCGCGACCCCGTCGAGGCGCTGCGGACCGAGTGAGCGGGCCGCTGAAGCAAAAAAATACCGCCGGACCTCCGGCGGTATTTTTTCTGCCGGGGCAGGCCGCGGCGGACTTTCCGCGCGGGGCCTTTGCGGCTGGAAAAAAGGGCCGGTCACCCGGCCCTTTTCGCATATTCGGTTTATGCGTGCGTCTTTTCGTACACGCAGAACTCGCAGTCCATGCCGCCGGAGGAAAAGCGCTCGCTCTCGCTCTGCGTCCACTCGGGCAGGGAGTCCAGGTTGGGGAAGTAGGCGTCAGAGCGCGGCGTCGCGCCTATCTTGGTGACATAGATGCGCTCCAGATACGGGAACATGGACATATACACCGTCGCGCCGCCCACGACGAACACCCGCCCGTCGCCCTCGCAGGCGGAGAGCGCCTCGTCCGGCGTGTGGACGATCTCCGCGCCCTCGACCTCGCCGTCCTGGCGGGTGAGCAGCAGGTTGCGCCGGCCCTTGAGCGGCTTGCCTCCGGGGAAATCCAGCAGCGTCTTGCTGCCGACAATCAGCGTCGCGCCGCGCGTTATCTCCGCGAAGCGCCGCCTGTCCTCGGGTACCACGATGGGCTGCGTACCCTCGCTGCCTATGCCCCAGTCGCTGTAGACCGCAACGATTGCTTCCATGGCTTGACTCATTCCTCCAAACTGCCCGGCGTCAGACGGCGACGGGTATTTTTTCTGCGAAATCGGTGTATTGATAGCCGGGCAGCGAGAAGCTGTCGCGGGTGAAGGCGTAGAAGTCGCTCACGTCCGGGTCGACCTGCAGCTGCGGGGCCGGGTAGAGCGGGTTCGCGAGTATCTTCTCCACCAGAGGCACGTGCCGGTCGTAGATGTGCGCGTCGGCGATGACGTGGACCAGCTCGCCGGGGACAAGGCCGGACGCGCGCGCGAACATATGCACCAGCACCGCGTACTGGCAGACGTTCCAGTTGTTCGCGGTCAGCATGTCCTGGCTGCGCTGGTTGAGGATGGCGTTGAGCCTGTTGCCGCTGACGTTGAAGGTCATGGAATAGGCGCAGGGGTAGAGGGCCATCTCGTTCAGGTCGGCAAAGTTGTAGAGGCTGGTCAGGATCCTCCGGGAGGCGGGGTTGTGCCGGAGGTCGTACAGCACGCGGTCGACCTGGTCGAATTCCCCCTCCGGGAAGCGGTACTTGACGCCCAGCTGATAGCCGTAGGCCTTGCCTATGGAGCCGTCAGCGTCCGCCCAGGCGTCCCAGACGCGCGAGCGCAGCTCGTGGACGTTGTTGGACTTCTTCTGCCATATCCACAGCAGCTCGTCCACCGCGCTCTTCCAATAGGTGCGGCGGATCGTGAGGATGGGGAACTCCGACGCGAGGTCGTAGCGGTTGACCACGCCGAAGAGCTTGACAGTGTGCGCGCTGGAGCCGTCCTCCCAGCGCGGCCGGACGTCGAGGTCCGTGTCCCAGACGCCGTTTTCAAGGATGTCGCGGCAGTTGCGGATGAAGATTTCGTCAGCGCGGCTCATGGCCATGCCCCCTTCGCGGCTTGCCGAAAAATGTACAATTATTATAGCATTTTTTTGCGCTCACCCGCAAGCGTCAAAGGGAATAGAATAGACCGAGAAAGGGGCGTTGTGTTTATGGTTTTTGCCTTATGCGGCGGCGACGAGCGCGCCGTGCGCCTGGCCGCGCTGCTGCTGGCCGGGGGCCACGGGGTGCGCGCGTGGGCGCTGGAGGGGGCGCAGCTGCCCGGGGGCGCGCGCCGCTGCGAAAGCGCGGAGGAGTGCTGCCGCGGCGCGGACTGCGTCGTGCTGCCCATGCCCATGTGCGCGCGGCGCGGGATGCTCAACGCGCCGCTGAGCCAGCGGCCGCGCTGCCTGGGCGAGGTGTTCGCCGCCTGCGGCGCCGGCTGCGTAGTCTGCGGCGGGGCGGTGGGGGAGGACGCGCGGGAGATGGCCGCCGGCGCGCACGTGCGGCTGCGCGACTACGGCGCGCTGGAGAGCTTCCGAGCGGCGAACTCCGCCGCCACCGCCGAGGGCGCCATAGGCGTCCTGCTGCGCGAGACTCCGGGGCTGCTCTGCGGCCGGGAGGCGCTGCTCATCGGCGCGGGGCGCGTTGCGAGGGCGCTGGCGCCCAGGCTGCGCGGCCTGGGCCTCGGCGTCACGGTGGCCTCGCGCAGCGCAGACTCCAGGGCCTGGGCGAGGGCGCTCGGCTTCGGCGCGTGCGCCCCGGAGGAGCTTTCGCAATACCTGCCATACGCGGGGATAGTGGTGAACACGGCCCCGGCCCTGGTACTGACCGCCTCGCGGCTCACGGAGCTTGCGCCGGACGCGCTGGTGCTGGATCTCGCCAGCGCCCCGGGCGGCACGGACTTCGAGGCCGCGAAGGCCTTCGGCATCAGGACGCTCACGGCGCCGGGCCTGCCCGCAAAGTGGTCGCCGGAGGCGGCCGCCGCGGCGGTGCGCGACGCCGTATATCGCATCATGGAGGATGAAACGACGTGAAGGACGTAAAGCTGGGGCTGGCGCTCTGCGGCTCCTACTGCACATACGACAAGGTCCTCGCCGCGGCGGAGGCGCTCGCGGCGGAGTACGAGCTGACCGCGCTCATGAGCGAGACGGCGGCCTCCACGGACAGCCGCTTCGGCACGGCGGAGGGCTTCATATCCCGGCTGGAGGCCATGACCGGCCGGGCCGTCATACGCACGATAGCCGGCGCCGAGCGCGTGGGGCCGGAGCGGCTGTTCGACGCGCTGGTGATAGCGCCCTGCACGGGCAACACCCTTGCCAAGCTGGCGAACGGGATAACGGACACCGCCGTCGCCATGGCTGCGAAGAGCCACCTGCGCAACGGCAGGCCCGTGGTGATAGCCCTCTCCACCAACGACGCGCTCAGCGGCTCCGCCGCGGCCATAGCGGCGCTGCTGAACCGCAAGAACTACTACTTCGTCCCCTTCGGGCAGGACGACCCGGCGGGCAAGCCCACAAGCCTGCAATCAGACTTCAGCCTGATAGGCCCCGCCGTGGAGGCGGCCCTCCGCGGCGAACAGCTTCAGCCCATACTGCGCAAATAGGAAAAGGCCCCGCTCTCCGGCGGGGCCTTCGGTTTTGGTTATTCCTGCGGCTTAGGCTCGAGCTTGTAGCGCAGGGCGCGGGTCAAGACGGTCAGGACGATGAGGATCGCCAGGCCGGCTATGTCGGTCTCGATGCCGGGTACCAGCAGCAGGAGGCCGCCGGCCATGAAGCCGATGCGCGTGTACCAGTGCAGCTTCACATAGAGGAAGCCGTTCATCGCGACGGCGACGCCGAACATACCGAGCACGGCGGTGATGCAGATCACGACTATGTCCCCGGCGGTCGCGCCGATAAACAGCATCTGCGGGTTCATCGCGAACACATACGGCACGATAAACGCGCCTATCGCAAGTTTTGTCGCCTGCACTCCCGTCTTCATCGGGTTGCTCTTGGCTATGGCGCTGCCGGCGTAGGCGGCGAGGGCCACGGGCGGGGTGATGTCGGCGACGATGCCGAAGTAGAACACGAAGAAGTGCGCGGCCACGAGGTTGACGCCAAGCTCGTTGAGTATGGGCGCGCAGGTGGTGGCCATGATGCAGTAGTTCGCGGTCGTGGGTACGCCCATGCCGAGGATGATGCAGCAGACCATGGTCAGCAGCAGGCCGATGAAGACGTTGCCGCCGCTGAAGTTTATGACGGCGGTTATCAGCTTGCTGCCGAGGCCGGTGACGGTTATGCAGCCGGCGATGATGCCGGCGATGCCGCAGGCGACGGCGACGGTTATCGTGCCGCGCGCGCCGGCCGCGAGGGCCTCGAAGAAGCGCTTGGGCGTAATGCGGTTTTCCTTATCGAAGAGGCTCGCTATAACGGCCACGACGATGGCGATGGAGGCGCTGACCTGGATGGAACGGGTGCTGGAGCTGACGAGGTATATCAGAATGACCAGCGGGGCCAGCAGGTAGACCTTCTTGACAAGCTCTGTGAACTTGGGCAGCTCGGCGCGGGGGATGCCTCGCAGGCCGTTCTTCTGCGCCTCCAGGTGGACGGCGATGAAGATGCCGAGGAAGTAGAGTATCGCGGGCAGGATGGCCTGGACCGCAATCTGGCTGTACGGCTCCAGGACGTATTCCGTCATGAGGAAGGCGGCGGCGCCCATGATTGGCGGCATTATCTGCCCGCCCGTCGAGGCCGCGGCCTCGACCGCGCCGGCGAATTCCGGCTTGTAGCCGGTCTTTTTCATCAGCGGTATGGTGATGGAGCCGGAGCCGACCGTGTTGGCGACGGAGGAGCCGGAGACCATGCCCTCGAGGGCGCTGGCCACGACGGCGACCTTCGCGGGGCCGCCGGAGGCGGAGCCGGCGACGGAGTTGGCCAGGTCTATGAAGAAGTTGGCGATGCCCGTCCTCTCGAGGAAGGCGCCGAAGATTATGAACACGACTATGAACTTCGCGCAGACGGTCACGGGCGAGTTGAACACGCCGTCGCGCGAGTAGAACAGCGCGTGGATGACGGCGTTCAGGCTCTTGCCGCTGGCGAAGGTGTAGATGAGCAGCACGGCCGCGACGCAGAGTATGGGCAGGCCTACGCAGCGGCGGCAGAGCTCGACGAGCGACAGGATGCCGATTATGCCGATGACCACATAGAGCGGGGTCATCTTTATCGGGCTGGTCAGCAGCTGGCTCAGGCTGTCGTACATTATGGCGTAGTAGAAGAACGCGCCGGCGCCGACAAGCATGAGCACCACGTCGTACCAGGGCAGGGAATTCACCTTGACGTGCTTCTTGCTGGCGGGGTAGGTGAGATAGCCTAGGATGATCATGCAGCCCACGAAGATGGGCAGGCGCACCTCCTCGCTGGCGCGCGACCAGAGCGTGGCGTAGATGCTGTAGGCGGAGAAGAGGGCCATGAGTATGTCGACGGCTATCTTGGCCTTGCCGTCCCAGAGGCGCGTGTTCGACTCGCGGTCGTACTTGCGCATGATGGCCTCGACATCCTCCATGGTGCCGACGTCCACGTCGTCCGTTTTCACCGCCTCTTCCGGCTCATAGGACGCGCCGTCGAAGCCCTTGACGTGCGGCTGCTCGTAATGCGGCTCGCCCGAGGCCTGGGTGTCGACCACGTCGTCCTTGAAGAGGTCCTTTACCTTGCTTTTCTTTTTGTCAGACATTGCTTACCTCCCTGGCGAAATCCGCGGCGCCCAGGTTATGGGCGCCGCGGACCAACGCTCTCAGTATACTGTTATCAGGCGGTGGGGACCTCGATGCCCTGCTCGGAGAAGTAGCGGGCCGCGCCCTCGTTGTAGGGTACGCTGGTGATGGAGGCGCCGAACTCGACGCTCATCTCAGCGGCCTTGGCGTGGCTGATCTTGTCGGAATTCTGGAAGAGGGTGTAGACGATGGTGTAGGCCACGTCGGGGTCGAGGTCGTCCGCGCCGATCAGCACGGCGCTGATGGCGACGGTGGTGCAGTCCTCATCGGTGCCGTAGACGTCCTTGCCGATGGTGTAGGCGCTGTAGTAGGGGCTGGACTCGATGAGGGCGTCGATGTGCTCCTGGTCGAGGCTGACGAGGTAGACGTCGTTGCTGGTGGCCAGCTGCACGATGGAGGTGGTGGGCGCGCCGGCGACGATGAAGGCGGCGTCAATCTTGCCGTCCTGCAGGCTCTCGACGCTGTTGTCGAAGTTCTGGTA
>CALWYT010000032.1 GCA_944385835.1 uncultured Oscillospiraceae bacterium | reverse complement strand
CGGCAGCCTGAACGGCCTGCCCATAATCGGCCTTCGCGAAGCCGGCGAGACGATATACCACATCCTGCCCGGGCCTGTTGAGCCGGGCAGCGCCGTTGAAGGGACGGTCGATTGGGCCGTCAGGTTCCCAAGGATGCAGGGCCACAGCGGCGAGCACATCTTCTCAGGGACCGTCCACCGCCTTTTCGGCGGCGAGAACGTCGGCTTCCACATGGGTTCCGGCGAAATGACGCTCGACTTCTCCTGCGAGCTGTCGCCGGAGGACATTGCCCGCTGCGAGCTGGAGGCCAACCGCGCCGTCTGGGCCGACCTGCCCGTCAACTCCCTCCTCCCCGCCCCGGAGGCGCTCAGCGGCATGGAATACCGCAGCAAGAAGGAGCTGAGCGGCCTTGTGCGCATAGTCGAGATACCAGGCGTGGATATGTGCGCCTGCTGCGCGCCGCACGTCGCGCGCACGGGCGAGATAGGCTGCATAAAGGTCCTGGACTCCATGCGCCACCGCGGCGGCACCCGGCTCACCCTCGTCTGCGGCGAGGCGGCGTACCGCGACTACGCCGCGCTGCACGCGGCCAACTCCCGCGTCTCGGCCGCCCTCTCGGCAAAGCGCCTGGAGACTGACGCCGCCGTGAGCCGCGTCCTGGGCGAGGGCGCGGCGGCCCACGCCGAAATCACGAGGCTGCGGCGCGAGATACTCTCGCTTAAGGCCGCAGCCCTGGCCGAAACCGAGGGCAGCCTCTGCCTCTTCGAGCCGGAGCTGGACGCCGTAACGCTGCGCGAGCTGGTAAACGCCGGCATGGAGCGCTGCGGCGGCGTCTGCGCCGGCTTCACAGGCGGGGACGGCGCGTATAAGTATGTCATCGGCTGCAAGGCCGGCGGCCTGCGAGCGAGGGCGCGGGAGATAAACTCCGCCATCTCCGGCCGCGGCGGCGGCTCGGACACGATGATACAGGGCAGCTGCTCCGCCTCGCGGCGGGAAATAGAGCGCTTTTTCGCAGAATGGAGCGCGAAATAAAACGTCCGGCCCGGGTTCAGCCCGGGCCGGACGGCTTTCATACGGCCTTTTCCGTCTGGTGAGATACGGCCAGCGCCAACGCGCCGATAACGCTGCGGCGCGTCACTATGCCGCAGAAGCAGCCGCGGTCGTCCACAATAGGCACGAAGTTCTGGCGCATGACGGCCTCGACCACCTCGTCCTCGCCGGCGGTTATCCCCAGCGGCGGGCAGAAATCACGCCGCACCAGGTCGCGTATACGGTAACGCTCCTGGCTTTTGAAGGAGGTAACTCCAGTGTCGAGGATGTGCCAGAGGAAGTCGCCCTCCGTTATGCAGCCTATGTACGCGCCGTGGTCGTCCAGGACGGGTATCGCGGTGTAGCCGTGCCGCTTCATGACTTCCAGACCCTGGCGGACAGTGTCCTCCGCGCTCAGGTAGGCGGTCATGGCCTTGGGTGTGAGAATTTTAGGAATGTTCATCGCAGACCCTCTTGCAGAAGATTTGCGCCCGGCTTGGGGCGTCGCCTTACATTATCTATAATAACCCGGTGCAAGGGCAAAATCAAGCCGGAATTTGTAAACATTATGAACTTCAGCGCGCCGGGCGCCCGCCTCCGGCGTCCAGACGGAGACGCTTGAGCAGCACGGCGGCCAGTACGGCGGCAAAGAGGCTGGAGAGCGGAAAGTTCATCCAGATGCCGGTCAGCCCGAGCGGCCAGAGCAGCGCTATCAGCGCGATCGGGAAAACGAAGGCCATGGACACGCTTATCAGCGAGGCGGGTATGGGCCTCTCCACGGCCAGCAGATAGCTCTGCGCCGCGAAACCGAACCAGCGCGTGGCGTAGGTCAGCGCGAAAATGCGCAGCGCGTAGACGCTCATCTCCAGCAGCTCCGGCTCCGGCGAGGGCAGGAACAGCGTCGTTATCGGCCCCGGCAGCAGCATGATAAGCCCCGCCGAGACAAGCGAGACAACGCCGCTGGCCGTGAAGCAGCAGCGCTCTATGGCGCGCACCCGGTCGAAGCGGCCTGCGCCGTAGTTGTATCCGACCGCAGGCTGCAGGGAGTCGCACATGCCGTAGAGCAGCGGGATGATGAAGCCTCCCGCGAACATCAGCACGCCGTAGACGCTGACGGCGGACTCGCCGCCCAGGCGCACGAGTATGGCGTTCATTAGTATGCTGGTGACGCGCCCCGCGATGTTGTTCAGGAAATTGGGGCTGCCGCAGGCGACAATCTGCCGGACCATTTCGCCGGAGAAGCCCGGCCTCGCAAAGCGCAGCACGGCCCTCCCGCGCAGGATAGGGACAAAGGCCAGCACAGCGCAGACCATCATGCCGGCACAGGTGGCCAGCGCCGCGCCCCAGATGCCGAAGCCGAGCACGCCGAGGAACAGGAATTCCAGGGCGGCGCTGAGCGCGCTCATCAGGATATTCAGCCACATGCTCCCGCGTATGTAGCCGCAGATGCGCAGGTAGTTGTCAGCCGCGTAGACGATAGTCGTCAGCGGAGAGCAAACAGCGTATACGCGCAGGTACTGCACGGCGAAGAGCGCGAAGTCGCCGTCCGCGCCCATGAACGACATTATGGCAGGGGCGGCGGCGTAGAGCGCGACGCCGGTGAGCAGCCCTGCGAGTACGATCATTAGCACTGCGGCCGAAAATATGTTGTTGGCGCGCTCCCGCTCCCCCCTTCCGAGGGAAACGGAGATCGGCACCGCGCTGCCGACGCCGATGAGGTCGGCCAGGGCGAAGTTAATGACGACGAAGGGCATTGCAAGGTTGAAGGCCGCGAAGGCCGTGTCGCCCAGGAACTGCCCCACGAACACCCCGTCCAGGGTCTGGTATAGCACAGACGAGAGCATACTGACCGCGCCTGGCAGCGCCGCCGTGAAAAACAGTCTGACCGGCGGAGTGCTCTCGAACAGCTCCGTAGATCTATCCTGCATATTGTTCCCTCCAAACAGAATAAGCGCCCCAAAGCCTCCGCCCGCACCCCGCGCCGGGTACAAAGATTGCGGAAATTTGTTGCGTATCGAGCCGTATTGTAGCGAAAAAATGCAGCTATGTCAAGCTCGACGCGCATTTCCAGGGCGCTCTTCCATTCCCTTGAAGGGTTGCTGCTTCCTGCCGCGCCGCGGCCTCAGACGGCGGCGTGCTGCATCAGCGTAGCGCGCAGCGCTGTGGCGCTGCTCTTCGGCACGCGCACGACCGTCACGTCGTTCCGGCGGGCCTCCTGGGCTACGCTCAGACACATCCTGTGCGATACCGTGCCGGTAAATAGTATCAGCAGATCCGGCTTGCCCAGCTTTTTCTTGAGAGAGCCGTACTCCTTTGTGAACACCTTGGCCTTGCAGCCGTGCTCCCGGCAGATGCTCTCATAACGGC
>CALWYT010000031.1 GCA_944385835.1 uncultured Oscillospiraceae bacterium | reverse complement strand
TGGGCGAGCTGGGCCTCGTCCACCGCCACGAGCTGAGCGGCGCGCTGCACGGCCTCTTCCGCGTGCGCTGCTTCACGCAGGACGACGCGCATATCTTCATGACGCCCGAGCAGATGAAGGACGAGATAAAGGGCGTCGTCAGGCTTTTCGACGAGGTCTACTCCACCTTCGGGCTGAGCTATGAGATAGAGCTTTCCACCATGCCCGAGGACCACATCGGCACCGTCGAGCAGTGGGAGCACAATCAGGACATCCTCAAGGAAGCCATTGCCGAGATGGGCAAGAGCTTCGTCATAAACGAGGGCGACGGCGCCTTCTACGGCCCGAAGCTGGACTTCCACCTCTCCGACAGCCTGGGCCGCACCTGGCAGTGCGGCACGATACAGCTCGACAGCCAGCTGCCCGAGCGCTTCGAGCTGGAGTACGTCGGCGAGGACGGCGCCAAGCACCGCCCGGTCATGATCCACCGCGTGGTGCTGGGCAGCATCGAGCGCTTCATCGGCGTCATCACCGAGCACTTCGGCGGCGCGTTCCCCACCTGGCTCGCGCCCGTGCAGGTCAAGGTCATGCCCATAACCGACCGCAGCCGGGACTACGCCCAGAGCGTGGCCGACACGCTGAGCGCCCGCGGCGTCCGCGTGGAGTGCGACTTCCGCAACGAGAAGATAGGCTACAAGATACGCGAGGCCCAGAGCAAGAAGATACCCTATATGCTTGTCATCGGCGACAAGGAGGCCGAGAACGGCACCGTCTCCGTGCGCACCCGCTCCGGCGGCGACAAGGGCGCGGTGGCGCTGGACAAATTCGCCGCCGACATCACCGAAGAGATCGCGACCCGCGCGCGAGAGCTTGCGGAATAAGAAAGGAGAACCAGCCTTGAAGAAAAAAGCGTTCTGCGCAGCCCTTGCGCTGTGCATGGTATTCGTCCTCGCCGCCTGCGGCGGCCCCGCCTCCGACCCGGATGCGAGCGCCAGCCCCGGGACTGTGGACACCACGCCCTTCCCGGACGGCTCCACGCCCACGGACCTGCTGCCCAGCACCGTCCCGACCCCGACGCCGGAGCCTGAGGAAATCACCACCCTGCGCGTCAACGGCATAACCTTCATCCGCGACGGGCAGATAACCGGCCTCGGCCTTGTGGGTATGCTCTATGAGGACGGCAAGCTGACCATCACCGACGTCACGTATCAGAACGGCCGCTCCGACAGCCCCCTGGTCTACTTTGAGGGCGGCGACCTCGAGATAGTCGTCGAGGGCGAATCCACCCTCGCCTCCGACAACGGCATGGCCGTGTTCGGCTGCCCGGGCGACGAGTCCGTCAACATCAGCGGCAGCGGCACGCTGCACCTCTCCGCCGCCGGCGGGGCCGCCTTCGACATAGGCGGCGATCTCAGCGTTGGCTGCGCGCTTGACGCCGTGGGAGAGGGCGTACTCGCCGTGGACGGCGCCGTCAGCGCCGCCGATGGCTTCGCCATCACCGCCCAGGACGACGCGAACTTCACCGTCGCCGCCGCCTGAGAGGCAATTTTAACCGAGTATAAACCTGTCCGCCCCCTCGTATGCTATGTGCGAGGGGGCGATTGCCATAATTGCACGACGTAAACTCATACTCTCGCTCGCGGCGCTCTTCGCGCTGAACATCGCGCTCATATCTCTCGTCCAGTCGGCGCGCGCCGAGGCCTATGAGCGCGGCGACTCCGGCGCGACCGTGCGCGAGATACAGTCAAGGCTGCGCGACTGGGGCTATTACGACGGCAGCGTGGACGGCATATACGGCAGCGCGACGGAGAAGGCCGTGCGCTACTTCCAGGAGGTCAACGGCCTGAGCGTGGACGGCGTGGCCGGGCGCGCGACGCTGGAGGCCCTGGGCCTGCCCACGGGCGAGTACTCCGCCGGGGAGGACGCCTCCGGCGAGCTGGCGCTGCTCGCGCGGCTTATCTCCGCGGAGGCGCGCGGCGAGCCATACGCCGGGCAGGTCGCCGTCGGCGCGGTGGTCCTCAACCGCGTGGAGCACCCCAGCTTCCCGAACACCATCGCCGAGGTCATCTACCAGCCCGGGGCCTTCTCCTGCCTGCTTGACGGCCAGTGGGACGAGCCGGTCGCGGACAGCGCCTGGAGCGCCGCGCGCGACGCCCTGGCTGGGGCCGACCCGAGCGGCGGGGCGATATACTACTTCAACCCCAGCACCGCCACCAGCGCCTGGATATGGTCCAGGCCGGAGATCCTGACCATAGGCAACCACCGCTTCTGCGCCTGAGCCTCCGGCCGCGCGGGGCCGACCGGCTTTACAAAGCCGCCGCGCCGTAGTAATATAGTAGCGTACATTGAGACAGAGAGGGACGCATATGAGCTACTGCAAAAACTGCGGCGCGTACATACCTGACTGGGCGGAGGAATGTCCCGCCTGCGGCCGGGCGAGGGCCGAGCCCAAAAAGCGCGCGCAAAAGCGGAGCGGCCCGGACAAGACGGGCGCCGCCTCCGCCGGACGCGGCGCTCCCGAGGGCGGCGCGGCCGCGCAGTCTGGCGAATACCACTACTCATACAGGAAGCCCGCGGGCGATTCCCGCCGGAGCGCCGGCGAGCGCTGGGGCAGCGCCGCACGCGGCGTGACGGACGCCGGCGGCGCGTACACCTACGGCGGAGACGGCGCGTATACATACGACGAGGACGGCGGGCGCGGCCGCGGCCGCTCAAGGCGCGATTCCCGCAGCTATGAGGACGAGTACAGGTCCGACGCGAAGTCCAACCGGGGCTTCGGCGCGCTGTGCTATTTCGGGCCGTTTTTCATCATCTCCTGGCTGGCGCGGCCAAAGAGCGCCTTTGTGCGCTACCACGTGAACCAGGGGCTTGTGCTCTTCCTGTGCTCCGTCATCTTTAACCTCTTCGATTTCATACCATTCATGTGGCTGCTGAACCTGCTTATTGTGGCGGACTTCTTCTGCGGCATAGCCAACGCGCTCAGGGGCAGGCGCAA
>CALWYT010000030.1 GCA_944385835.1 uncultured Oscillospiraceae bacterium | reverse complement strand
AGGGCATGGAGAAGCGCTGGCTGAGATAGCGCAGGCTTGCGCCAAGCTCGCCGTCCGGCCCGCCGTACTGGCTGATGATGATTTTCGCGAGGGCCGGGTTTGTGTTCTTTATGCGCACGGGGTATTGCAGTTTTTTCTGATATACGAACATTGCTCAGCCCTCCTTGACGTAGTCCCAGGGCCAGGGGTCGGCCAGCCAGTTGAAGTTGGGCGAATAGGCGAGGTCGCTGCGCTGCAGAGGGCCATAGTTGGACGCATAGGTGTTGCGCCCCTCCTCGTAGAGCTTGAGCATCGCCTGATAGGTGGCGAAGGCCTCGGCGTCCGACTTGTGCGTGTCGAGATACAGCGCCAGCTCGTTGCAGACGAAGTCCAGGGCCATCAGCTCGCGCAGGGGCGTGGTCTTGGCCGGCATCTTGTTGACGATATTCATAAAGGGCAGATCCAGCCCCGGGAACAGCGTGCCTCGGGAGAGCGCCTCCGCGCTCTCATACGCAGGCTCGCTGGAGCCTTGCGCCGGCATGGACGCCAGCCCGAGAGGCGCGCAGCCGGGCAGGGAGCCTTGCTTATAGGTGCAGTCCGTGTTTTCCAATTGATTGCCTCCTGATATTGCTGTGGGCGTACGGCGGCAAAGGCCGGCGTACCCACCCGGAACAGCATATGCAGCCGCGCCGGGAGGCGTACCCGGGCATGGAAAAAGGGCGCGGCCAAGCCGCGCCCACAGGGCAGCGCCTTATTCAGCT
Organism: uncultured Oscillospiraceae bacterium; assembly: GCA_944385835.1. Taxonomy (GTDB): domain Bacteria; phylum Bacillota; class Clostridia; order Oscillospirales; family Oscillospiraceae; genus Scatomorpha. The sequence goes on along the minus strand of CALWYT010000030.1, from coordinate 8,861 downwards.
CTGTCCGCCGTCCGTCCCGCCGCGCCCGAGCAGCCCGGACATACGGCTGACGTGATTCTTCAGCGCGTCGAACGTCTCGGAGCTGATGACATGCTCGATGCGGCATGCGTCCTCGGCGGCGATCTCCGGGTCGACGCCCATGGAGGTCAGCCAGCCGGAGATGAGTGTGTGCCGCTCATAAATTTTTTCCGCAATTTCCCTCCCCTTGTCGAGCAGGGAGATGTTGCCGTAGGGGTCGACCTTTATGTATCCTCCGACGCGCAGGTTCTTCATCGCCACGCTGACGCTGGGTTTGGAGAAGGAAAGTTCGTTTGCTATGTCGATGGAGCGCACGTTGCCTTTGCGCCGCTGAAGCACGAGTATGGCCTCCAGATAATTCTCGGCTGATTCCTGAATTTTCATGTTTGGAGCCTCTCTTTTCTCAGTATCTTTGCCGTCATGTTAACACAAATGCGCCGGGTACGCAAGCAAAAGTGCGCAATTAGGATTGACAATGGCGCATTATCATATTAAACTGGACACCGTGCGAAAGGAGTGTCGGATATGTTCCAGGTCATAAGGCGGGAGGGCCGCGCGAGGCGCGGCGTGTTCAGCTGCCCGCACGGCACTGTGCAGACACCGGTCTTTATGAACGTCGGGACGCAGGGCGCCATCAAGGGCGCGCTGTCGGCTCGCGACCTCGGGGAGATTGGCTGCCAGGTGGAGCTGTCCAATACCTACCATCTGCACGTCCGCCCCGGCGACGCGCTGATAAAGTCGATGGGCGGGCTGCACAGGTTTATAACCTGGGACGGACCAATACTCACGGACAGCGGCGGGTTTCAGATTTTTTCCCTGGCCGAGCTGCGTAAAATCAGCGAGGACGGGGTGCGCTTCAACAGCCACGTAGACGGCCGCCACATTTTTATGGGGCCGGAGGAGAGTATGCGCATACAGTCGAACCTGGGCAGCGACATAGCCATGGCGTTTGACGAATGCGTCAAGATACCCTCGCCGTACGAGTATGTCAAGCAGTCCTGCGAGCGCACCGCGCGCTGGCTGGAGCGCTGCGTGAAGGCCCTGGCGCAGTACAATTCGGAGCCGGACGCGGTAAACCCGGGCCAGGTGCTGTTTGGCATCAACCAGGGCGCCGTATTCCGGGACCTGCGCATAGAGCACATGAAGCGCATCGCCGGGCTTGACTGCGCCGGCTACGCCATAGGCGGGCTTGCCGTGGGGGAGACGCATCAGGAGATGTACGACACCATCGAGGCCGTCGAGGAGTATATGCCGCAGGACAAGCCGCGCTATCTCATGGGTGTTGGCACGCCGGGGAACATCATCGAGGGCGTCGCGCGCGGGGTGGACTTCTTCGACTGCGTCATGCCCGCCCGAAACGGGCGCCACGGCCATCTCTTCACCTGGGGCGGGATTATCAACATCAAGAACGCGAAATACGAGCGCGACGAGTCGCCGATCGACCCGCTGTGCTCCTGCCCCGTGTGCCGGAGGTACTCAAAGGCCTACCTCCGCCACCTCTTAAAGGCGGAGGAGATGCTCGCCATGCGCTTTGCCGTGACGCACAACCTCTGGTTCTACAACAGCCTCATGCAGCGCATCCGCGACTCGCTGGACGCCGGGGATTTCGCGGCTTTCCGGGCGCGTTATTCGACCGCACTGGACAAGCGCGTATAAAATCCTTGCATTTTTGAAAATTAAGGGTTATAATCAACGCACCGTATCTTTTTGCTGGAGGTAAGCACACAAATGTTTTTCAACGTACTGAGCGGTACCAGCGGCTCCGGAGCGGCTGGCAGCATGTCCTCGATCCTCTTCCTCGTCATAATCCTCGTGGTGTTCTACTTCTTCCTGATACGCCCGGAGAACAAGCGCAAGAAGAAGCTCAACGATATGCGCAACAGCATCGAGCTTGGCGACGAAATCGTCACCATAGGCGGCATAATGGGTAAAGTCGTACAGGTCACCGAGGACACCATCACCTTCGAGACCGGCGAGGACCGCGTCCGCCTTCAGGTCACCAAGTGGGCCATCAGCTCCAACGTCCGCGAGGAGAAGGAGCGCGCCGCTCAGGAAGCCGCTGCCCGCGCCGCCAAGGCCAACAGGAAAAAGGCCAAGACTTCCGGCGAGGAGAACAGCGTCGACGAGACGAAGTAATCCCAAGCGACAACCGGTCATTAAAATCCCTCCGACGTAATAGGATGTACAAACATCTGCGTCGGAGGGATTTTTATGACCGTGCAAACCGAACGCCGGACGGCGCGCGCCGTACGCCTGCGCTGGTATGTCGCAGGACCCGTGGCGGCGGCAGTCTGCCTGCCGGCCCTGCTCTATGCCTGCGCGCTGCTGCTGGCCAGGGACGTGCTGCCGTACAGCCTGATGGAGGAGCTGTCAATTGCCTGCGTGTTCCTCGCCTCGGCGGCATCTGGAGCCGCGGCGGCTGCGAGCAGGGGAGGGAGGGTGATGCAGACGGGGCTGCTCATGGGCGGGGCCGTCGCGTCTGTGATGGTTATAGCCAGCCTGGCCGCCCCCGGTACGGAGGCGCTCGCCGCAGGCTGCGCGCGCAACGCGGTGGCCGCCCTGGGCGGCGGAGCGTTCGGGGGAGCGCTGTGCATAAAGCGGGGAAAGCGCGGCGGCAGGCGCCGCCGCAGACGGTAATATTACTATCTGTCATATTTTCGACAGGTAGACATAACAGTAAAGCGATTACCTAGATACAGTGGTGCGGCAGCAAATACAACCACTAAATATAGTGATAAGCGCCGGTTTTACGCGTTTGAACCCGCTTGCTGGTATGTGATGTTTACATAATACAGTTGACATAATACATGGTCATAATTCACAAACTTACGCTTATTTTGACAAAGGACTTGATTACTGATGGATTTTGTATTATATTGTGCCTACTTGAATTATGTAAATTGCGGCCCTGCGCCGCTCGCGTCTACGCCGGGTAGAGGCCCGGGGGCGTGAGGCGCGCGCGCGGACTGCCACATGTAGATACTTCCCGCCTGATACGTCATGGCGGCGGCGCCGTGCTGCTGCTCGTGCTTGCGGCGGCCTTTGTCGCCGGGGCGGCCGCCGGGGCGCTTACCGGCGGCTCCGACGCGATACAGCCGGGGGAAGTCAGCCTCCCCGGTGCGGACGGGTATGAGAGCGCCGGGTTTGCGCGGCTGCTTCTTTCCTGCTGCGCGTACCACCTTTTCGTTCTGCTTTTTTCTACCTCGCTTTTGGGGGTTTTGATTATTCCGGCCGCTATGGCGGTGCGGGGGTTCACGCTTGCGTGCAGCGCGGCCTATATCGCCGCTGCGTATCCGGGCAAGGGGCCTGCTCTGGCCCTCGCCGTTTTGGGCCTGCCCGCAATTTTTACGGTGCCGAGCCTGTTCGTCGCGGCGCAGGCCGGGGTGAGTTTTTCACTGCGGCTGCTGGCGAGCTACTCGCGACGCCCGGCGCCGGCCGGCTTTGCCCGGCAGGGAGGGGGCGCCGCGGCGGTCGCCGCCATGCTGCTGGCTGCAGCCTCTGCCGAGCGCTGGCTTGTACCCGCGATTGTGCGGCTGATTATATAACTACGCGGAAGAGAAGGGGGATGTGATTGGTGCTGGATTCCGTCAGCCTTGCCAAATTCCAGGACTACCTTAAAAATGAGCGCAAGTCGTCGGAGAACACCATTGCGTCCTATATGCGCGATATGCGCCAGCTGAGCGAGTACCTCGACGCGCATGACCGCCCCAACCTCATCGACGCCGGCGAGAAGGATCTCAACAACTACCTCGATTACCTGCGCAGGGGCGGCAAAAGCCCCGCCACGATAACGCGGCATATTGCCACGATGAAGCGCTTTTACACGTATTTTTCCGCTTGCGGCGTCATAGTGCAGGACCCCTCCGCGGGCCTCACGGGCGAAAAGCTGGAAAAGAAGCTGCCGCAGATATTGACCAGCAAGGAGGTCGAGCTGCTGCTCGAGCAGCCGGAGTGTACGGACGCGAAGGGCTACCGCGACCGAGCGATGCTGGAGCTGCTGTATGCCACGGGAATCCGTGTGACGGAGCTTATTTCGCTGAACGTCTCCGACGTGAGCCTCGCCGTCGGCGTGATACGCTGCCGGAAGAACGACAAGGAGAGGGTCATCCCGCTCTATCCCAAGGCCGTAAAGGCGCTGGCCGAGTACATGGAGTTCGTCCGCCCGCAGATGCTGGCGAGCAGCGACGAGCAGTCGCTGTTTGTCAACCTCAACGGCGAGCGCATGACGCGCCAGGGCTTCTGGAAAATCGTCAAGACCTATCAGGCCAAGGCCCACATAGAAAAGGACATCACGCCGCACACCCTGCGCCACTCCTTTGCGGCGCACCTGCTGGAAAACGGCGCGGATCTGCGCTCCATACAGGAGATGCTCGGCCACGCCGACCTCTCCACCACGCAGATTTACGCGCACCTCGTAAAAAAGCAGCTCAAGGACGTGTACAATAAGGCCCATCCAAGGGCTTGAGAAGGGGAAGCCCCCGGCGGGAGCCGGGGGCGTTTTTTATCGCTGCGCGCGCCCTTGCGCGCCGGGCGTCTGGATGTTACAATGTATGGGTCAGGAGGGCGCGCGGATGCAGATGAGAAAACCTGAGATGATATTCTTCGACTATGGCCACACGCTGTGCTACGAGCCGGTACAGGACTATCCGGCGGGCTGGGCCGCGGTCCTCTCGCACGCCGTTGAAAACCCCGGCGGCATAACGGCCGGGGATTTGGCCTCCCTCTGCGGCGGTGTGTACCGCAGGCTCTGGGACGCCATGCGGCCCCTCGAACTGGAGACGGACGGGTTCAAGCTGGACGCCGCCATATACGACAGCCTCGGCCTGAAGTTTGACGTCTCACTGGAGGAGCTGGAGTACATCCGCTGGCAGGCGACGGAGCCTATCTACCCGATGGAGGGCATAGAGCGCTTCCTTGCGCTCTGCGCGGACAGGGGCCTGCGCACCGCGGTCATAAGCAACCTTTCGTACTCGGGCGGCGTGCTGCGCCGCAGGATAGACGAGACGCTGCCCTTCCACCGCTTCGAGTTCGTGCTCGCGAGCAGCGAGAGCGTTTTCAGGAAGCCGTCGGAGTGGATATTCCGCCGTGCGCTGGGTATGGCGGGGCTGGAGCCGGCGCAGGCCTGGTTCGTGGGCGACGACGTGCGCTGCGACATCGAGGGCGCAGCGCGCTGCGGTATCTGGCCCGTGTGGTATAAAAGCCCGCTCAGATGCACCTATAAGCCGGAGTACGCCTCCGGCCCTGCCTGCGAGTACAGCCTTGTGTCAAGCTGGGACGAGCTGGGCGAGCTGCTGACGGCGCTGGGTTGACCCAAACCACAAACCCGTGCGCGGGCCAAAAACTGTTGGTAATCTGGCCGCGGGCGTGATACAATAGCCGCGGCGCGGCTGCTGCAAAATTGGTTTTCCTTGCCCCACATGGGGGCGGGGCGTTGAAAGCGAGGCGTTAAATTGCGCATACTGGGCATAGATCCGGGGGTGGCCACCGTTGGCTTCGGCGTCATAGACTCGGAAAGGGGCAGGCAGTCCTTTGTGCGCTGCGGCGTCATCACTACGCCGGCGCACACCCCGCTCTCCAGCCGGTTGGATAGGATATACTCCGACATGGGCGAGCTGGTGTCCACCTTCAGGCCGGACGCCGCCGCGGTGGAGGAGCTGTTTTTCAATACGAACATCACCACGGGCATTTCCGTCGCGGAGGGCAGGGGAGTCATACTCCTGGCGCTGTTCCGCGCAGGCGTGCCGATTTTCGAATATACGCCGCTGCAGGTCAAGCAGGCTGTCGTCGGCTACGGCAGGGCGGAGAAGGCCCAGGTCATAGACATGGTCCGCCGCATACTCAATCTCAGCGCGACGCCAAAGCCGGACGACGCCGCCGACGCCGTCGCCATAGCGCTCTGCCACGCGCGCAGCGCGACGTCGCAGCTGCTGCGTCAGGGAGGAAACGTATGTACTACCATATAGAAGGGACTGTCGCCGAGCTGGGCGGGAACCTCGCCGTTATAGACTGCGGCGGCGTTGGGTATGAGTTGAACGTCAGCTATAACACCCTGGCGCAGCTGCGCCTGGGCGAGCGGGCCAAGCTCTATGTCGCGGAGTCGGTCAAGGAGGACGCGTTTGACCTCTACGGCTTTGCCACCAGAAGCGAGAAGCGCTCTTTCCAGCTGCTCATAGGCGTCTCCGGCGTAGGTCCGAAGGCCGCATTGAGCATACTTTCGTCCTCCACGCCGGAGGGACTCGCCATGGCCATACTCTCCGGGGACGAGAAGGCGCTGACCGTAGCGCCGGGCATCGGCAAGAAGATTGCGCAGCGCGTCATATACGAGCTGAAGGACAAGATAGCCAAGGAGAGCGGCGGCGCCGCGGCGGCCATTCCCGCTTCGCCGCAGAACGTCGTTCCCGGCGCGGACAAGCTGGCCGACGCCGCGGCGGCGCTCGGCGTCCTCGGCTACGGCTCGGCGGAAATCCACGCCGCGCTGCGCGGGGTGGACACGGACGCCCTCGACACCGAGGGCATCATCAAGGCCGCGCTGAAGAACATGATGAAGTGAGGTGGCGGAAATGAGCATCAGCTTTTCTGAGGGCGGGGACGAGAGGATAATCACCTCCACCTCCATCCTCCCCGAGGACGCAAGCGAAGGCTCGCTGCGTCCGAGGACGCTGGACGAGTACATCGGCCAGGAGAAGGCCAAGGACAATCTGCGCGTCTTTATCCAGGCGGCCAAAATGCGCGGCGAATCCCTGGACCACGTGCTCCTGCACGGCCCCCCGGGGCTTGGCAAGACTACGCTCGCCGGCATTATTGCCAACGAGATGGGCGTGAACCTGCGCATAACGTCCGGCCCCTCCATAGAGAAGGCCGGCGATCTCGCCGCCCTCCTGACGAACCTGCAGGAGAACGACATCCTCTTTGTCGATGAGATACACCGGCTCGACCGGGCGGTCGAGGAGATACTCTATCCCGCCATGGAGGACTTCGCCATAGACATAATAATAGGCAAGGGGCCGAGCGCGAACTCTATACGGCTGGATTTGCCGCATTTCACGCTCATTGGGGCCACGACCCGCTCCGGGCAGCTCACCGCGCCGCTGCGCGACCGCTTCGGCGTCACGCTGCGTTTAGAGCTGTATACGCCCGAGGAGCTGACGCGCATAGTTACGCGCTCAGCCGGCATACTTGGCATAGAGATAGAGCCGGACGGCGCGTTTGAGATTGCCTCGCGCTCTCGCGGCACGCCGCGCATAGCAAACCGTATGCTGCGCCGTGTGCGCGACTTCGCGCAGGTGCGCGGCGGCGGGGTGATAACCCGCGAGGTGGCGAACGACGCCCTGCTGCGGCTGGAGGTCGACAGGCTGGGGCTTGACGGCGTGGACAGGCGTATGCTGCGCAGCATAATAGAGTATTACGGCGGAGGCCCGGTCGGGCTTGAGACCCTGGCGGCCACGATAAACGAAGAGGCCGTGACGTTGGAGGACGTCTATGAACCCTACCTTCTCCAGCAGGGCTTCCTGACCCGCACGCCGCGCGGCCGCTGCGTTACGAGGAAGGCTTATGAACACCTGGGCCTGAGCTTCGGCGGGCAGGAACAGCTGGAGCTTTAGGCCGCGCCGCCTCGCCGGAAACGGCGCGCGCGGCGTACATCCGCCGCAATATATAGAAAATCTTAGAATTTTGCTTGACTTTCCGGCGGTTTGTAATATAATTACTTTGTCAAAGATTTGGTTGAGTATGAAGGATTATGCGTCTATGACAGATGAAGAGCTTCAGGCCGTCGCGGTCAAGGGCGACGTCTCTGCGCAGGAACAGCTGATAGAGCGCTATTCGCGCCTTGTCAAGATTTGCGCGAGGCCGCATTTCCTTGCGGGGGGAGACAGCGAGGACCTGACCCAGGAGGGCATGATCGGCCTTCTGGGCGCCATAATGAACTACGACGCGTCCGGCGGCCCCTTCCGTCCCTTCGCGGAGGTCTGCATACGCAACCGTATACGTCAAGCCCTTAGATCAGCATCGAGAAAGAAGCATGACCCGCTCAACGGCGGGGTGTCCCTGGAATATGTAATCCTCTCCGAAGAAGAGCCGGAACGGTCCTCCGCGGTACAGCCTGAGCTGTTCAGGCGCTCGCCGGAGGAGCAGGTCCTCGCCCGTGAGAGCGAGAAAGAGTTTTATTCCACGTTTTCACGGTGCCTGTCGACGTTCGAGACGGACGTGCTTTTCCACTTTCTCAACGGCCTTTCATACAAGCAGATTGGCGCGGAACTTGGAAAAAGCGAGAAAGCCGTCGACAACGCCGTGCAGAGAATCCGCCGCAAGCTGGCGAGGCAACCTTATCCCGGCGACATCAGCAGAGGCTAACGCAAATATCCCGGCCGAAACTGAAGCGCAATATATTATCTTCTAAAGAGAGGGTCCAACATGTTTGAAGACAAAGTGCTAGTGTGCAAGGAATGCGGCAAGGAGTTCGTGTTCACTGCCGGCGAGCAGGAGTTTTACGCCGAGCGCGGCTTCCAGAACGAGCCGCAGCGCTGCAAGGCCTGCCGCGACGCCCGCAGGAACGCCGCTCGCGCCCCGCGCGAGTATTTCACCGCTGTCTGCGCCATGTGCGGCGGCGAGGCCAAGGTTCCCTTCGAGCCGAAGACCGACCGCCCCGTGTACTGCAGCGAGTGCTTCGCCAAGATACGCGAGCAGCAGCAGAACGCCTGAGCCGTCCAGATAAGCCGAAAACGGCCGGGCGTATCAGCCCGGCCGCTTTTGAATGTAACTACCACGGAGGTAACTTAAATGGAAATCAAGCGTGACACCATGATATCCGAGATCATCGAGGAATGCCCCCAGGCCATGCCCGC
>CALWYT010000029.1 GCA_944385835.1 uncultured Oscillospiraceae bacterium | reverse complement strand
CATCTGCTGCTGTAAAAGCCATGGTATATCTTCCCTTTCGTAATTATATAAAGCGGGTGGATTATTCGGCGGTATCGTCGGCTTCCTCGACCTTGGCGGCCTCGTCGGCGGCCTCGTCGGCGCCCTGACGGCCCTCCTGCACGGCGTTGGCCATGGTGGCGCTTATCAGCTTGATGGCGCGGATGGCGTCGTCGTTGGCGGGGATGACGTAATCGACCTCATCGGGGTCGCAGTTGGTGTCGACTATGGCGATGATGGGGATGTGCAGCTTGCGGGCCTCGGCGATGGCGTTGTGCTCCTTGCGGCTGTCCACGATGAACAGGGCGCCGGGGAGGCGCTGCATATCCTTGACGCCGCCCAGGTACTTCTCGAGCTTGGCCATCTCGCCCATGAGCTTCATGACTTCCTTCTTCGGCAGCATGTCGAAGGTGCCGTCCTCCTGCATACGCTTGAGCTGCGCGAGGCGGTTGATGCGGGTGCGCATGGTCTTGAAGTTGGTGAGCATACCGCCCAGCCAGCGGGCGTTGACGTAGTACTGGCCGACGCGCTCGGCCTCCTCCTTGATGGTGTCGGCGGCCTGCTTCTTGGTGCCGACGAAGAGGATGTTCTGGCCGTTGGCGGCGAGGTCGCGGACGAAGTTGTAGGCCTCCTCCAGCTTCTTCGCGGTCTTGGCGAGGTCAATGATGTAGATGCCGTTGCGCTCGCAGTAGATGTACTCGGCCATCTTGGGGTTCCAGCGGCGGGTCTGGTGGCCAAAGTGTACGCCGGCCTCCAGAAGCTGCTTCATGGTTACGACTGCCATTTTGTGTTTCCTCCTTTATTTTGTTATTACCTCCGGGGCGGGTCATCTCCCCGCGACCCAGCCGGACAGCCGGCCACCGGGTCGGGAATCGCCGCATCCCGTGTGTAATGCCGATATATTATAGCAAAAGCCCCTGCGTAATGCAAGGGCTTTTTGATAAAATGCGGGCAAAATCCTGCGCGGCTCAGTCGCCGAAGCGGATGCCGACGTCGCGCGCGACCTGGATAAGCGGGTGGTCGGTGGGCAGGAACTTGGTGCGGCTGGCGGCGTCGTCCAGGGGGACGGAGACGATCTCGCCGTTGCGGATACCGACCATGGTGGCGTATTGCTTTTTCATGATGAGGTGCGCGGCCGCGGTGCCGAACTGCGTGGCCAGGACGCGGTCGTAGGGGCAGGGGGGGCCGCCGCGCTGATAGTGGCCGGGGACGGTGACGCGGGTCTCCTGCCCGGTTATCTCCTCCAGCTCGCTGGCGATGCGGTAGGAGATCGTGGAGTGGCGGCTCTCCTCCTTGGCGCGGCGGCGCTCCTCCTCGCTGAGGACGGCGTCGGTCACGCTGACCGCGCCCTCGGCGACGGCGATGATGCTGAAGTTGCGGCCGGAGCGGCGGCGCTCCTCGAGGGCCTGGGCGACCTTCTCGATGTCATAGGCGATCTCGGGTATGAGGATGATGTCCGCGCCGGAGGCTATGCCGGCGTTGAGGGTCAGCCAGCCGGCGTCGCGGCCCATAAGCTCGACCAGGAAGACGCGGGAGTGGCTGCTTGCGGTGGAGTGTATGTAGTCGATGACGTTGGTGCCGATGTCCACGGCGCTCTGGAAGCCGAAGGTGGTGTCGGTGCCGAAGATGTCGTTGTCGATGGTCTTTGGCAGGGTGACGATGTTCATGCCGGCGTCGGAGAGCAGCTTGGCGCTCTTCTGCGTGCCGTTGCCGCCCATGACGACCAGGCAGTCGAGGTTGAGGCGGGTGTAGGTGTCCAGCATGGCGGGCATGAGGTCGTTGCCCTGGTCGTCCACGATGGCCTTGCCGGGGATATAGCGCTGGCGCGAGGTGCCGAGGATGGTGCCGCCCTCGGTGAGGATGCCGGAGAAGTCGCCCTTCTCCATGTACTTGTAGTCCCCTTCGATCAGGCCCTTGTAGCCGTCGTACATGCCGAAGATCTCGACGTTGGGGATGTACTGCATTAGCGCCTTGCCGACGCCTCGTATGGCCGCGTTAAGCCCCTGGCAGTCGCCGCCGGAGGTCACAAGGCCGACTCTGGTGCTTCTCTTCATACGTTACCTCCACTATATCCTAATTACCGGGCCGCCTTCGCCCGGGCTTTGTCTATTGTGTATATCGTACCGTATCGGCCGCCGCTTGTCAATAAGCAAACAGGCCTTCTGGCTTAAATATCCTCCTGCACGTAGCCGCGCACCAGGCCCCACAGCTCGGGCTTCACGACGACCTCAGCCTCGACGCCCTCCTCTGTGTACTCCACGTCCAGCACGGCGGCCTCGCGCCGCAGGGTGTCCAGCACCCCGGCCCTCGCGTAGGGCAGGGCGACGCGCACGCGCCGGGAGCGGCGGCCGAGGACCTCGGCTATCTTATCCACCAGCTCCTTCGTCCCCTCGCCGGTCCGGGCGGAGATGCAGACGGTGTCCGCGCCGCGGGGCAGCTCTCCCACGAAGCGGTCGCACTTGTTGTAGACCATGACGCGCGGCGTCTGGCCCGCGCCGAGCCGGCCGATAAGCTCCTCCACGACGCCCACCTGCACGTCCAGGTCGGGGCTGGTGACGTCCGCCACGTGCAGCAGCACGTCGGCGTACTGCAGCTCCTCCAGCGTGGCCTTGAAGGCCTCGACCAGGTGCGTCGGCAGCTTGCGGATGAAGCCGACGGTGTCCGAGAGCAGCACCTCCTGCGCCTCGTCCAGCTTGAGACGGCGGGTGGTGGTGTCCAGCGTGTCGAAGAGGCGGTCGTTGGCCTCTATCGAGCTGCCCGTGAGCCGGTTTAAAAGCGTGCTCTTGCCCGCGTTGGTGTAGCCGACGATGGCGACGACGGGCATGGCGTTGCGCTCGCGGCGGCGGCGCTGGACAGAGCGCACCTTGCGCACCTGCTCCAGCTCCTCGCGCAGCTTCTGTATCCTGCGGCGGATGTGGCGGCGGTCGGTCTCCAGCTGCGTCTCGCCCGGGCCGCGGGTGCCTATGGGCGAGGAGCCGCCCGAGGCCGTCTGGCGCACCAGGTGCGTCCACATGCCGGTGAGGCGCGGCAGCAGGTACTCGTACTGCGCCAGCTCCACCTGCAGCTTGCCCTCGCGCGTGCGCGCCCGCTGGGCAAAGATGTCGAGGATGAGGCCGCTGCGGTCCAGCACGCGCACGCCCAGCTCCTCCGAGAGGACGCGCATCTGGCTGGGCGTCAGCTCGTTGTCGAAGACGGCGAGGTCGCAGTCCGCGTTCGCTATGAGTTCCTTCAGCTCGGCGGCCTTGCCCGAGCCTATGAAGCTGCGCGGGTCGGGCGCGGCGCGCTGCTGCAGGAGGGAGGCGGCGGCCTCGCCCCCGGCGGTCTCCACCAGGCTGGCCAGCTCCTCCATGGATTCCTCGGTGGAGCGCTCGGCGGCGTCCATGCTGGCGGCGGCGAGGCCGCAGAGCACCGCGCGCTCCTTCTTCTTAGCGGTGTCGTTCAATAATTGCAGTCCTTTCGGTAAACAAACTGCCCGGCGCATATAACGCCGGGCAAGAGAGATGTCGCAACTTATTTGATGCCGTACTTCTTGTTGAACTTATCGACGCGGCCGCTGGTATCGACGAGCTTCTGCTTGCCGGTGTAGAACGGGTGGCACTTGGAGCAGATTTCGACGGTGATGTTCTCGCGGGTGGAGCCGGTCTCAATCACGTTGCCGCAGGCGCAGCGTATCGTGGTCTTATAGTACTTGGGATGGATGCCTTCCTTCATGTCTTTCACCTCGGTAAGAGCTGCCTTGAGCATGACTCGCATGGGATACAAGGCGCAAACGGTATTGTAGCACGTCCCGGCGGGAAACGCAAGAGCAAATTGCGCTTTTTCCGGCGCGTTCCGCAAAAAAACGCCTGCCGCGCCCCGGGGAGGGCGCGGCAGGTGTTTCCGGTATCTGACTTGCAGGGAGAAGCGTGGAGCCGGGGCGTCGCCGCCCTTCGTCCATGTGCGCATGATAGACCCGGCCTGTATCAAAGTTGCATCAAAAGTTTGGACAAAGTGTAAACCATGCGCGCGGCGCAAAAAAGGGAGGCCCCGGAGGGCCTCCCTTCTGTTGTCCCGCCTGTTCTATGGTCCAGAACGGGAAGATAATTAAGTATTGCGCTTCTCTCCCGGCAGGGCTTACTTGCCGAGGACCCTCTTGGCGCGCTTGCTGCCGTAGGCGACGAGGGCGGCCACGTAGAACACCATGAACGCAACGCCGACGATGTAGGCGATGTTCCAGGGCAGGTGGAAGCCGATGGTCGCGTTGGCAATGTAGGAGGAGCAGATGAAGGAGTAGAAAGCGCCCGGGATGAGCGGGATCCAAACCCACTTGCTCTTGCC
>CALWYT010000028.1 GCA_944385835.1 uncultured Oscillospiraceae bacterium | reverse complement strand
TTACACAAGGGGGAAACGAGATGAAGAAAATCCTTTGCCTGCTCCTGGCCGCGGCGATGGTCCTCTCGCTTGCCGGCTGCGGCAAGAGCGAGGCCGCCCAGGCTGTGGACGACCTGATCGCCGCCATCGGCGAGGTCACGCTGGACAGCGAGTCCGCCATACGCGAGGCCGAGCAGGCCATGGCCGCCCTCACCGAAGAGGAGCGCGAGAGCCTGGAGAACGCCGCGCAGCTGGACTCCGCGCGCAGCGCCTATGACGAGCTGGTGCTGGCCGAGGCTGCGGCCCCGACGGTGGAGCTGATTGCCGCCATCGGCGAGGTCACGCTGGAGAGTGCCGGCGCCATCGAGTCGGCCCGCGCCTCCTACGACGCGCTGGAGGCGGGCGTCCAGGCCCACGTCGGGAACTACTCCGATCTGGAGGCCGCCGAGCAGGCCTACAGCGAGCTGGCTGTGGCCAACGTCGAGGAGCTTATCGCCGCCATAGGCGAGGTCACGCTGGACAACCACGCCGGGCTGGACGCGGCCCAGGCGGCCTACGACGCCCTGAGCGAGGAGCAGCGCGCCTCCGTCTCCAACAGCGCGGAGCTTGGCGCCGCCGCCGAGGCCTATAAGGCAGCCGCCCAGGCCGAAGCCGAGGCCCTGCTCGCCACCTTCAAGGTGGAGGAAGACGTCGTGCGCGGCATTTCCTTCTACTACGCGCCCGCCTATCCCCAGTACATCGACACCCGCTGCTACATCATGCCCTATATCGGTATGCAGGACGACAATGTCTGGCTGCGTCTGATGTACGACTACACCGGCGACAACTGGGTGTTCTGGACCAAGCTCACCATCGCCGTCGACGAGGAGCGCTACTACCGCACGTACAGCTACTACGACGTGGTGCGCGACAACCAGTACGGCGCGGTCTGGGAGTACATGGACGACGAGGTTGACGACTGGGATATCGAGATGCTCTGGGACATAGTCAACTCCGAGACCACCATCATCCGCTTTGAGGGCGACGACAAGGTGTACGACCACACCGTCAGCGCAGGCGACAAGGAGGCCATACGCGACACGCTGATCATCTATGAAGCGCTGAAATAAACCGCAGCAAAAAAGAGGCGTGGAAGGCTCAAACCTTCCACGCCTCTTTTTCTGCGCCGCGCGCCCCGCCGCGGGCGCGCGCTCAGAACAGCGTCTCCTCGTCCTCGGAGAAGAGCTTGTCGTTGATGTCCATCAGGCTCATCCCGTTTGCCAGGCCGTAGATGATGATGGCGTCCCTGCGCACGCGGGGGTAGAGCTGCGCCAGGCCGCAGCGCTTGAGCAGCTCCTGCGTCTCGTCCAGCGTGGCGCCCATGCCGAAGCACAGGCAGATGAGCCGGCTGCGCGAGGGGTGCCTCCGCCCGGCAAAAATCTGGTGGAGGTATATCTCGCTCATGCCCGAGCGTTTGGCCAGCGTGGCCTTCGACACGCCCTTCTCGTCAAGCATCCTGTTGAGTATGTCCATTGCCGCCTCATCCCTGAAGTCGTCGCTGTTCGCCGCGAGGAATTCGTCCAGATCCATCGTGCTCATCAGCTCCTGCTGCAGATCGTCCGTGTTGTTTTTGCTCAATTTTTTCGCCGCCTTTACAAAGCCTTGCCAGCCTGATATAATAGCCGCAGCGCGGCTATTACACCTTAATTAAAGAATTTTTTGTTTCCGATTTAATTTTAGCCTCTGCAAAACGCAAAAACAATATGCTGGCTGCATAGGGTGACAAATTTTATGGACGTATACGACAATCTTCTGCGCGCGGCGGACGAGGAGTTCACGCACGTAAGGCTTATCAAGCGGAGCGAGCGGGGCAGCGTGTCGCTGCTGCGCCATCCCGCGAGCGGGAACAGGTACCTCTTCCGCCAGTTCGAGGGCGCCGGCGAGGTCTACCGGCGGCTGCTGGAGCTGAACTGCCCGCATCTCCCGCTGGTCTACGAGGTGGCCGAGCGCGAAGGCAGGACGCTGGTGCTGGAGGAGTACGTCCAGGGCGATTCGCTGTCCTACCTGCTGCGGGGCGCGGTCCTGACCGCCGACGAGGCGAGGGACGTCGCGCGCCAGCTCTGTGCGGCGCTCTGGGTGCTGCACTCGATGGGCGCCGTACACAGGGACATAAAGCCGGAGAACGTCATTATCCGCGGCGGCGAGGCGGTGCTTGCGGACTTTGACGCCGCGAGGATATACAAGTTCGAAAGCGAGAGCGACACGCGCATACTCGGCACCACGGGCTACGCCGCGCCGGAGCAGTACGGCATCTCGCAGTCCGACTCGCGCGCCGACATCTACTCGCTGGGCGTGCTGCTGAACGTCATGCTCACCGGCAGCCATCCCTCGCGGGAGACCGTGCGCGGCCATTTGGGCCGGGTGGTGCAGAAATGTACCATGACCAACCCCGGAAAGAGATACAAAAACGTCCGTCAGCTTATGGAAGCACTGTGAGAGGTAGCGTGGAATGAGCAAGAAATGCATAAACTGCGGCGCGGAGCTGCCCGAAGGGGCCTCCTTCTGCCCGCATTGCGAGACGCAGCAGAATTCAAAGCGCAGCGTGTTCATCCCGGCGGGCAAGCGCCGCTGGGCCGTAGCAGCCGCCGTGCTCGCCGCGGCCGCCGCCGTGACAGCGATCGCGGTCCTCGGCTCCGGGAGGGGCGCCCCCGGCCCCGGGACCGTCCCAAGCGCCAGCCCCGCCCCGGCGAGCGAGGCGCCCTCGCCTTCCCCCTCCGCGCCCGCCGCAGCGTCCGACGCTGCGGGCGCCGAGCTGGAGTACGGGGGCTACCGCCTGGTGCTGACCTTCGACCCCGAGCGGCCCGGCACGCCCGCGGAATCGCGCGAGGTCTCGGTGCCGGAGGGCTATTCCTACGCCAACCCCTCGCAGCTCTACGTCTTCGGCGCTGACGGCGCTGACGCGCGAGAGGAGTTCTCCGCGCTCATCGCCTCCTGCACGGTCGAGACCCTGCCGCGCAGCGGCGGCGACGCCATGGACTACACCGTCCCGGCCTATGACCCCAGCTTCCCGGGCGCGGCGCTGACCTCGCATATAAGCTACTGGGCCGGCTGCGGCGTCAACGACATCCTCTGGACGCTGGAGACGACCTCCGGCGACACGCTGCTCCTGCGCCAGAGCATCACTGTATACGAGCAGGAGATAGCCGTTTTCCGCCCAGAGGACACGCCGATGGAGACGGTCGAGGACCTCCAGGCGCTGATGGACTACATCGACGTCGAGCTGAGCCGCGACACCGCCGTGGAGATTTATCTGCCACCGCTTACCTACGACGGAGAGCTGGAGCTGCCCTTCACGCGCGGCGTCTCCATCTACGGCTCCGCCGAGGGCGAAAACCGCACCACCTTCACCGGGCCGCTCACGGTCTACAGCTCCTACACGCAGCTCAGCCGCTTCGATGGGGTGGCCTTCGCCGGCTCCGGCGGCGTCGGCGTCACCGCCTCGGACGGGACGCACTTCGAC